>CAUTZD010000006.1:0-61456 GCA_963542825.1 uncultured Acholeplasmataceae bacterium | reverse complement strand
TAATCACAAAAGTTAACCTATATTTACTGTTTTTCTTTACATTTGTTAACTTTTTAGGTATAATACGAACGTATGTTATTAAAACTAAGAGACATTGGTAAAATTTACGAAACAAATAATCTATATACTATTGGTATTCGCCACATTGATCTTGAGTTTAGTTTAAATGAATTCGTGACAATTGAGGGAGAATCAGGGAGTGGTAAATCAACACTTTTAAACGTTATTGGGGCAAACGATACCTACGAAGAAGGGGAACTTTTTTTCAACGGTAGCGAAACTTCGCACTATTCAATCGGCGAGTGGGATAACTATCGTGAACGAAACATCGCAACTATTTTCCAAGATTTTAATATTATTGAAAATCTCACAGTTCTTGAAAATGTCGAGATTGCTCTTTTACGAATCAAGTCTTTGAAAGAACGCAGGATCAAAGCGAAAGAACTAATCGATAGAGTAGGACTAACTAAGCAAACTTACCAAAAGGCTAGTAAACTGTCAGGCGGTGAAAAACAAAGAACCGTAATTGCCAGGGCTCTAGCCAAAGATGCGCCAATTATTTTAGCTGATGAGCCAACTGGTAACCTAGATGTTAAATCGTCGCATGAAATTTCCCACCTTTTGAAGGAAGTCAGTAAAGATAAGCTAATTATTGTTGTTACTCATAATCCTGAGTTTTTCAAAGATGAGAGGACGAGGTCAATAACTTTAAAAGATGGTAGCATAACAAGCGATAAGACCTATATAGAAACAGAAAAACAAGACAGCGAAACAATTTTTAGCACCGAAGAAAGAAAAGAAACAAAAACTGAACGCATCAAAAACACTTTGTGGCTTGGCACTTTGAACTATAAAAGTCGGCCAAAATTTACGATTCTCATGTCGTTTATTTTAATTGTTTTTGCTATTAGTTTATTTTTTGTCTTGGCAATATTTAGCGATAATATTATTTCTCCAATTACCAAAACTACTGAAACACACCCGGTAACGGGTAAGCTTTTGGTTACTAATAAGGATAAACCGATTACTAAAGAAGAATATGATACGCTTGTTGAAACTTTGAATCCCGGCTACAGTTTCAGTGACTATTATTTAACAAACTTTGATCTTACAATTACAAAAGCTAACAAAAACATCATGAAAGAATACAAACTCAAAGTTTTATATGATCCGTATAAACATAATCTTGAGGAGGATACAGCAGTCCTTGAGATTTCCTATACTTACCGTAGTGATATTGATGAGCTAGTTAAAATCATCAAAAATGCTTCAGTTGGTATTGACAACGTTAAGGTTAAAAAAGTTTTAAAAATCAAGGAGCCAATCCTTTATGTTAGTCAGGAGACACTCAAAAAGCACGGAAAACTTTTTAAGGCTATTTATAGTACATTAACTCTTGATACTCAAAAAGAAAACATTTATACTTATAGAGTTAATAAAGATTTAAAGGAAGGAGAAATCAACTTAGTAAACTCCAAGATTTGGGAAGCGAAAAATAAGTTTGCAATTCTTGATATTTACGCGATTAAAACTTTTAAAGTAAATGATGATACTAAAAGTGATAATTCTGTGAGCGATTTAATTGTCGAGTTAAATCCAAATGATTATCAAAAAATCTTTGAAAATACTTTTGAAAACTATTCGCCAGCTTTCTATTTCCCATCTGATCGTAAAGCAACTGTAGCTTCTAAAAAGTTAGGTAGTGATTATGTAGGACTTTTATCATCAGCTAAACTTTATTTAAATGGTGCTGGTAATATTTTCTTTTACAATACAATTGCCTATTTAGTGCTTGTTGCTATTTGTTTCATCTTGGGAATGATTATCAGCATTATTTTTTCGAAAAACGTGCGGATTTTTGGAGCTGATTTTGCGATATATAGGACACTTGGCATCACAAGAAGAACGGCAAAAAATTCTTTATATATTCAAATGCTTTTAATTTTCTTACCAACAATCATTGTTTTGCCTTTAGTTGCTGTCATTGCTTCTATTACCCCTAACAGCATGATTAAATTTATCAGTTTTGGTAATTACCTTTTCATCGAACTTATGATGATTGTCGTTGTCGAAATTGTTGCTTTCAGATTTAATAAATCGATTGTTTTAAAATCGATTCGGAAAAGTTTAGCGAGGGGCCTCAAATGATTAAACTTGAAAACATTCGGAAAAGTTTTAACCGTCACTCTCCAAACAAAAACGAAGTACTAAAAAGTGTTTCGTTCGCCTTGCCAAATAAAGGTCTTATTGCCATATTTGGTAAATCAGGAAGTGGTAAAACGACGCTTTTAAATATTCTCGGAGGTTTAACTAAGCCTGATGGTGGAACGATAACTTACAACGGTCAAAAGTTTACAAAAATAAGTGATCGTTTACGAAATCGGGAAATTGGTTTTGTTTTCCAAAATTATTATCTTGAGAAAAACTATAAGATTACCGAAATCATCGAAAACCAGATGATTATTTCGGGAGTTACTGATAAAAAAATAATCGAAGAAGAAACAAAAAACGCTCTTGAACTTGTCGAGATGACAAGATTCAAAAATAAAACGGGTGATAGTTTATCAGGTGGACAGCAGCAGCGTGTTGCCATTGCTAGGGCAATCGCTAAAAAGGCTAATGTTATTTTGGCTGATGAGCCAACTGGTAACCTTGATAGTAGTAACACTACCAAGGTTATGGATATCCTTAAAAACATTTCTAAAACACGATTAGTAGTTTTAGTAACTCATGAACTTAGTTTAATTGAAAAGTACGCCGATAATTTTATTGAGCTTGTCGATGGAGAGGTTGTCCATAATCTTGAGGCTTCTGAAGCTAAAGATGAAGAAGAAAATTTTAATAAAATACCTGAAGCTGAAAAACTCAAAACCGGAAAACTATTTACCGTAAAACGCATTTTCAGGCATCTACGTTTTAATAGTGAAGAACGGTTTTATTCAACAGCCAATATTTTCCGGCAAATATTTATTATTGTTTTCAGTTTAGTTATGTGTTTTTTTGGAATGCGATTATTTGAAGTAAATCGTTCGTTTATTGAAGACAAAGAAATCAAACAAAACGCTATTTATACTGATCTCAAAACTTATCCAGAAATTAGAAAACTTGATAAGAGTTTATATGACCAAGTTAATTTCTTTGAAACCAATTTCCGCGAAGGAAAATTTAAAGTCAGAGTTTTTGATTTAATCGAGGAGCTCAACGCTAAATATATTCCGGAATCGCTCAAAGAAAGTTTTACAGAAAAAGATTTACTTTTTGGTCTACTTCCAAAAGATAAAGAAGTAGTAATTTCCAAAGGGTTACTTGATGTTCTTGTCAAGGAAACAGGAATTAAAACTGTTAAAAATGATAAGCTGGCGCGACTTCTTTTATTTGACAATGTCTACAAAGTATCAGGAGTAGTCGATGATTCGAGCCGTAAAGTGTATTTTAACCGGGCTGAGTATCTAAATTTTCTAAAAGTTTATTATCAGCTTAATTTTGATGATGTGACGGAACTTTTCTTTAAAGGCGCCTATCGTTCTAAAAGTTATTTCACGAGCATCAAAGAAGCTTCTCAAGAGTTAAAGGATGACGAAGCAGTGCTTGAAGTTAACCGAAACGCTTTATTTAAAATGCTTGATAACAGCCAAGAAGCGGATGTTACTGTTGAAAAGGTTAACGCTATTTTGATGAAACAGCCAAAGCTCATCCAAATCAAAGATTCAAAGCTTTATATTAAAAAAATCGTGATTGTTAAGACGCCTATGGATACTGATGTTAATGTTCTTGTTTCACAAACGGTTTTGAAAGATATGTTTGTTTATATGAAACCAAACCTCAACGTTTTAGAAAAAACTGATGTAAAATATAGTGAATACTATTTTGAAATTACAACAAATGATCGTAAAAAACTCGAAGCTTATTTTTCTGAAAATCATATTACTGAAACAAATGTTGAGAATCTTTACATAGCCAGACATATTGAAGCAAAGGAAGAAGCTTTTAAGAGTCTTCAAATTATTCTTATTGCTATCCTTTTACTTTTCTTAATCTATTATTTTTTCTGTAAAGCCGAAAGTATTAAAAACAGTAAAGAATATGGAATTTATAGGGCAATTGGAATCAATAAGCGCAACTTAATCTTTAAAGAACTTGTAAGTGCAGGTGTTACTAATCTTATTAGTTTTACGATTGCTTATATCTTTGGTTTTTCTTTCATCATTGCTTTTTATTTAATAAATAGCGTTGGTGTTTTGATGCTCATCTTATTTGGAGTGGGAATATATTTAATAAGCATTTTAATTTTAATGCTCATTTCAATCATCCCATATATGTTTGTTATCTATATGATGCCATCAGATATCTTGGCAAAATATGATATATAAAGTTTTTAGTCAAAGGAGGTAAAAATGACTAAAATTAAAAAATTTTTTATGTTTTTAGTCTTCGGCATCATGGCTTTAGCTGTGCTTGTTGGATGCAGTAAGCAAGTAAAAGTTACTTACTTTGTTGATGACAAGGTATATGTCGAAGAAAAGATTGATAGGGCGAAGGAAATCAAACTTCCGAAAGATCCTGAAAAGAAAGGTTACACCTTCCAAGGGTGGGTGTTTAAGGCTGACAGCAAGCCTTTCACCAAAACTACGAAAATCAAAAAAGACACGGAAGTAGTTGCTATTTTTAAACCGATTACTATTGAACGGTTTATTGATGGCGAGAAAACTACAGTCGAGCTTTTAAACATCGATAAGGATTTGCCAGGAAAAGAAGGCTTGGTTCTTGATAAATGGTATACTGATCCCGAGTATAAAACTCCATATGTTAATCAAACTGTCGATAAACTTTATGCTCGATTTGTTGCCATGGTTACTTTCAACAACGGTCATGAAGTTTTAAAGGAACTTAAAGTACCGGTAAATGAAACAGTTTCTAAGCCAGAATTAAACGACATTTTAAGACCATATATGGATAAAAACGATATTTCATATCTAAATCCCGATGGTAGTGAATACGACTTTAATGAAAAAATAGCAAAGTCAAAAGAAATTCATGTTAGTTGGCATTCACCTTACTTAGAATATGGAAAAAACTTGACTACTGGAAAATATGAAATAAAAGGCTGGGATAGTAGCGATGAGGCAACGGAGTTTTGGGAAAAGGTTAGACCTTATGTTTCTCGTTTCCCAAGTAAGTATGTTGAACGCGATGCTGATGGTAAAGTAATTGGTGTTCACGATGTTGAAGCCGTGAATGGCAGCATGTTTACAGGAAGAACGAAAAAAGCAATAATTGATGAAGGCATAAAATATGTCTCTGACTTTATTGGTAACTCTGTTATTTCTACTTTTGATGAACTAGTTTTACCAAAATCAGTACGTGTACTTGAAAACTGTTTTAACGGCTGGGATAAAACTAAACTTGAAAAGATTGTAATTCCTGAAGGCGTTGAACAAATTATTAAATGTTTTTGGGGCGATAATGTTCTTAATCAGGATGAATTCTGTAAAGAAACTGAAGGGTTTACTTTCAAACTTCCAAAGACCGTTAAGAGTCTTTCAAAAGTTCCTACAAATATCGAAGTAGAAGGAAATAAAGATTATTACCGGGAAACCAAAAACGGAAATAATTATCTTTATCATAAAGAAAGTGATAACACATTAACTTTGATTTCGGCAACAACAGCAACAAGTAATCAAATTGTTGTTCCTGAAGGCGTTAATAACATCAAGGTTGGTTTTTATAGTTATAATCCTCAGGTTAAATTTATCCACCTTCCTGAGAGTTTCCAAAAAGTTATTTTTAACGGCAAAAGAGAAGATTATAAGTATTATACTGGTAAGGCTTTACTCGATACAACTAGCACCCCATATGGAGATGAAACAGAAATTGATGGTTATGCTATTATTAGTAGACTAGATGCCCTCGAACGTGTTATTTTTAACAGTAGCGCATATCCTACGGCTGTCCATGATAGTTCTATATCTGGGAAAACATCTTCATATATGGAAGAATACGGCGATTATACACAGTTTAACGATAAGACTGTCTTTGTTAAGGAAGTAGCAAGTGGTGAAAACGTTAAAGTTACTGTCAATATCCATAACTTAACTACTGGCGTATTAAATGAAAATACATCTGATGGAAAGCCTTTCGTTTTTGAAGGTAAATATAAAAGTGGTGATATAATTAACGAAAATGATCTTCTTTCTGATCTTTCGCTTGTCGATCCTAGCCATAAATACATTATTAAGGGCTATGAGCAGTTTGGTGAGAACTTCGATTTAACAAGACCGCTTAAAGCTAACGTCTATCTTGATGTTTATTATAATCTACGACCTGCGGGATTTAAGTACGAAATCAACGCTCAAAACGAAATAGTTATTACTGGTTTTGAGAGTACAACGGCACTACTCAATAGTGTTACTAATCTTTATACAGTAGTAATACCAGAGGAATTTGAAGGTAAAAAAGTTGTAGGAATTAAAAATGAAGCCTTTAGTGAAGTTGAACAAATCGAAATGATGATACTTTCAAAAACTATTAAATATATTGGTGATAAAGCTTTCTATAGGACGACAAACCTTAAAAAAGTGTTAATTCCTTCTGGCGATTTAGAAACAGTTGGTCGTAGCGCTTTCGAAGGTTCAGGACTTGAAGATCTTACTCTTTCTCTCAAGAATGTTAAGGAAATCAAGCCTTATGCTTTCAAAAATCAGACATTAAAAGAGTTTAAACTGGCAAGTGGTGAAGAAGACCATATTTTTGGAGAATTTGATTTTACAGGTAAAAAACTATATTATCCTAAAGAAACAGAAACTGGCAAATTCTTTTTACTAAAAACTCAAGATGGCGCTTTTGAAATTTTTAAATTTGTAGGAATGGATAAAATGAAAGTCAAAGGAAAAGATACTGATACCGAACCAACGGTTGAACTAAACGTTTATGACATGCAACTTGTTGCGGTAGCTGGTGGTTATGAGAGTGACTACTTTAGCATGAAACTCGGAATTAGCTTTCGTCCTTCAAGTCTCATTCCCTATTTAAAAGGAGATCTTAAAAAGCAATTGGAATCATCTGTTGTTCGCTTTGAGATTATGGAAGGATCAGTTTACTACTTGAAAGATAAAACAGATAAAGAACGCGATATGTCAATTGGTCTTGTTAAAAAAGTTCATAAGAATGCCTTTACAGACATGCAAATGGTTTCCTCAGCTAGTGGCACAAACAAGCTTGTTGGAGAAGTTTACACTAACAGTAGTGGTCAAAAAATTACTAATGGAATCACTCGCTATGTTCGAGGAAAAGGTAATCCTAGTGTATTATATGAAGAACTATTAACAAAAGACGATTTAAAGAATAAAGATATTTTTGCTGAAGGCTGGTGGGAAGGCCTTACAGGCGACGCTTTCGAAGAATTTACTAACGGTATCGGTGAAAGCGATGATTTCCTTATACAAAATTAAAAGGAGAATTAGATGAAATTTAAAAAAGGGTTTTTTGTCTTCTTTAGTTTAGTGTTTATGTTTTTCTTAACTGGCTGTAAACTAACTGAAAGAAATAATAAAGGTTCAATAGAAGATGCAATAAAACAAGCTTATGGAGATAAAGAATTCAAGATTTCGTTTAACGCCCAAAACCTTGATAAACCAATAAAATCGCTCAAGTTCTCATATAAAGAAATACCAAAACTTCCAACTCCTGAAAAACTTGGGTATATCTTCCTTGGCTGGTTTTATGATGCAGAATACCTTCATCCCTATGATGACAGCTCATTGATTCTTGGGATGAAAGATGTTGTTTTGTATGCAAAGTGGCAAAAGGAAGAGTTTACCCAAAACGGAATTTACGAGATCAAATATGAAGCTAAAATTCTCGAAGAAACAATCGTTAAAGAAGAACTTGTCGATAAATATGGTGGGATTAAAGATTTTACGAAAAGAATTATTAGCGGAAATACTTACATCGAAAAAACGGAAGATGAAATTTTATTAAAACTTGAGTATGATGCCAATGCCTTATCAGGATTTAATGAACCAGAGCCATACATTGTTACAGTTTCAAAGAAAAACGATAATACCCATTTACAAATTGCTAACGAGATTTCATCATTATCTGATAAGATTAAATCGATATTTCTTAATTTAAAAAATGTTGATTTATCGAAGCCAATTTATTTAGATGTTGTAGCTCGTGATTACGAAACGACTTTACTTAATGAAGCTGACCGTAAAAAAATGGCATCGCACTATACGATAGAATTTAAAATCACTAAATTTGTTGGTTTTGACAGGGCTTTTGTTAATCCGAAGGTTGGTCTTGAAGATGGAAATTATTTAGTTCGTACTTACTACCAAGCAGAAAGCAATAAGCAAACAATGATGTCCTCTTTCAATCCTGTCTATGCTTATATAACCGCAAAAGACGGAAATTACAAGCTCATTAAACCTATATCTCCATACTATGGACTTGTGAGTATGGCAGGAAGTTTAGAAGAGCCACTCGAAAAAAATTTCTTCAACCGGTTCATGACTTTTTCAACAATCAATAGCTTTTACGATATTGATTCGAAAAAAGCAAAAGCTCCAGGAATAATTGAGAATAAGCCATACTTGCCTGAATATTTTGAAGCAGGAAAATATGGAAATTTAACTGCTGAGTATCACGCTGATACCCGAAAGTTTTATTATACATTTGATTTAGGAACACGCCTTGATCGTGACATTATCTTTTCGATTATGGTTTCAGGGTTTATGGAAAACGTTTTGAAGTTTGGTAGTCTTCATATGAAAATGACGATCGATTACGATTATATGGTGAAGCTTGCTTCGATTGATTACGAGCCTCTCAAGGGTGATAGTTTTCATTTTCGTAAGGAGTTTATTGATTATCAAGGCAGTAACCTCGATCTTGAGAATTCGGGAACTTCCGAAATGTACTTACAAAAGTATGGTGCTTCCCGAGATTATTATAATTTCTTTTATTCTGTAGCTGATGGACAAAGAAAAATTCACTCTCATAAAATTACTTTCCGTCCTGATCGTCTCATTGATCTCAAAAACGGGCGATATCAGGTGTCAAGTTTTTCGAGTGAGCACGAAATTTATGGTTATGATGGAACTGGAGAGCTTTATGCTGACCGCTCACAAACTATAGCGCTTGATAATGAATATGGTTTACGAAGCACAACTAGACTTTTAATTGGTAAAACATTTAATTCTGGAGAAGAGGTGGACCTTGAAAGAATTTTCAAAACCTTGGTTCAAGGTGATGTTAATTTCGGAGAAGTAACATATAAAGAGATTAGTAAAAACAATGGTCTTTTTAATTTAGGTGATCAAAAAGATATTGAGAAAAAATTTTCATTAATTGACGAAAAGGTTATTCTTTATACGTACAGTGTTGATGGCAGTAAAAAAACATCAATCGTTACTCTCAAAGAGAAACAGCCATTAACTGTTGAAGTTAAAGACAAAGACGGTAATTATATGGACCCTAATCACGTGTATGAAGAAGGATCGCTTGCTAGTTTTCCGTTTTTACGTTATAAGTTTGGTGATGGCCCGTATACTCAGCTTTATGGAAAATTTTATTTAGGATCTGATAAAAAGGGAATACATCCTGCGCGAGCATTGATAGCATCTGAGCAAGCTAGCGGACAGAAATCTTTTACTGCCGTTATGCCTGATACTGAAACTTTTAATGTTCGTGGTGTTAAACTTTTCTTAGTGTTTGACCTACGTAATGAGTTTGACGAATCTACTCTTTACTATTTTGAGTATAAACTAACTCCTAAGGTTCATCAGAAAATTGTTGATGAAACTGGGGAAGTGATTTATGATAAGGGCGTTATCTATCTTGATGATAATACAGTTAAACCGGTTTACTATGAAAAAGATACAGAACTGTTAACCGATAAAACAAAGTTTAATTTACAAAAGAACCGTAAATATTTCTTACACATGGGAACTAGTGTTCAGGAGTTTACTCTAGATAGATATTCAATTATTTATCAAAACAGTACAGATAATAAGACGCTTTTAAGCCCTTTTAATCTTAGTGACATTATCGATGAAATTAGTGCTAAAGTTGGCACGAAATTTGCAATCGTTGAGCTTATTTATAAAGCCAATAAAAACACCTTTGAAACTAAATTTGTTTTAAATGCAACAATTAGTGGTTACCATAATAGTAATGTTATGAATTATCACACTTATTTTACAGAGACTGATTACTATCTTCCTAAACTAAGCCTTCTTGATTTAAATGGACAGTATATTATGGGCTTCAAGATGCAAGTTTACAAACACAATAATGGCGGTAATGTCGGCTCCTATTCAGGGATGTTTGAATTGACGGAAACTGGAACCGGAATGAAACTTTTGTTCCATACTCCTGGCACGTATGTAGTAATACTCATAAGTTATTTTGGCTACGCTTTTTTTAAGCAGTATTTTGAGGTCAAGGAAATAAATTCCGAAGTCACGATTAAATGCGTTACTGATAGTCTTCATCCATTTAAAGATGGAAGTCTTGAAAAAGAATTTAAATATAACCTCTTAGAGCCAATCGTTTCGCCAGACTTCACGGAATTTGTTTCAAGCGAAGATAAACTCCTTGGATACAAACACGGTAATTACTATTACAAAAGCGGAACAAGTATTAGCAAATTTATTGATACTTTTAATAGTTCTTATGTAGTTTTTGATTGTGTTTGGGATAAAGGCGCTATTTTAACGGTCGAACCAAATGATTTAGGAACGGGAATTCCTTTAAAAACTTATAAAATATTTGGTGACTTTTATAAAAATTACACATGCGCATTTAAAATGATTAAACCAACGGTTATTCCTGAAGGATTTAAATTCGTGGGATATGAATCGAGTGTTTTTGATGGTGGTTTTATGAGTGTTGACAAAATTAACGAATATTCAAGTTTTACTTTCAAAGGTGATACTTTAGTTAAACTTGTCTTTTCGAAAGAACTGACAATTCGCTATGAGATTGATCCTGAATATTCATCTAATTACCTAGCTAATGATAAGTGCTTCAAAGGCGATCTGCTTCCTAAACGCACTTTAACCAAAGTTAAGGAAGGGTATGAATTTGTTGGTTGGTACTTGAAAGGTGACACTACACAAACAGTTATCGATTACGATACGTATACAATGGAAACAGATATTGTTTTGGTGGCGAAGTTTCGTCATAAGTAAAAAATGTAGCCTTAGTTTTTAGCTAAGGCTACCTTATAATTTTCACAAAAAACTGGAGGCCATAATACATGAAAAAATTAATCTTAAGCTTTTTATTTGCCATTTCGAGTTTCTTTATCATAACAGTACATGCTAAAGAACAAAACGTTTATACAGGAAAAGGCTTAGAAATATTAGATGTTGAAGAGCAAGGACAGGAAATGATTCGCGCAAACTTTTCGGAGGAATTTCTTGTTGAACGAAAAGACAATTTTAATTATCTTCACTTTAAGCTCTTAAATCATGTTAACATCAGTAACCTAGTTTATAAAATAGATGGGAAAGTTATCGGAAGTGTTACATATTTAAGTGATGATTTAAAAGATAAAACTTATGTCTTAACTTTGAGCGATGAAAATAAAACGAAGAAGATTAGTGTTGAGGGTTATGTTGTTCCAATGAAAAGCACTGTAACTTTTGGGATAAAATTTAATCTAAAAAATCTCAAAGAAACATCTAAAGATTTACTCGATCTTGTTAAGGCTCCTGAGTTTGTTCCTGAGATTAAAGTAAATGGCGAAAAGGAATATAATATAAAAATAGGAGAAGAATTTACAGTTCCTTTAGCTACAGGCACTATTGGAACAAAAAGCCTAGATGTTAAGTATCGAATTTATGAACAAACCGTACTAGAAAACGTTACTTTAAATGGCGGAAAAGTCGTGTTTTCAAAACCAGGTTTATATGTTTTAGAATATTTATGTGAAACTTCAGAGTATAAGTTTTCTGATGGTACCAATGGTTTCACAAAAGAAAACGTTCTTTTAAACGTCACAAGCTTAGATATGTTTAATACCCTTAAGGATTCAGAAGGAACTGGCGTTTATCTTATTGATCACCGCTTTAGTATTAAAAGTGGCGTTAAGTTAAAGGTAGAAATACTAACAAAAAAAGAAGCCCCATTAATTACCAAAAATTTTCCGAAACAAAAACGTTTTGAATACTATGATGTTGGTCTTCAAAATCTTCAGGAAGAAGTAAGTTTAAATAGTACTGTTGAACTTTATTTACCAGTGAAATCAACTTTTTCTTTGAATAAAACCAAGGTATATTTTTATGATGGCGATAAGTTTACCGAAGTTAAAGGAAACTATAACCATGGGTATTTTAAAATGTCAACCAAGGCTTTAGGAAAGTTTTTAGTTCTTGAGGAAAATACAAATAAGAATCTTGGTCTGATCATTGGTCTTACGACTAGTATAGTAATCCTTGGCGGACTAACAGCTTTCGGGATCGTCTTTTTTAAAAAGCGGAATAAAAAAAGTCAGAATTAATATTTGTTTGAAATTAAATTTTCTAAGGAGAAGGGAATGAAGAAAATACTTTTTAGTTTATTCTTAGTTTTAGTTAGCATTACTCTTTTTGGCTGTAAAAAAAAGACAGTTATTAAAACGCTTAACGAAGCTCTCAATTATGCTAATAAAAACAAAAAGGAAACTAGTAATCTAAAGATTGAAAACGGTAGTATTACAGGGTTAAAAGATAACAGTAAAGTCGATGGTATTTTGTATGTTGGGGGCGCCAGTAAAATTAAGAAAAACGCCTTTACGGAAAACTCAAAAATTCGTTCAGTTATTGTTGGAGAAGATGTTAAAGAACTTGAAAGTTCAAGTTTTTCTAACCTAAAAGAGCTTGAAAATATTTATTTTTTAGGAAATAAAAATCTCGCGTTTAATAGCGTTAACTTTAATCCCAAACTAACAAATGTCGTGTTCTCTAAAACCGAGCTCAAGGCCGATTATAATCCTTTTATGAATAATAAAAACTTGAAAGAGTTTACTCTTGATGCTTGTATTAACCTCGTCTACAAAAACGGGCAGCTTTCAGTGAAAACAGAAAACGGTAATAAAGTGCTTACAATGACTAAGGATTTTACTGGGACTTTTGAAAACTATATTACCACACTTACTAAATATTCAGGAAGCATGAATTATTATGATTTTCCTGAGCTTAAGTTTAATAAAGGCTCTAGGATAAAAGTTATCGAAGAACTTGTATTTCTTGATATTAAGTCTTTAAAAAAGATTAGCTTACCAAAACCTATTGAAAAGATTTCGAAAATTTTTAAAGCCGTTGATTCGCCAGTTGAAGTGGTGAGCGATGAAGGCAGTGTTACATTAACTGAACCAGACCCCAGTGATCAAATGCTTCAAAGTGAAAAAGAATTATATTCAACCGTTGCCAAGCTACTTGGTGAGAAGAACGATGTTGAGTTTAATAATAGCATTATCAAAGAATTAAACGACACACTAGAAGCGCTTGAAATGCGCAATATCAGCCAAGAAGATGTGAAAAAGTTCATCGAAAAACTTTCGCTTAGCACCTTTAAAACTTTTATTAAAAAAGGAAAATTGTATAAACAAAACGGTACATCAGTTTCGATGGCTAATAGTTATCTTTATGAAGATGTCACTTTTAAAACTAACGGCACGTTAACTATTGTTTCCTTGAAATTTAGTAAGCAAGGACTAACTTTTAAATTTGTTGATGAAGATACTGTAAGTAAAGTTACTGTTGGAAATGGTTTCGATGAGCACGTATTTACGTACGAAGGAAGCGTTAAACAAGAGTATAAAATCAGTGGCAATTTTATGGGTAAGAAAGATATAATTGTCATTTTAAAGCTTCAATAGATTAGGTATAACTACTTGTTAAAATTCATAAGTTACCTAAAAGAATCGCTTGTAAAGTAAAAAAAACTGTTTGACTTTTTTACGCTTTTAAGTATAATAAGAAAGGCTGGAGGCTACCATGAAATACAGTTCCCAAGAGCTAGCAAGATACAATAAGAATCCTTTTCCTTTAAATGGTTCGTTTGACTTTTCCAGTAGAATAACGAAAGACAGCGATTTATTAGGAGTGGGTAAGGTTAGCTGTACAGGAACAGGTCAAGAGGTTCGTGATCAGGTGTACTTGATCAAACTTAAAATAACGGGGAATTTAATTTTAGAAGATGCCGTAAGTTTAAAGGAAGTTAACTATCCTTTAGATATTTCTGTTAATGAACTTGTTAGTTTTATGGAAACGAAAGATAAGGATATTATTGTTTTAGAAAATAATGTTCTTGATCTTGGTGAACTTGTTTGGCAGTACTGTTATTTATCACGTCCATACAGCTATACAAAATATAAGGAGGGATAAAAATGGGTGGTGCCATTGCTCCGAAACGAAGAATCGGAAAAACACGAAAAAGAATTCGTCGTTCTCATGCGGCTTTAACAATCCCAAGTTTAACTGTATGTCCTAACTGTGGTGAAAAGAAACTTTATCATTTCGTTTGCCACTGCGGATACTACAAAGGAAAGGAATATATTAAACCGAAAGAAAAGAACGAGAACGAAACTAAAGAAACACCAAAGAATGAAAAGACAACAAAAAAAGTTGTAGCGAAAAAATCACCAGCTAAAGAAACGGCAGCAAAAGCAGTGAAAAAAGAAACAACTAAAAAAGTTGAAATGCCAAAACCAGTTGTTAAAAAACAAGCTGTCAAGAAAGCTCCTGTTAAGAAGGAAGGCAAGTAAAAATCATTCCCTTGGTAAGTCAAAACGTTTTGACTTGTTTCTTATAAACACCCTTCGCTATAGAAAGGGTGTTTTTTTAATAAAAAGATAAATTAAGCGCATTTTGCGCTTTTTTTATTTTTTAAGAAAAATAGGGCAAAATGGGAAAAAATACTGAAAAAATAGGGGTTTTCGGGAAAGAAAGCGCAAAAATAAGGCTATTTCGGGAAAGAAACTTGTTTTTTTATATGTAGAAAAGCAAAGAAAAATGCAGTTTTTTAAAAAAAATTAACTTTTTTACAAAAAAACTATTGACAAGAAAGGTTTCATCGGGAACAATGATGATGTGAAAGGGAAAAAACGGGAAATTCCGGGAAGGAGAAAGGTTTGTGTACATTGGTGAATACAATCATACGCTTGATGCAGATGGGCGGATCTCTCTCCCTCAGGCAATTATTAATAACGCTGATAGCAGTTTTATAGTCGTTCGCGGTATTGAAGAATGCGTTTATGTGTTTGATCTTAATGAGTGGGAACATTTCTTAGAGAAGATTAACGAAATGGCTTTTACGAAAAAACACACACGGGAATTTCAGCGGTTATTACTTTCAGGAGCTTACCAAGTTGAGCGCGATAGTAAAGGTAGAATCAATCTTCATCAGAAACTGATTGATCATGCCAAACTTAAAAAAGAATGCGTTATTATTGGCGCTGCCAATAAGATGGAAATTTGGGATCGAAAGATTTGGGAAGAATATTTAAATTCTCACCAAAACGAAATCGAAAAAATTAGTGAGGAAATCGAGATTTAAAAATGAACGAGTTTAAACATATTCCGGTTATGCTTAGAGAAGCAATTGATTTTTTAAAAATTAAAAGTGACGGAATATATGTCGATGCGACTTTAGGTGGAGCTGGGCATAGCAAAGAAATTCTCAAAAGAATTCCTGAAGGGCATTTGTACTGTTTTGAACAAGATTCATTTGCAATTGAGGTGAGCGAAAAGAAGCTTCGGCAAATTGGTGAAAATTTTACGATCATCAATGCCAACTTTAAAGATGTAAAAGCAAAACTTAATGAGCTTGGCGTTCATGAAATTGATGGCATACTGTATGATCTTGGCGTGTCCTCCTTTCAATTAGATATTGCTGAACGGGGGTTTAGTTATCATCTAGATGCACCTCTTGATATGCGGATGGATTTAACTAACCCCAAATCAGCAATGGACGTTGTCAATGATTACAGCTATGATGATCTAAAACGAATATTTTATGAATACGGTGAAGAAAAAAATGCACCGTTTATTGCTAAAAGAATTGTTAGTGAAAGACAAGTTAAACAAATCACGACAACTTTAGAGCTTGTAGAAGTTGTTAAAAAAGCTTTACCAAGCAAAATTTTACGAAGAGTTAAGCATCCTGCTCGCCATGTTTTCCAGGCAATCAGGATTGAAGTTAATAATGAACTGACAGCATTTGAAGATTCTGTCAAACAAAGTTGTTCGCTTATCAAATCCGGTGGACGCTGCGTAGTGATTACGTTTCACTCCCTCGAGGACCGGATTTGTAAACGCGAATTTCAAAACCTTACGGAAGTTAAAACGCCGAAAGGTTTACCAGTAAGAAATGAGATTGAGGCAAGTTTTAAAATAGTTACGCGTAAGCCTGTTTTACCACAAGCAAGCGAGCTTAAAGAAAATCCTCGTTCTCAAAGTGCCAAAATGCGAGTAATTGAAAAGAAATAAAAGGAGATAGAAAGATGATGAATTTAAGAAGGGTACCAAGACCTACACGGCCTTAGTCGAGAGAAAACCAAAATGAAAAAGTCAGCCAGGATGAGGGGCTGACTTTTTTATAATTGCTAAGATATGTTTTTAGAAGTATAATTATTAAACGTGAGGTAATGATGAAAATTTTGTTTGGCGGAAGCTTTAATCCTTTCACAAATGGTCATTTAAAGATTATTAAATTTTTGAAAATTAAGTTTCCAAAGGCCAAAATTTTAGTTGTGCCAACAAACAAAAACTACGCTTTTTACGATAAAACGATTATTGATAATGGTCATCGTTTAAATATTTTGAAAATCGTTCAAAAAAAATTTCCTAGACTTTTTTCTATTTCTCGTTACGAATTCAAGAATCAAGAGTTTTTAGGGACCGTTATAACACTAAGACATTTTAAGCATCCTTATTTTGTGATTGGTAGCGATAGTTTAAAAACACTGAAAGACTGGAAGGAAAGTAGCGTTTTAGTTAAGGAAAACCGTTTTATCGTGATTCCTCGGAGCGGGGCTAATATCGGTGATATTATTGAAACTGATTTTCCTAGGTTTAAAGACCATTTTACCATTTTAAGAGATTTCAAGGAAACAAAGGAAAGTTCGGAAGCCTTTCGAAAAACACACGATAAAAATATCGTGTTAGATGAAGTATACAGTTATATTAAGAAGTGGGGCCTTTATGGGGTTAAAGACAATTAAAAAATTAACATATAAAAATATGAAGCCCGAAGACCTTAAAAGTCTTAAAAACCTTCATATTGTTTTTAATGATGAACTTGACTTCACGTCTTTTTTTGATGTTTATCGTTATGATTTAGAAAATACATTTTTAATTAATGGTGATGAAAAGTATTTTGTTGATCGCGGTCTTGTTACGAAAGTACATGATGAAAATATTCCTAAGACCCTTGGAGAAATTGATTTTCCTTACGAAAAGTTAAATGATGCACAGTTTCAAGATTACCTCGATATTACATCAGGAGCTTTATACGAAAGGCTAAAAACAATTGAATCGTACAAAATGGTTTGCGGGTTCTCAGGAGGAGTTGATTCAACGATTGCTTTACTTTTGATGGTTTATACGTGTGAACGTTTTAAGCTAGACCTTAATAACATCATTACTGTATATATGCCGATGGCTCATTCTCTTAAGAAAAACAAAGAAAGAGTAGAAAACATTACTAAGAAACTTAACTTAAAACTTTTTGTTCAGCCACTTGATAATGAAGTGAAAACTATTTTAGAGAATGTTAATCATCAAAAGCTCGATACTACTTATGAAAATGTTCAAGCCCGTCTAAGGACTTTATACTTAATGACCTATGCTAACAAAGAACGTGCTATTGTCGTTGGCACTGGTGATTTGTCGGAATGCTTTTTAGGATGGAGCACGTTTAATGGTGACCAAATGGCGATGTATAATATTAACAGTGGTATTTTTAAGACAACGATGTTTTCCCTTCTTAATCACTTTGGCAAAAAATATGTAAAAATTAAAGAAGAACTTAAAGATCTTATGAGTATTCCGATTTCTCCAGAACTTAAAATTAATCAAAGTACTGAAGAATTGATTGGAAAATTTCTTTACAATGATTATTTGATTTATTTATTTCTATTAAAGAAATACACAAAAAATGAAATGTTGGAGCTTTTTCAGAAAAAATTTCCAGAAGCTAAGCCCCACCAGTATTTAACAAATTTAGTTAAACGATTTAATATGAATAGTTTTAAAAGATTGACGGCTCCCGAAAGCGTTAAGATTTTAGATGTTAGTCTAAATGATTTTGTTATCCCTGGTGATTTAAAAGGAGAAAAGTTGTGAAAGTAACGCTTGCAAGTATTAAAACTGATCGCCTTATGTTTTTAAATAATTTTAAAAAACTTAGAGAAGTTATCGATAGTGAGGATAGTGATCTTTGTTTATTTTCGGTTAATCCTTTAACTGGTGGAAAAATTGGAGAGTACCAAAACACTCCCTTTTTAAAGGATGATTATGAAAGCATCGTTAAGGAACTTAAAAATATTAAAAAGCCTTATCTTTTTTTTGATCAGAATAAACTTTATACAAACTACCAAAAAGCCTTACAATGCTTGGAAAAACTTCCTAAGGTTTTAGAAACAAAAGAGAAGCTTACGATTATTATGCCGACAGTTGAAGGAACGGTGACTAAGCGTGAGTATATTCACGACTGGTTGAAAGTTAATAGTTTCCTTGCAAAAACAACGATTATTTTACTTTCGCCAAATCAATCGTTTTCTTCAAGCGGTAATAGTTTTTTACAGGTTATTAGTATTTTCTCTAAGGGGAAAGAAATATTTTTTCATGCAGAGTACACTTTCGATGATTTTATTAAAACTTTTGATTTAGGAGATTAAGTAATGAAACTTGATGAATTAAGTATTAAATATGAGCCGCAAAAGGTCGAAGAAGGAAAGTATGATCTTTGGCTCAAACATAAAAGTTTTTTAGCCGGGAAAGATTCCCAAAAGGTTCCCTTTTCGCTTGTGATTCCTCCACCAAATATTACCGGACAACTTCATATCGGTCACGTTTGGGATACAACTTTACAAGATATTATTACAAGGCGTAAAAGAATGCAAGGTTATGATACTTTGTATTTACCAGGAATGGATCATGCTTCCATCGCTACTCAGGCACGCATCGAAGCGAAACTCAAAAAGGAAGGAACAAATAAATACGAACTTGGACGCGAAGGCTTTTTAAAAATTGCTTGGCAGTGGAAAGAAGATTTAGCATCCATTATTCACAGTCAGTGGAAACTTGTTGGTTTGGGTCTTGATTACTCCAAAGAGCGTTTCACAATGGATAAGGGAATGAACGAAAGCGTAAATAAAGTTTTCAAAGAGTTTTATGACAAAGGTTTAATTTACCGCGGCAAGCGAATCATCAACTGGGACAGCATGGCGAAAACTGCTGTCAGTGATATCGAAGTTAACTATCAGGAGGAGGAAGGCTTTTTATATCACATCAAATATTATTTTGAGAACCAAAAAGATTTTGTTGTGATTGCAACAACGCGCCCCGAAACGATGTTTGCTGACCAGGCATTAATGGTTAATCCAAGTGACAAAAGATATACTAAACTTTTAGGGAAAAAAGTTCTGATTCCTTTAACGAATACTGTTATCCCAATTATTGAGGATAATTACGTTGATAAAGAATTTGGAACCGGAATTGTTAAAGTAACCCCAGCTCATGATCCTAACGATTATCAGGTGGGAATGAGACATAATTTAGAGATGCCGCTTTGTATGGATGAAGCAGGAATTATGAACGAAATGGCTTTAAGTTACGAGGGCCTTGATCGTTTAGAGTGCCGTAAAAAGGTTTTATCAGATCTTGATAAGCTTGGACAACTTGTGAAATGCGAACCAATCGTCCATGCGGTTGGTTATAGTGAACGGACGCACTGTTTAATAGAACCAAGACTTAGTGAGCAGTGGTTTGTGAAAACCAAAGAACTTGCAAAGCCTTTAATTAAACTTCAAAAAGATCCTAAGAAGAAAATTAAATTTATTCCTGAACAGTTCGAAAAGATCTATCTAAACTGGCTTAAGAATATTCAGGACTGGTGTATTAGTAGACAACTATGGTGGGGTCATCAAATACCGGTTTGGTATCGAAACGATGAAATTGTTGTTGGAACAGAGCCAAAAGAACCTGGCTTTATCCAGGACCAGGATGTTTTAGATACCTGGTTTTCCTCAGCTTTGTGGCCATTTGCAACCCTTAACTGGCCAGATGGTGCTCTTTTTAAACGCTACTATCCAACTGATGTTTTAGTTACAGGCTACGATATTATTTTCTTTTGGGTTGTAAGGATGGCCTTACAGGGGCTTTATTTTACAAACGAAAAACCTTTTAAAGAAGTTTTACTTCATGGGCTCGTTCGCGATGAACTTGGGAGAAAAATCAGCAAAAGTCTAGATAATGGTGTTGACATTAGAAAAGTAATTGATCAGTACGGTATCGATTCTTTAAGATTTTTTATAACAACTGCTGGAGCTCCCGGACAAGATATCAGGTTCACTGATGAAAAAATGCTTGCTAGCTGGAATTTTATTAATAAGATTTGGAATATTTCTCGTTATATCGGACTGCAGTTTAAAACCTTTAAATACCAAAGAAAACCAATTGATGATTCTTTACTTTTAGTTGGAGACGCCTGGATTCTCAAAAGAATAAGTGAGGTTATCGACGAAGTTAATCAAAAATACGACACTTACCAGTTTCCGGAAGTTGCCCATATTCTCTATAAATTTATTTGGAATGAGTTTGCTAGCTGGTATATCGAAATTAGCAAAGTAAATCTTGAACATGAAGACGAAAAAGTCAAACAAAACATTCTTTCGATACTTGATTATGTTTTGACATCTATTATGAAACTTCTCCATCCATTTATGCCGTTTGTTACTGAGCATATTTACTCTTGTTTCAAAGATGAACTTTTAGTAACTTCAGAGTGGCCAAAATGTGAAAAGAAATATTTAAAATTTGATAGTAAAAATTTACTTTTGTTTTTCGATGTTGTAACAACTATTAGAACGGTTAGAAATAATTTTAATAAATCACTTAAAGAACCGATCGATTTAGTAATTAAAACTAGTGATGAAAGCTTTAAAACAACAGTTCAAGAGCTTCAAAATGTTTTAAAAGCATTTGTTAATTTTAAAGACCTATCATTTTTTGAAGACAAAAAGACAGAATATCTAAAAGAAGTTTTAAAAAACTGTGAAATTTTAATTCCTGAAAGTGGTCTAATTGATCCCGTTAAGGAAAAAGAAAAGCATCTTTTAGAAGCTAAGCGTTTACTAGATGAAGTTGAACGCTGTGAAAAACTTTTATCTAACCCGCGCTTTTGCGATAAAGCTCCGAAAGAAAAGATTGCCCTTGAAAAGGAAAAACTTCAAAGTTATAAAGAGCAGCTTCAAAAAGTTCGTGAAATTATAAAAAAATATGATTGACAAAATTATTAAAGAAATAGAAAGCATGAAGACGATTTCTCGCAAAAATCGTCTTCATCATTTTAAGAAGGTATTAAAACTTTTTTCGCTTGACCTAAACCTATTCAAAATCATTCATATTGGCGGAACTAACGGAAAAGGATCAACTGTCAAATATCTCGAAGCGATTTTAAAAAATCAAAATTTTAAAGTCGGTAGTTTTACGTCGCCTTATATTGTTAAGTTTAACGAACGCATCGAAATAAATGGCGAGTTTATTAGTGATGAGAACATCGTTTATTATTACAACATGATTACCAGAAAAAATCGTGAAATTATAAAATGCTTTAAACGTCCTCTTGGTTTTTTTGAGTTTTGTTTTCTTTTATCACTGCTTTATTTTCGTGATCAAAGGATTGACTATTTAATTTTGGAAGTTGGGATTGGCGGGCTATACGATATTACTAATATTGTTGACCCGGTAGCATCGGCAGTAGTTAGTGTCAGTTATGATCACATCGATATTTTAGGTCCAACACTTAAAGATATTTATCGTAATAAACTTGGAATCATCAAAAAGAAAAAACCGTTTTTTATTTTCGATAGTGAAGAGTATCATGATTTGATTGTGAAAACCGCAAAACAAAGAAAAGGTGAACTTCATCTCATAAATAAAAGCGAGATCGAAAATATAACTTTTGATCCATTTACTCTCAATTTTTCATATCACGGATTTTCGTACGAGACCTCGCTTATTGGTTACCATCAAGCTTTCAATGCTGTGATAGCGATTGAAATTATTAAAAAGCTTTTCCCGAATCTTCACGAAACAAATATAAATAGCTCCTTAAAAACTACGAAGTGGCCAGGGAGAATGGAAGTTATTACCAAAGAGCCGTTGACGATTCTTGATGGTGCTCACAACCCCGAAGCTATTGATTTTTTAGTCAAAGCCCTAAAGAGTCTTTCATTAAACAATTTACAAATTATTTTCTCAGCTTCGAAAAATAAAGAATATGAGAAAATGCTTCTTAAACTCAAAACCTTAAATTCACCGATATATCTTGTTACTAATTCTAATAAACGAAGTTTCACAAGCGAAGATATTCAGAAACTCGAAAGTCAAAATGTTTTTGTATCGACGCTTCCTGAGGTTTTAGAAATAAGGGAAAAGAACCAAAAGGCAGCATATGTATTTACAGGTAGCCTTTTCTTTGTCAGTGAAGTTCGAAGTAAATTAGTAAAATAAAAACTATATTTTAATATATAGTTTGATGGGTAAAATAAAAAATTTATTAACTAACGAACAACCACGTGAGAAACTTCTTCATGGTGGCGCTAGAACTTTAAGTGATAGTGAACTTTTAGCGATTATTTTACGGACGGGAGTCCGCGGTAAAACAGTTCTTGAGGTAAGCAGAGACCTTATTAAAGAATACCATGATATTCGTCTTTTAAAAAATGCTGTTGTTAAAGAATTGAAAACCATTAAAGGCATTGGAGCGACCAAAGCTATTGAGCTAATCGCTGCTATTGAAATCGGTCGAAGAGTTTTTTCAAGTCCTATTAGCTCGATTGTTATCAACAAACCACTTGATACCTATAATTATTTGAAAGACAAATTTAGTCATCAAGGACAAGAAGAACTTTTAGGAATTTTTCTTGACGCAAAAGGCAAGATTATCGGTCTTGAAACGATTTTTGTGGGAACGATTAACAAAACCCTAATACAAGCTAGAGATATTTTGAAATGGGCATTTCGTTATTCGGCCTATGGAATTATTATTTCCCATAACCATCCGTCAGGGGACCCGGCGCCATCGCAGGACGACATTAAAATGACTATTGAACTTTCGGAGGCGTGTAGAACCGTTGGTATCACCCTTTTTGATCATATTATCGTCGGTCATGACGATTACTATAGTTTTCTAGAACGAGGAGAGATTAAGCTATGAATGAAGAATTACTGTTTTTGAACAAATATAAAGTTAATAAAAAAATTTCCAAAAGACTATCGTTAAATCGTTACAGCATTTCTATCGATGACCAGGAAATTCTTTTTCGCAGTCATATGCCACTATCAGATAGTGCGATTATAAAAATTCTTGAAACAAATAAAGATTATCTTTTAAGAAAACTTATCACTGATAATAAAATAGCTTTAAAGCCAGACGAAGATATGCTCGAGGGGAAAATCGTTTGTGTTACTAAAACTTTAAATAAAGAAATAAGCATCATTAACAATCACATCATTAAAACAACTTATGAGCTCTTAAATAAAATTAACAAAACTGTCGATAAAATCGGTTTTCGAAAATCGAAAAGATATTTAGGGATTTATAACAGCAAAGATAACTATATCCACTATAACAAATATCTTTACCGTTTGCCTGAGAGCCTCAGGTTCCCAGTAATAGCTCATGAAGTTAGTCATTTACTCGTTCACAATCATTCGCAGGACTTTTACAAGGTTTTGTTAAAACTGTGTCCCGATTATCGAAAACTTAGAAAAAAAATTAAAGAATATTCCCATTTAATTAGATGATTTTGGAAAAATCACTAGAAAAAAGCATTTAGTTTAATTAAATAGGTACTTGTTATAATTAAATATTGGTATTATAATAAAGTTGAGGAGATTGTTTGATACCATGAATTTAATTAACCGAGATTTTGATGAACTTTTAATCAAAAAGACTAATCGCAATACGCGATTCGATTTTTCATCAACGCTAAAGAAACGTCGACACGATCTTGATTTTACTTTAGCAGAAGCTTCTGAAGGAATCTGTTCACTTAGTTATCTTTCAAAAGTTGAGAATAACCAGCTAGCACCATCAACTGATGTTATCGCTGACCTAATGGAAAAGTTAAGTATTCCCGAGGACATTTTTAAGCGCCCCTTAGTAGATGTCAGTATGTCAGAGATTGGCTTAATGTTTTTGAGAGAAGATGTTAAAGTTATTGAGGATATCAGGAAAAAACTAAAGTCAAATGTTTTCCTTTATCCAGAAGTTTTACTTGAAACTTGTTTAGCACTCATTAATAAAAAATATCTCGAAGCGAAGAATTTTTTAGAAACGATCGCTTTTGTTGCTTCATCGCTCAATTTTGAACAGTTATATTTTTATTTACTATTAGTTATCGCATACGATGTAAAACGAGCAAAACTAGAAGAAGTTAAAGGCTTAATTGAAGTAGCGCAAAAACACTTAGGTGATAACGAAGTGTTTAAACTACTGCTCACCGTTCTACGGTTAGAGTATTATTATCAAAACCGTTCAGTTCCAACAGATTTCAGTGAAATCGAGCAACTAATTGTTACTAACAGACGCTTTTTAAGTCCACGAAACAATAATAATTCGGAAGCGATATTCACGATTTTAAAAGAAGGTGTGAACTCCCTTGATGAACTAAAGATTTTGTATCAGCATGACTATACGCGTCCTGATTTTAGCTATTTACTAAATGCCCTTTTGGAAAATAATAGGTTCAAAGAAATCCATGATTTAATAAGTTCAATTCCTTTTGAACCTGATCACGTTTTGTACCTCGGCATCGCTTGCCTTCGTGAAGGTAGGCATAAGCGAATTAGCTACTACGTAACTACTAACTACAACTTGTATCTTGAGTATTTCAAAAAAGTTTACAGCATGCAACTTGATCCAGAAATTAAGATTTTTATGCGCCTTTTTGACTATCATTTAAATCCTAAGAATACAGGAATTAAGTCTTATCTTTTCTGTCGAGACGTGATACTGCCTTATCTTCGTTCTTACCAAAGACGTTTTATTTTCTCATTCTTTTTCGAAGAGTTTGTTAAATCTGTTGGCGATAGTAGCCATTATAAAAGTTTATACCTTTTGTTTATTAAACACCGCTGGCTTTTTGATTACTTGCGAAGAATTTAAAAACAGGGTATAGTGAAGCATGGATATTGATGCTTTACGACTTGAAGCGATTAAAGATAAAATTCCAGTTCTGAGTCAATCGGGATTGGAATTTTTGTTACGGATAATTCGGGAAAACAAATACAGAAGCTTTTTAGAAGTTGGCAGTGCTTACGGAACAACAAGTCTAATTATAAGTAAAGAAGAAACAATAGA
Organism: uncultured Acholeplasmataceae bacterium; assembly: GCA_963542825.1. Classification (GTDB taxonomy): domain Bacteria; phylum Bacillota_I; class Bacilli_A; order ML615J-28; family CAG-698; genus CAUTZD01. The sequence continues at coordinate 35,875 of CAUTZD010000006.1, read as the reverse complement.
AAACGTCGTTGGAATCGAAAAGGACCCCGAAAGATTTTCCAAAAGCCTTGAAAATTTGAAAAAGGTAGACATTAGTAATAAAGTTTCTTTTATTAACGATGATGCTTTAAATGTTACTTTTGATACCAAATTTGATGTTATTTTTATCGATGCTTCGAAAGCTAACTACCAAAAGTTTTTTGATCGTTTTAAAAGTAATTTAAATAAAGGCGGCGTAATTATTTGTGACAACATGAATTTCCACGGTCTTTTGGAAAATCCAAAAGGAAGCAGGCGCCTTCTAAAAATGCTTCTAAAACTTAAAGCATTTAAAGAAAAACTTATGATATATAAAACTGAGTTTTATGATACTGGCGATGGTATGAGTGTGACTAAATATGAAAATCTATAGTTATTACTTTAAAGAACTTGATTTTACGCTTATAGACGGTGTTGTCTTTCTATCTTTATACAGTAAAAGAGAGGCTGAAAATTTTGATTTTAAAGAAATTAAAGAACTTGTTTCTAAACTTCATAGTTTGAATAAACAGGCTTTTCTTGATGTAACAAGCGTTATCGAGGAAAAAGAGCTAGCTGAGTTCAAAGATTTTATTTGGAAAACTAAAGATCTTGGTATTGATAAATATTTGTTTGAAGATTATTCGGTATTAAATCTAGTTATCCGTGATAAACTAATATATGCTTCGCAAACGCTAACTGCTAGTTCTTACGAAGTTTCATTTTATAATGACCTTGGTATCGAAACGCTTGTTAGTAGTGAACTAAGTGAGAAGGAACTGGAAGCGATTGATTTCCATAGTAATTATTATAAAGCTTATGGACCACTGTTAGTTTTTTATTCGAAACGCAAAATGTTTACTCTTTACAACAAAAAGTACCAAAAAAGCGTCAAGGATTTTGTTCCATACGCGCTTAAAGAGGCGAAACGTGAGAAAGAGAGTTTAGTCGGATATGAGGGAAGAAATAATTTTCTCATTTATACGAAAAATAAATATTTCGGTTTAGAAGCTATTAAAAAAAGAAATATCGATAAGATAATTGTCGATAGTTTTCTTGGCAAGCCTGAGAGGATCACAGAACTTTTAAAAGCTATCAGAAATTCTTTGGATGTTCAAATTAAAGAAGATGAAAAGTTTTTCTTCCTCAAGGATGAACTTGTTATTTTGGAGGACAAAAATGATTGAACTATTAGCGCCAGCTGGTGATTTTGATCGTTTAGTTGTTGCTTCGAAATATGGTGCTGATGCGGTATATGTTGGTGGTATTAACTTTTCTTTAAGAGCGCGAGCTAGTAATTTTACAAATGAAGATTTAAAAAAAGCTTCTGAATATCTTCATAGTAAAAATAAGAAATTATATGTGACGATAAATATTGTTTTTCATGAACAAGATTTACGAGGGATTGAAGAGTACTTAAAGTTTTTAGAATTGATCAAAGTTGATGGCGTAATTATTACTAATTTGTTTTTAATTGGTATCATAAAAAAATATGCTCCAAATTTACAGATACACCTTTCAACCCAACAATCGATTCTTAATCACGAAAGTTTTATGTTTATTAAATCGCTTGGTGTTGATCGTATTGTTTTGGCACGAGAGTTAAGTTATCGTGAACTTTTAGATTTGGACAAAAACGTTCTATCAGACATCGAAGTATTTGTCCATGGCGGAATGTGTTCAAGCGTTTCTGGAAGGTGCCTACTTAGTAATTATTTATCGCAGCGCGACGCTAATAGGGGCGGCTGCGCTCATAGCTGCCGGTGGGAATATTTTATAAAGGGCTACCATAAACCCTTGTACCTCGGTTCAAAAGACTTAAACTTAATTAGTAAAATCCGCTTGTTAAAGAAATGTAAAAACAGTCTTAGTTTAAAGATAGAAGGACGGATGAAAAGCGAATACTATCTAGCCCAGGTTATCCGTTTATATCGCTATGTCATTGATAACAAAGTATCTTTTAGATACGCCAAAAATCGTCTTAAAAAGCTTGAAAATCGAAAGACGGCAATGGGTTTCTTTAACGGTGCAGTCAGTCTTAAGGAAATGGCTTATACATCATTTGATGTAGCTAATAAAAAGTTTGTTGGGAAAATTATTGGGTTTGATGGCCAAAACCTTGTCGTTGAAGTTCGTAATTATTTTAGAAAAAATGATAAGCTCGAGATTATTACTCCGACGCTTATTAAACCACTTTGCTTTAAATTTAAGTATGGCCTTGATGAGCTAAACGATAAAGTCTTTGTTTGTAACAAACCAAAAACAGTTATCAAAATTCCTTTCCCAAAAAAGATCACCGAAGGCTATATTAGCCTTAAAAGATAAACTTGAATATTTTAAAAAATATGGTATGATAAAACATGTTGAAAATAAGAGGTAAACAATGGAAACAAAACTACATACACTAACCAAAGAAGGAGTAATAAAACTTGAACAAGAGCTGAAAGTTCTTAAGGAGGAAGAGCGCCCTCGCGTTCTTGAAGCCCTTAAAGAAGCTAGGGCTCAAGGCGATTTATCAGAAAATGCTGATTATGATGCAGCGCGGGATGAGCAAGGGCGAATTGAGCAGCGTATCGTTGAAATTGAACACATTTTGAAAAATGTTGACATCATCAACGAAAGCAAATTTTTAGTTCACTTTGTTGAAGAAAACGTTGATGAAGAAATTTACCTTGTTGGTTCTCAAGAAATTGATCCTGACAAGAAACGAATCTCAGTTGAATCGCCGCTTGGAAAAGTTCTAAACAGTGCTTTAAATAGCCGGCTTTTAAATAAACCTTTGAAGGTTAAAACTGAGGTTGGTGAATTTAATATCATCATTAAGAAAATATCTTAAAAGTGTTTTGCCCCTTTTGGCTCTATGATAGCTAAAAGGGGTTTTATAATGGTCAAAATTTATCCGTGTAAAAATACCGTTTTGGTGTATAATAAGTAGAGGTGTAAATAATGAAAAAAGCAATTGTTAGTCTCGATCCCCTTTTTTTACCACTATATAACGTTTATAAAGAGTTTGAAGCAAAAGTAAATGCTTCGCCAAAGCAAAATCAATTGACGATTTGCCTAGAGCGTCCTAAAGGATTCAATTATTTCTTTGAGCTCAAAGTGTTTGAAGACGGCACTGGACACGACGAGGAAAATTACCAAATTGTTGAAAGAATCGTCAAATCAATTTTATGGATTGTCGGTGGACATACTTTTAAAATAGCTGAAAGTTCTTACCTTACTAAACGGCTTCAAGAGGACTATTCTTTAAAGGGCAAACGAAAATTCGATTATGAATTTATGACTGGAGTTTATGAAAAACCTTTAACTTTCATAAATATTAAAAAAGAAGAACTTCCAAAACCTAATAGCGAAAAGAAAATTGCTGCTCATCATCTTGATGGCTACCGCATTGGTTTTGATGCTGGCGGAAGCGACCGTAAGGTTAGTGCTATTAGCGACGGCAAGGTTGTTTTTTCTGAAGAAACGGTTTGGTTTCCAAAAATCAAAGATGATCCAGGTTATCATCTTGAAGGTGTTCTGGAATCGTTAAATCGCGCTGCCTCATTTTTACCACGGGTTGATGCTATCGGCATTTCAAGCGCTGGAGTATGCGTTGACAATAAATTAATGGTTTCGTCTTTGTTTGTTAATATTCCTAAAGATAAATACGAAAAGGCAAAAAATATTTATAACGATGCTGTTAAAAAGTTTCCGAAGGTAAGTTTTGTTCTTGCAAATGACGGTGATGTTACGGCATACGCTGGAAGCCTTGAACTTGGAGTTGACAAGCTCTTAGGCATTGCTATGGGTACAAGTGAAGCCGGAGGTTATATCGGACCTGAGAGAACTTTAAATGGCTGGCTCAGCGAGCTTGCTTTTGTGCCAGTCGATGTTAATCCTAAAGCGATGGCTGACGAATGGAGTGGTGATTTAGGATGCGGAGTTAAATATTTTTCTCAAGACGGCGTTATTAAACTGGCAAAATATGCTGGTATCAAGCTTGAGGAAGATGCTTCACCTGCTCGTAAGCTTTCTTTTATTCAAGATCTTGCTGAGAAAAACGATTCTAAAGCTTTGGAAATATTTGAAAATATCGGAACTTATTTAGCTTATGGGATTGCATATTACACTTTATTTTATGAAATTGATCATGTCTTACTCCTTGGTAGAGTGGTTAGTGGTAAAGGCGGAAATATCATTTTCCAAAAAGCTCAGGAAACTCTGAATACAGAATTTACTAATATAAAGCCAATAACCCTTCACCTTCCTGATGAGTCATCACGAAGAGTGGGACAAAGTATCGCTGCAGCAGGACTTCCTAAAATTAAGTAGGTGTATGGAAAGATTTTTTAAACTCAAACATTTTGTTACCAGAAATGTTTTTAAAAATATTTATGAAATTAATTACGATAAGCTTTATGAACAAAAAATAAGGCTTATCCTTTTTGATTTAGACAATACTTTGATTCCTTACCACGTTAAAGTGCTTAGTGATAAGGAAAAGAATTTTCTCACTTCGCTTAAAGAAAAAGGATTTACAGTTGGTATTGTTTCTAACAACCGAAGAAAACGGGTTTTAAAGGCCCTCAACGGCTTTGATGGTTTAATCTTAAGTATGAGTTATAAACCACTTATTTTTAAAGTTAAACGTAAGATTAAAAAACTTCCGTTTAATCTAAATGAAGTCGTTCTTGTTGGTGACCAGCTTATGACTGATGTTTTATGTGCCAATCGCCTAGGTATCGCAAGCGTTCTAGTTAAACCAATTGACAGATCAACAGAAAAAAAATCAACGATCAGAAACCGCAAGCGGGAAATAAGAATTATCAGGCGCCTTCAAAAAACTAATCCCGAATTTGTGAGGATTTATAAAAATGAATGCGGTAACTAAGTGTCCGGGTTGCGGAAGTTATTTTCAAACAACTGATCCTTTGAAACCTGGATTTATCGACGAAGGGATTTGGACGCGTGAAGACAAAGTTTGTGCTAGGTGTTTTAGTTTAACTAACTATGGTAAAGTTAAAGAAGTTAACTTTTACATCGATAGCAAAAACTTTAAGGGCTTACCAAAAGACGCCATCTTTATTTATGTAATCGATGCTTTTTTTCTTGAGAATTCGCTGATTGAAGAGCTTTTAACTTTTTTGCAAAACCGCCAAACAATCGTTGTTTTAAATAAAATGGATTTGGTAACCAAATTCACAAAAGAAGAAAAGCTTGTCAAAAGAGTTGAAGAAATTTTTGTAAATCATAATGTTAATCCACTATTTTATTTTACTGTTTCCAAAAATCAAAAAGACAGTATTAAAGAACTATATGACAGTTTAACTACTTTAAAAAATAAACATGTTTATTTTGTGGGAGCAACAAATGCTGGTAAAAGTACAATTATTAATGAACTTGTTTTTATTTATGAGAAAAAGAAAAAGATAACCATTTCTGTTTATCCTAATACAACCCTCAATTTTATTGAAGAAAATCTTGGTGACAGTATAAAAATCATCGATACACCAGGATTTATTAATCCCCAGTCAGCCCATAACTTTTTATCACCTCTAACGATAAAACAAATATCTTTAAAAAGAGAAACAACCCTCAAAAGTTATCAGTTAAACCCAGAGAGCGATTTACTTATTGGTGGGTTTATTAAACTTAGTTTTCTTGAGGGAAAACGTTCAACTTTCGTCATCAAGTCTCCTAATTTAGTAATCCATAAAACCAAAACTATAAATAGTGAGAACTTTTTTAAGTTTCACCAGTTTGATCTATTGAAACTTCCAAGCCAAGATGACGTTAAACTTTTAGGTCTTTTTAAGAAAACTAAAACCTTTACAATAGAAAATAATAGCATCATTATTCCCGGGCTTCTCAGCATTAGGCTAGTTGGTGAAGGCAAAGTTAAAATAACGACTTGGGATAATTTAACATTAATTGAAAGGAAAGAAAATGAATATTAAAACTTTGTCAGTTGAAACTTTAATTGAAAAAACCAAGAAAAAGCTTCAGGACCAAATTGTCTATTTTTACTTAAACCATGGAAAAGAAGGCGAAAAACGTATGCAACACGTATACCATGTTTTCCAAAAAGCTCTCGAACTTAACGAATTATACGACCTTGGTTTTCCTTATGAAGTTCTCGAAAGAACGATGCTTTTCCATGACAGTTTAAAGTTTTTCGAAGAAGATGATTACAAAAAACTAAAAGTAAAAAAGACAGATCTTGCGCATTTTAACGAATCAAGTAAAACCTGGCATGCTCTTTTTGCTCCTTATGTTTTAAAAGAGAAAATTCCCGAGTTTACTGAAGAAGAATTAACTGCCATTAAATATCACACAACAGGAAATAGTAAGATGTCAAGTCTTGGTGAACTTTTATTTATAAGTGACTTTCTTGAGAATACAAGGAAAATTCCGTTGATTTTCAAAAATTATAAGAAGTATACAATTAAAGAAATTGTCGGTCTTATTTTAAAATTTAAGATTGAAAAAAATAAAAAGAATTTGCTCCATCCCTTGACTTTAAAAGCCTACGATACTTATAAAAAATATGTTGATGAAAAAATATATAAACTATACGAAATAAGCAATCTTATTATTGAGACGTTTGTCAAAGACATTGTCGTTTATAAAATGGATAAAGTAACACCTTTTTATGACTATTCGCTTATTGTTACCGCCTTGTCTCTAAGGCAACTTAAAGCCTGCGCCAATTTGATTCGCGAAACATTTGACATTAGTAAAATTGAACTTGGTGAAGAGTGGGTGCTCATTGATCTTGGGGACATCGTCATTCATTTATTTTCAAGCGATGCCCGTGAACGCTACGCCATCGACAAGTTATATAACGATCTTGACCATTTTGTTATTGAGTAAAAATATACTCCTAAGATGTAAAAATACTATCTTAGGAGTTTTTAAATTACCAAGAAATTGAAACTCGGAGTATAATAGTTAACGTATACTAATTATGATAAACAAAGATCTTTTTAAATTAATCGGCAAACAAAAAATATATATTTTTTTAAGCACATTTTTGATGTTTCTAGGGCTTCTCGGGAACATCGGTTTTATCGTGGGAATTTGTTGGTTTATTGATTTAGTTATCAAAGGAAGCGAAATCTACGCTTTTTTATATCCGGTTATTTTACTTTTAACGACGATTGTTTTTCGATTTGGTTTGACAGTTATTAATGGGCGCGTCAAAAGCATTCTTGGAAATAGCGTCAAACAAAACCTTCGTGAGCGAATATATTTAAAACTTTTAAAGCTTTCTTTAAAAGATAAAGGGGAACTCGGACTCAGCGGTTTTACCCAGGTAGCACTCGAAGGTATTGAACAGCTTGACCTATACTACTCGGTTTATTTACCACAGTTTTTCTATTCGATGATTGCTCCGATATTTTTATTTTTAATCACTGTTATGATTGACTACCGGACAGCTTTAGTTTTAATTTTAGCTGTCCCTTTGATTCCGATTTCAATTGTTGTTGTCTCAAAATGGGCGAAGCGAATTTTTAGTAAATATTGGAATAAATATTTATCGATGGGAAATAAATTTTTAGACTACATAATGGGTTTTAAAGAGCTCGCTGTTTTCAATTACTTTGATGAGGCAAATATTGATATCAATGAAAAAGCAGAAGCTTTCCGAAAAATCACAATGAAAGTTTTAGTGATGCAACTTGCAAGTATCACGATTATGGATTTGGTAGCTTTCGGAGGAGCTGGTGTTGGGGTAGCTTTTGCCATCAAATATCTTAATCAAAATGGAGGATACGGGATTTTGTCTCAATTATCAAGTCCTGTTCACGTTGTCATTCCCGTGCTTTTTATGATTCTCGTGGCCGTTGAATTTTTCTTACCTTTAAGAACTCTTGGTAGTAGCTTTCACGTTGCGATGAACGGCATCAGCGCTGGTAAGAAAATTGTTGAGCTTTTCAATGAACCAGAAAGTAGTTGGGGCAAAGAAAAAATAGCTAATCTAAACGTAAAACTTAATGATGTAAGTTTCGGTTATAACGATAATTATGTTTTAAAAAACGTTAATATGTCTTTTAAAAATCATTCGCTTACAGCTATTGTTGGTGAGTCTGGTAGTGGTAAATCAACGATTGCTAGTTTAATTTTAAGAATGATTGAACCTAGCGAAGGAACAATAACAATAGGAAATCATGAACTTAAGGATTATGATCGTAAAAACTTTTACCAAAATCTCGGAATTGTTAGTTATAACACATTTATCTTTAATACAACGATTCGCGAGAATTTTTGTTTTGCTAAAAATAATGCTACCGATGAGGAAATTACTAGTGCTCTTCATCTTGTAAAACTTGACCATTTTACTCCTGATGATTTAATTAAAGAAAATGCGACAAACATTTCAGGTGGTGAACGGCAACGGCTTGCCTTAGCGATAAATTTACTGGCTGATAAAAATATTTATATCCTTGATGAAGCAACAAGTAATATCGACAGAGAAAGTGAAGAAATTATTATTAGTATTATTAACGAAATAAAAAAGGCCAAAAACATTATTTTGATTTCTCATAGACTTGAAAATGTTGTCAAGGCTGATTATATTTATTTACTTAAAGAAAAAACTGTTTTCGAAGAAGGAACTCACGAAGAGTTATTAAAGCGTGATGGTTTATACAAACGTATTTATAATACTCAGAAAAGTTTAGAGCTTGGAAAACCGTTTGAGGTGAAACTATGAAAACAAATTCACGAAGAAATGGTTTCATTATCATGTTCAACCTCTTAAAGGTATTGGGAAAGTTATCACTTTTAATCATCATTGCAGTGATAAATGGCGCCTTAGGCTTTTTGTCATCGATTGGTGTGACCTTTTTTGGCGTTTTGGCTCTTGCTAAGTATTTAGGAGAAACTATTCCTTTATCTTATGAGCTTTTGATGGTGCTAGCAGTAACATCAGGAGTTGTCCGTGGAGCTTTGCGATACATTGAGCAGTACACAAATCACTATATCGCTTTTCGCTTGCTTGCAATCATTCGAGATAAGATTTTTAAGGCTTTAAGGCAACTTGGATTAAATAAAATGAACGACCATAAAAAAGGCGATATTATTTCAATGATTACCTCCGACATTGAAACTTTAGAAGTATTTTATGCCCATACGATTTCCCCAATTGGTATTGCCCTATTAACTTTCGTTTGTGTATTTATGCTAATTGGTTTTTTATCAAGTTGGTACTTAACAATTGTTTATGCTTTTGGGCAAATCCTTTTAGGAATAATTTTACCGATAATTGGTTCTCATTTTCTAAAAACACCAGGAGTTAATTACCGTAAAGAATTTGCAAACTTCAATAGTTATTTTCTTGATAGCATTAGAGGTGTTAAAGAGATTATAATATATGGAGACGAGGAGAAACGCTTAAATAAAATTAACGAAAACTCTTATCGCCTTTTAAAAGAAACCAAAATTTTAAAAAGACGCAGTGAACTTGAGTTTGCTCTTGCTAATCTATTTATCGGTCTTATTATTGTTGTTTCCTTAGTTTTTGGATATATTCTCGTTAAACATTCCTTTTTAACGCCAGGGACTTTCCTTTTAGGCATCGTCTTAATCTTCTCATCATTTTCTCCAGCGCTTGCCTTATCAAGCCTTCCAGGAAGTTTAAATCAGACGCTTGCCAGCGGTGACCGCGTTTTGAAACTTTTAAAAGAAAAACCGACGGTTGAGGAAATTAAAAACGGTACAGATTTTGTTTACGATAATTTACGCGTTGAAAATCTTTCGTTTGCGTATGATGGTAAAACTATTTTAAAAAACGTAAACTTTGAAATTAAGAAAAATGAAATTGTCGGAATCGTTGGTCCATCAGGATGCGGTAAAACAACTTTTCTTAATCTTTTACTCAGGTTTAACAAAAAATCTGAGGGAGCTATTTTGTATAATGACATCGATATTGAAAACATTAATACTAGGAGCCTGCTTGAAAATATCACACTTGTGAGTCAAGATACATATTTATTTAACGATACCATTTTAGCTAACCTTAAAGTTGGAAAACAAGATGCAAGTTTTGAAGAAGTAAAAACGGCTTGTAAAAAGGCAGCAATCGATGAGTTTATTATGAATTTAAAGGATGGTTATGATACTTTAGTCGGTAAACTCAAAGATAATTTCTCAGCTGGCGAAATTCAAAGAATTGGACTTGCTAGAGCTTTTCTTAAAAATAGTCCTTTGATTCTTTTTGATGAACCAACAAGTAATGTAGACAGTATTAACGAAGGCATTATTTTAAAATCAATTAAAGATCAAAATCACGATAAATCATTTATTATTATATCGCACCGGCAATCAACAATGAAAATCGCTAATCGTGTTTACTCATTAAAAGAGGGGGTGTTCAATGAAGAAAAATAAAACTTCAAAACCTACAATTATTCTAAACCCAGTACAGGCGTTTCTTGAAGAACGTAAAACTTTTAAAAAGTTTACTGTTCGCGATGTTGTATTTCTTGCTATTGTTACTGTTGTCTTAATTGTTACGTGTTCAGTAATGCCCCTTGTAAAAACGCTTAACCAGGTAATATTTGGGATTGCTCAACTTGTTACCGCCCTCCAAATTTCGCTATTTTTAATGATTGCTGTTTATAAAGTTCGGAAAACCGGAACAATTCTCATTATTTCGATTTTTCTTGGAGCCGTGCAAACACCGATGGCACCGATCATGGGATTTAGTAGTGTCCTTACGGGACTGATGCTTGAATTCCTTGCGATTATGTTTTTTGATGGTTACCGTAAAAATATTCATATTTTCGTAATCGTTAGTTTATATAGCGTCATGACGTTACCGCTTGGATTTTTATATAACTACTTGCTCGGTAAAGAAATCATGATTAAAGTAGCTATCGAGCACCCTTTAAGAGCTTTTGGGATGAGTATAGCAATTTATCTAACGAGCATTTTAGGAGCAACAATTGGACTTTTAATAAGCCGTGAACTTAAGAAAACCGGAGTTTTAAAAAAATGATTGGAAAACTCGAAAACGAAAACCCTTTATATCCACCATTTAGTATTTTGCTTTCGCTTTTCATCGTCATTTATGGACTAGTCATTGCTCCGAACAATAACGCCTATATCTTTTTAATAGGCGTTTATTTACTGTTCCTTTTAAACGGATATTACAAAGCCTGCATCGTTATTATCATTCCTTTCATTTTATCCGTAGTTTTGTTTGCTGGTATTACTTATCTTATCACTAAAGATTTTGAGGCAACATATGCACATATATTTCGTCTAGGAGCGGTGTTTGTAGCGGCGATTCCGGGAATTGGACTGCCGTCAATTGCCCTAACGAGAAGTTTAACAGAGCTTAGATTTCCGCGAGCAATCGTTTTAGGAATCATGATTGTCTTTAATTTCTTTCCACTTTTACGTAAAGAAATAAAACAGATTAAGCAAGCAATGAAAACAAGAGGCGCTGGAAACATTTTTAATCCTCGTATCTTTTATCGAGCTTTTTTAATACCTTTAACTATTAGACTTGTTAATATTTCTGATCTTTTAGCAATCTCAACAGTAACGAGGGGATTCACGTTTTCCCATAAAAATCATACTGTTTATAAAAAGAGCAGTCGAAGGGCAAATGATTATCTAACGATACTTTTTGTTGGGCTTTTAGGATATTTGGTGTTTATTATATGAAAGCAGTAGAATTTAAAAACGTTAGTTTTTCGTATGATGGTAGTAGTGACAAAGTTCTTGATAACATAAACTTCAGTATTGAGTATGGTAAAATATCGCTTTTGATGGGGCCATCAGGAAGTGGTAAGTCAACGATTATTTCTTTGATACTTGGGTTAATACCTGAACTTGTCGAAGGCAAGCTTTCAGGGGAAGTACTAGTTGATGGTAAAAGTATTAATTCTCTTAGTTCTGTCTGCGAAAAAGTTGGTGTTGTTTTACAAAATCCTGAAGCACAAATCATTCATAAATATGTTGAAGACGAGATTGCTTTTGGTATGGAAAATCTTGGTTTCCCCCCTCTTAAAATCACCGAAAATATTGAGAAATACACTGACCTTTTAAAACTTAATACATATCAAAATACTTTAGAGCTATCGGGCGGCGAAAAGCAGCGTCTCATGATGGCAGCGACTTTAGCGATGGAATCGAAAATAATAATTCTCGATGAACCGCTTGCTAATCTTTGTAAAGAAAGTACAAAAATTCTTATTAAAACGCTTAAAGATTTAAGGACTCAAGGCTATGCGATTTTAATCGTTGAGCACCGCTTAGATGTTATTAAAGATATTTCTGATACTGTTTTAGTTATCGATAATAAAAAAGTATTAAAAGCGAAAAAAGAAGACCTGAAAACAAAAATCATTGAACTTCCCCATGAAAAACAATTGGCAACAAAAGAGCCACTTTTTAAAGTTAATAATCTCAGCTTTAAATATCATAAAGATTATATTATTAAAAATCTAACTTTTGATGTCTTTAAAGGCGAAAAGCTTTTGCTTATTGGTGAAAATGGTGCTGGCAAAACCACGCTTCTAAAAATTCTTGGAAGACTAATTAAACGGTTCGAAGGAACAGTTAAACAACAGTTTAATAAAAGTCTTGGTCAAAAAAGAGGAAGTCGCAAATGGTTTAAAACAATTGGTTATATTTACCAAAATCCCAACTATCAATTGTTTATGCCAACAGTAAAACAAGAAATTCATTTTAAAGCTTATTCCGGTGATTATGCTGATAAAATTATTAAATTATTTGATTTGGAAAAACTAACTTCAAAGCATCCCCAATCATTATCAGAGGGACAAAAGCGTTTAGTCTCAATTGCTGCTGTTTTAGCAACTAGGCCCGAAGTGCTTTTTCTTGATGAACCAACGGTTGGTCTTGATACGGCAACACTTGAGAGGCTTGTTTACACAATTAATTCAATTCACGAAGAAACAGATTGTACGCTCATTACGATAACCCACGATAAACGCTGTGCTGAGGCATTTTGTGACCGTGCTTTAATTATTGATCGGTCTTTTAATTATTCAGTAGTAGAAACAAAAGAAGAACTTAAAAAAATATTTTGAAAAAGATAGCTAGAGAAACTTAGAAAATAAAAGTTTTAAAAAGTTATCTTTTTTTTATTTTAGGTGTTTTAAAAAAAATGTAGCACATTTTTCTTGACATTGCTAAACAGTTGTAGTAAAGTGTTAGCAGTAAAGGAGGTAAACTGCTAAATGAAGTTAACGAAACGTCAAAAAGACATTTTAACAGCAATCATTGAAGAGCATGTAAAAGCTGCTGAAGCGGTGGGATCAGAAACAATTGGTAAAGTTTTGCCTTACAAAGTGTCACCGGCAACCGTTCGTAACGAAATGGCTATTTTGGAAGAATTAGGACTAATTATGAAAGAGTATTCATCAAGCGGACGCATACCTTCAGATAAAGGTTACCGGGAATATATTGAAAGTCTTAAACTTATGCCGACATCGAATTCCTTTCCTTTGATTGACCAGATTTTTAAGCGTAATTTCGTGAGTCGCGAAAAAAGTTTACAAGAAGCGATGATGCTCATTAGTGAACTTACCCATTACGCGAGTTTGATTTTTAAACAGAACAAACAAGACATCAAAGTTAAAAAACTTGCAGCAGTTGAACTTAATAGCCGGCTGGCGGTTTTAATCATGGTAACGGAGCAAGGGTATGTTGAAAACCGTAAAGTTATTTTGCCCGAAACAATTAGTTTTTCTGAGCTCAGCGATGCAGTTTTGTTTCTTGATGAAACGCTTAGTGGAACAAGTTTGAAAAACTTTAAGGAAGCGGTTGAAGAAAAACTTCATACTCTTAAGAAACCTTCAATTTTTGAAGAACTTGTTAATTCACTATTGATTGCTTTTGCAGAAATGGCGAAGGATGAATTCTTTGTTTTTGGAAGTTCACATTTCCTTGTTCACAAGGAATTTAATGATCACGAGAAAGCAAAAAAGATTGTGGAAGCGCTTTCTCATGATGAAGTTATTAAAATTTGTTTAAAAGATACAAATGATTTAAAAGTTAAAATTGGCGAAAATAATAGTCTTGCCGAATTTAAAGATTGCTCGATTGTCTCGATCCCTTATTATGACGACATTGGCGCTAAAGGCGTCATTGCTGTTGTTGGACCGAAACGGATGGATTATAAAATAATTATTGCGATGCTCATTCACATTGCAAATAACTTAAAAAAGGAGGATGAAAAAGAGTGGAAAATACCGAAAATGCTCGAGAACAAGATGTGACGGTGGAAGTAAAAACGCACACCGGAAATAAAACAAAAGTTGAAAAGGTGCCTTTAGCTAAATATAATGAGCTTAATGATAAGTATTTACGAAGTCTTGCGGAATTTGAAAACTACAAAAAAAGGATGGAAGTTCTTGATAAAGAGAAAAGTAAATATTACAATCAATTACTTCTTGAAAAGCTCATTAACGTTACAGATGTTTTTGAAAAAGCTGTTAATTATCAGACGGACAATAAAGAAATTAAAAATTTCCTTGTTGGATTTCAGATGTTAAACACAATGTTTAATGATATTTTAAAAGATGAAGGCGTTTCTAAAATAAACGCTTTAAACACAAAGTTTGATCCCAAAATCCATAACTGTATTCAAACAAAATACGTTGCAGATAAGGATCTAAATACGGTAATTGAAGAGGTACAAACCGGGTATATGATTAAAGACCGGGTTTTAAGACCAAGCGTTGTTATCGTTAATCAAAAAGATGAAGTGAAAGAAGATATCAAAGGAGGTAAAAAAGATGTCTAAAATTATTGGTATTGATTTAGGAACTACAAATTCTTGCGTAGCCGTCATGGAAGGCGGTGAAGCTAAAGTTATAACAAACGCCGAAGGTGGACGAACAACACCTAGCGTTGTTAGTTTTAAAGATGGGGAAATTCAGGTTGGTGAGATTGCTAAACGGCAAGCTCTAACTAATCTTGACACTGTTTCATCAGTTAAACGTTTAATGGGAAGTAAGGAGAAGATTAAGGTTAACGGAAAAACTTATACACCTCAAGAAATTTCAGCGATGATTCTTCAAAATCTTAAACAAACAGCTGAAAATTATTTGGGAGAAAAAGTGACTGACGCTGTTATCACTGTTCCTGCTTATTTTAATGACAGTCAGCGTCAAGCAACTAAAGAAGCTGGACAAATTGCTGGATTAAATGTTAAACGAATCATCAATGAACCAACAGCTGCAAGTCTTGCTTATGGAATCGATAAACAAGATAAAGAGCATACAATCCTTGTATTTGACCTTGGTGGTGGTACGTTTGATGTATCAATTCTTAATCTTGCTGAAGGTACGTTTGAAGTTATTTCAACAGCTGGCGATAACCATTTAGGTGGTGATGATTTCGATCAGGAAATTGTTAATTGGCTCGTTAATAACTTTAAAAAGGAACATGGCTTTGACTTATCGAAAGATAAGATGGCAATGCAAAGATTAAAGGATGCCGCTGAAAAAGCGAAAAAAGAATTATCAGGAATTGTTAAAGCAGAAATTAGTTTACCATTCATTACCGCAACTCAGGCTGGACCACTACATTTAACAACTAGCCTTACTCGGGCTGAGTTTGATAAACTTACTTTACCACTTGTTGAAAGAACGCTTGGACCACTAAAAAGGGCACTTACTGACGCAAAACTTACACCTAGCCAAATTGATGAAGTTTTACTTGTTGGTGGTTCAACAAGAATTCCAGCTGTTCAAGCACTCGTTAAAAAGGAGCTTGGCAAAGAGCCAAATAAAAGTGTTAACCCTGATGAGGTTGTGGCAATGGGCGCCGCTATTCAAGGTGGTGTTTTAAGTGGTGATGTCAAAGATGTTTTACTACTTGATGTTACACCACTATCACTTGGTATCGAAACGCTCGGTGGAGTTTTCACAAAATTAATCGAGCGTAATACAACGATTCCAACAACGAAATCACAAGTGTTCTCAACAGCTGCCGATAACCAACCAGCCGTTGATATTCACGTTCTTCAAGGTGAACGGCCAATGGCGAATGATAACAAAACGCTTGGACGTTTCCAACTTGGTGACATTCCTGCCGCACCTCGAGGTGTTCCACAAATCGAAGTAAGCTTCGATATTGATGCTAATGGTATCGTTAATGTTTCTGCTAAGGATTTAGGAACTGGTAAGAGCCAAAAGATTACGATTCAGTCTGGTTCTAGCTTATCTGAAGATGAAATTAAACGGATGGTTAAAGAAGCTGAAGAAAATGCAGAAAACGATAAAAAACGGAAAGACGAAGCTGATTTACGAAACGAATGTGATCAAATCATTTTCGCTTCTAACAAAGCTTTAGAGGACTTAAAAGATAAAGTTGATGAGAAAGAAAAGAAAGATGTTCTTGATGCGGTAGCAGAACTTGAAAAAGCTTTGAAAACTGATGATCTTGAAGACATTAGAAAAAAGAAAGATAGTTTAGTTACAAAATCACAAGGAATTGCTGTCAAGGCTTATCAACAAGCTCAAGAGCAATCAAAACAAGGCGCCTCAAAAGAAACATCAAAAAAAGACAAAACTGATAAAAGTGATGAAGTTGTCGAAGCAGAATTCACTGAGGAAAAGTAAAGAAATAACCAATGGCTAACAAACGGGATTTTTACGAAGTTTTAGGAATTAGTAAAAATGCCACGAGCGAAGAAATTAAAAAAGCCTATCGCCAAAAAGTTAAGCTTTATCATCCGGACTTAAATAAAAGTCCGGATGCTGAAGCCAAATTTAAAGAGGTTCAAGAGGCTTATGAAATTTTAAGTGACCCCCAAAAGAAAGAAGTTTATGACCAATATGGCCACGACGCTTTCACAAACAATCAAGGCGGAATGGGTGGCTTTGCTGGTGGCTTTGATAAAGATATTTTTTCATCGATTTTTGAATCTTTTTTTGGTGGTAATCCATTTGGTGGCAACAGTGATTATTACGAACAAGGACCCATTCGTGGTCGCAGTTTGAAGGCAGAAATTACCATCGATTTCATGGAAGCTGTTTTTGGCTGTGAAAAAGAAATTAAAATTAAAAAGCTTTCAACGTGTAGTAGTTGTAATGGTTCGGGCGCTGAGAGTGCTAGCGATGTTGTTAGCTGTCAAGAGTGCCATGGAAGTGGTTATGTAAGAAGAGCGGCCCAAACACTTTTTGGACAAACGATGGTCGAATCGGCTTGTCCTAATTGTCATGGTCGCGGTAAGATTATTAAAAACAAATGTAAAAATTGTGCTGGTGAGGGTCGAATTAAAGACACAACACTTTTGAAATTTAAAGTTCCAGCAGGAGTTGACGATGGGCAAACAATCACGCTACGCGGTAAGGGTGAAGCCGGCGTTGACGGCGGACAAAATGGTGATCTTTTCATTAAGGTAAATGTCCGCGAGCATGAGATCTTTGAACGACAAGGCCTTGATATATATTTACTTTTACCAGTAACAATATCTGATCTTACGCTCGGAATCAAACGAGAAATTCCAACAATTCATGGAAATGTTATTTTAACAATCCCTCAAGGATCACAAACTGGAGCGAAGTTTAGACTTCCTGGTAAGGGCGTTGAATTTAGCCAGACTCACCAAAAAGGTGATATGTATGTTATTGTAAAAGTCATTACTCCAGAGAAGCCTTCCCGTGAGGAAAAAGAGTTATATCAAAAATTAAGTCAAATTGAATCTAAAAATAGTTATGTCTTTACAGCAATCGATAAATATTTAAAGAAATAACTAATTTAAAGCGTAGCAGCCCTAGGGATTTGCTACGCTATTTTTATTTTTATATGGTATACTAAGATATGCGCATTTACTACGATAGTTTAGAAAATTTAATAACACTTCCTGAAAACATTACTCGCCATTTAACGGTAAATCATTTTAAACCAGGTGAGCAAATTTTTATTTTTAATCATAAAGAAGAGGCTTTATATAAAATTAAAGAAATAACTAAAAAAGCCGTTTTAGAGTTTCAAAAAACCGTTCGTAAAGTAGAAGAAAAAAAATACAGTTTGACATTAATCCAGGGAAAGCTTGAAAAAAATAAGTATGACGAACTATTCAAACGTTTAACTGAGCTTAATGCTTGTGAATATATAATTGCGAATATGGAGAAAACGAAGTTTCCAAAAGCTAGTGTTATTAGCGAAAGACTAGAAAAAATCATTATTTCAGCTACTGAACAGTCAGGAAGACTTAGTGAATTTAAAATACGGGAACTCCCTTTTTCCATGTTAAGTGAATTAATTAAAAAATATGATAAAACGATTGTTTGTGATTTTTCAGAAGGACAGCCTAAAAAACTAAAAGATCTCTTGACTAAAGAAAATAAAAGCTACTTAATCATTATCGGTCCTGAGGGCGGATTTTCTACTAAAGAACGTAGTTTATTTAAAGAACTAAAATTGCCAGTTGCTAGTTTATCTAGTTTGACTTTGCGCGCCGAAACTGCGCCACTGTTTGTCGCAAGCGTCTTTGAGAGTGAACTTGATGCCTAGTATCAAAGCTTATACTTTAGGCTGTAAAGTAAACAGTTATGAAACTGAAGCTGTTTTACAAATGTTTTTAGAAAATGGATTTACGGAAAAAAAAATCCATGAAATTGCTGATGTTACATTAATCAACACCTGTGCAGTAACGCAAATGGCAGGAAATAAAAGCCTCAAATATGTTAAGCATTTTGTGAAAGAGAATGAGAATAGTTTTGTGATCGTTATGGGGTGTTTTTCTCAGCTTGAACCCTTTAAAATTCTTACAGCTGGTGCAAAAATTGTTATTGGTACAAACTTTCGCAGTGAGCTTTTTTCTATTTACAAGAATTATAAAGAACCAATCATCAAAACAAATGAAATCTTAAAAGAAAATAAATATGAAAATCTTAAGATTTCTTCATTTTCAAAGACAAGAGCATTCGTCAAAATTGCTGATGGCTGTAACGAGTTTTGTTCGTTTTGCGTAATTCCATTTGTGAGAGGACACTTGCGCTCTCGCAATTCTGAAGATATCATAAACGAAATTAAAAGTTTAAGAGAAACTGGTGTCAAGGAAATCGTTCTTACAGGAATTAACACAGCTGCTTACGGAAAAGACCTAAAAACTATTGATTTTTCAGATCTTTTAGAGAAAATAATAACCAGTGTTAAAAACTGCCCAAAAATTCGCATCTCATCGATGGAAGTCGTTGAACTAAATGATAAACTACTTACGGTTTTAAAACGATTTGCGGGGCATTTTTGCCAGCATTTTCACCTTCCTATCCAATCAGGAAGCGATTCTGTTTTAAAATCGATGCGTCGTCCTTACGATTTAGATTATTTTAGGGATAGAGTAAAAAGACTTCGAGAAATATTTCCAAGAGTTAATATCACTACCGATATTTTAGCTGGATATCTTACTGAAACCGATGAAGAATTCACAAACAGTCTAAACTTTCTAAAGGAGATTGGTTTTGGTGAACTTCACGTGTTTCCTTATTCAAAAAGACAGTATACAAAAGACTACGTAAAGGAAGAAAAAACAACTCCAGAAGTTAAACATAGGCGTGTTCAAAAGCTTTTAACTTTAAATAAAGAACTCAGCTTAAATTTTCGGAAAAAGTTTTTGAATAAAGAGCTTAAAGTTCTTGTTGAAAAAGTTATTAAGGGCGTTGCCTTTGGACACACTGATAATTATCTCGAGGTTAAGTTTAATTATGATGGAAAAACAAATAAATATGTCAAGGTTAAAATCACTAAACCAAAGTATCCCGTATCAGAAGGGGAGTTTATTTCTAGTAATTAAACTCACGCTCGTTTTCGGTTTTTAAGGAAAACATAAGAGTTTTTAGAGTTTTTCATCATTAAACAGCTCTAAAAAGCTTTAAAAACCCATAAAATTGCCACTCTCAGCCAATTATCTTTCAAAACCTGATAAATTATCAATAATCGTTTTAAAACGTTTATTGAACTGTTTTAAAATAACTAAAGGAAATAATAATGAAATTTACAAATTACAAATTTAAAAAAGCTATCGAAGATACTCTTAGAGATCTAGATTTTAAGGTACCAACAGAAGTTCAAAAAAAGGTAATTCCTGAAGTTTTGAAAGGTAAAAATGTCGTTGTCGAAAGCCAAACAGGAAGCGGGAAAACCCATAGTTTTTTACTTCCGATTTTTGAACGTTTAAAGCCTGGTAATTTTACTCAGGTTCTAATCATTTCCCCAACAAGAGAACTTGGGTATCAGCTTAAAAAACGTGTCGAAGAGTTTGAAAAGTACACAAAAACAAGCTCCGTTCTTTTAGTTACTGGTAGCCAGAAAGATAAAAACTTTGGTAAAATTAACCCAAATATTGTTATCGGAACGATTGGGAAAATTATCGATTATGTTAAGCTTGGTCTTATTAAACTAAATGATCTTAAAACCGTTGTAATCGATGAAGCTGACATGATTTTTAGTGAGCGGGAAGATGATGGATTTGTTAGTTTAATGAATGTTTTAAAAACTAAGCAAATGCTTTTATTTTCAGCAACACTCAATTTAGAAATTAAAAAGTTTTTAAAAAAGTATTTAACTAGTCCCATCATAATTAAATTAAAAACAAATACTGTTAAACACTTAAATAACTATTTCGTTCTTGATACCGGAAACAAAGAAGAGATTCTTTCTAGGATTCTTCAAGAATTTATGCCATTTTTATGCATTATTTTTGCTTCGACGATTGCCGAGTGTAAAATGGTTGAAAATATTCTTTTGAAAAATAACTACGACTGTAGTGTTCTTACAGGCAATCTTGAAGCAAGGAAACGCGAAACCCTTTTGAAGCGAATCAAGAATCACGAAATAACCTATCTTGTAGCTACCGACCTTGCTAGTCGGGGACTTGATATCAGAGAAGTTAGCCATGTTGTAAACTTTTCTTTACCAAATAATAAAGAATATTTTTATCACCGTATCGGAAGAGCCCAAAGATATAAAGACTTTGGAACAACTTATACAATTTACCGTAAGGAAGATTTAGCGTTTCTAAACGCTATTGAAGAGGGAACTATAAGGAAAACATTTCTTAGACTTGTTAACGGAAACTTTGTTTCCGAAAAACCCCAAAGAAAAGCTAAAAGCGAAACGATGAGGCCCGAGGAAAGACACCTGAGAAGCAAGAATCCTTTAGGAAAAAAAGTTAAACCTAATTATAAAAAAGATAGGGAAACAAAAATCAAAAAAGCGATGCAGAAAGCGAAACACACTTATATAACTTTAAAATATCATAAAGGAGAACAAAAATGAAAATTGGCTCACACGTTAGTAATAAAATGCCAGAGATGCTTGTAGGTTCTTTAAAAGAAGCCTTAAGCTACAACGAAACGAGTTTTATGTTTTATTTAGGTCCGCCCCAAAGTTTATACCGCAAAAATTATGAAGAACTTAATGGGGATTTATTTAAAAGCCTTTTAAAAAACCACGGGTTCACAACTGAAGATGTCATAATTCACGCTCCCTATATTATGAATTTAGCACAGCCTGAGGAAGAAAAACGCGTGTTTGCTGTCAAAGTTTTAACAAACGAGCTGAAATTAGCAAATGATTGTGGTTTAAAATATATCGTCGTTCATCCAGGAAATAGTTTACATTTACAAAAAGAAGAGGCTATCAAAAGAATTGAGAAAAGCTTAATTGAAGTTTTTAAAAACACTGAAGGCGATGAAACGGTGATACTGCTTGAAACAATGGCTGGTAAAGGCACAGAAGTTTGCACAAAATTTGAAGATATTAAATATTTACTTGATCATGTTAACTCTGAAAGGCTAAAAGTTTGCCTTGACACTTGTCACACTTGGGATAGCGGTTATGACTGGAAAGATCGTTACGAAGAAACTATTTTAGAGCTTGATAAAGTAATTGGCATCAAAAATATTAAATGTATTCATTTAAACGATTCAAAGAATCCTTTGGCATCTCATAAAGATCGCCATGAAAATATCGGACACGGATTTTTAGGATTTGAAACGATTTTAAAGTTTGCCTACGACCAAAGATTTGAAAACGTTCCTAAAATTCTAGAAACACCATACATTAAAAAAGCAGACGGAACTGAATTTCCGCCTTATAAAGAAGAGATTGAAATGATTTTAACGAAACAGTTTAGAGATATAAAAAAATAGTGCCGTTTAAAACCGGCATTATTTTTTTGCTTTTTCACGGTGAAGTGTCTGTTTCTTACAGCGTGAACAATATTTCATTTGTTCGAGTTTGTCAGGAGTATTTTTTTTATTTTTTTCAGTTAAATAATTTTCTTCTCCACAGACAGAACATTTCATCATAAATGTAACTCGCATGTAATTACCTCCTGATCACAGATATTATCTTACCATTTTTTTATATTTTTGCAAGGTATTTTTAATTCACCTTAAGTTAATTTCTTAAAACTTGAAATCGAAAATAACTAAATAAATTTATCTTTTTAAATCACCTAAAAATAAAATATTTAAACATAATTGAAGAAATTTTACAAAATACTTGCATTTTTCCGGGGGGGTAATATTAGTTGAGCGATTTATCATATTTTA
Source organism: uncultured Acholeplasmataceae bacterium (assembly GCA_963542825.1). Lineage (GTDB taxonomy): Bacteria > Bacillota_I > Bacilli_A > ML615J-28 > CAG-698 > CAUTZD01. The sequence continues at coordinate 13,340 of CAUTZD010000006.1, read as the reverse complement.
TATTAAAGGAGGATAGAAATATAAATGAAGAAATTTCTCATGTTATTAATTTCGATGGTATTCTCGGTAATACTTTCTGGTTGTAGCCTCTACAAAAAAGAAAAAACAAATAAAATGGTAGAAGTAAACTATTTCCAAAATGAGGAATTCGTTTTAACTGAAACTAGAAACGAAAGTTTAGTGAGAGGAGGCGCTTATTTTGAAGCAGCATATGCAAATACTAATAGCGATTTGATTAAATATATATTAGCAAATGAAAAAACTAATATTCTTAAAGATCATCCAGATATGGTTATTAAGAAAATTACATTTGACGTAGCTACTTATACAGAATCTTACCTAAGTAGTTTTGATTACGAATCTTATCATAAAAAACCAGTATTAAAATTGTATTTTAAATCGTATTTGGCTAGAAATATAATTGACACAATGTTTAATGGTCTTGACAAAAAAGACGAACTAAAATGGGATAAAAAAACTGAGATAGAAATAGTTATTGGGGAATTAGATGTTAGAAAAGCAAGAAAATTTACACAAACATATAACAACGAGCTGATGCTTCCAACTCTTTATAAATATGATGGTTACTATTATTATGGTGGTGGTGGTTATGTAAAAATTCAAGACGAACTTAGGCAAACTAATTATTATCCTAATTTTTTATGGCATTTTGAATATGAGTTTCCGAACGAATTGTCACAAAAACTTAAAGAATATAATTTTCAAGGAAATGAATATTACATCATCCTAGATGGAGAATTTCAATCCTTTTCTAATTTTCAAAATACTATTAGTTTACCGAAAAAGGAAATGCTCGAACAAAAGAATTTATTGAAATATGACATACAAAAATTTTTAGATTACTGTTACTCAGAAAAGTATAAAAGAATAGATGTAAAAAAAGTTTCAAAATTAAATAAAACAGCAGATGATATTGTAATATTTAACATGAAATTTTATTTATCAAAATAGTTTTTATGGAAACAAAAACCTGCGGCTATTATAAGGTATAAATCCGTAGGTTTTTTTGTTTACTATAATAAATTTAATGATATGAAAATATTAATTTTAATATTAAAAATAACAAATAATTATTATCATATATTACGTTTGAATATATTTATCGTAAAAAGAGAAGAGGTTTTGTGAAAAATACGTTTATTTAAAAATAGCAAGCTTTAAAAATGTCAATATTATATAATCTTTTTATTAAAATGTGCCAATTTGGCTACTACTTTGCTTTGAAAAAAATGCTAAAAAGCCATATAATTTGAATTTATTATTAATGTAGCTGACTACAAAACATATTTTATTAATAATCTGCCTAAGCAAGCTTTTACTAAGTCAATCTTAATTAAAACAAGTTAATTAAGTAAGATCGAAATAACAAAGATAATTGTTTCATACATAAAACCATAAAAAGTTATTTAATTAATTCTTTAAATAAATGAAAAATAATTAACTGGTAATTGTTTAACCAGTAAAAATAAACGTATCAGAAATTCCGTATCATTTTATTAAATTTTGCTTATAATATAGGTTTATTAAATACAAAATCAAATTAATATCAGTATTACTTTTTAACAGGTTAAATCAAATAGAAAAAAGGGATCATAATTTTTATTTACATTTGATTTAGAAGAATTAATTCAACAAACATAATTATATTTATAAATGTAATAAGTTATCAATAAATGTTTTATGAATGAATTAAAGCATAAATATTCACATATGCACATCTTATCTCTATATAAAGGTTTATTCTTTATATATTCAATTTAACATAATATATATTATAGGAAGTTATATATTAGGTGAGTAAAGTAGTATTTACCTTTTGATCTTTCTCTTTTTCTGTTTATTTCCTAAACAAATTATTCTTTATTTATTGGTAATTGTAAAGATATTTGTTTATTATTTTAATATAAAACGCACAAATTTTCTAAGAAAACAATTATCTGAAGTTAATTTACCTCTTATAATCGTTTTTAAATGATTAACTATTTTTATATTTAATTTAAGAAGTAAAACGATTTGAGAAGCTGTTTTAGTTATGTTTCTGAATTTTGTACCTATTTAATATTATTTGTTTGTTGTTTTGAGAAACTAATGGATAAATTTTTATATAAATTAAGACATAAAGTAATTAATAAAGTAAATGTAGTAGATTAGTAGATTGGAAAAGAAAAAGTCACCCAATTAGTTAAATAAACATCTTTCTGAAGGATTTACAAATTTAAAACAAACTTTAATGTAGGAAAATAGTAAAATAAATGATTACTAAAACAAAAATAAACCCGGTATAAAAACATAATAAGTTTAGCATAAATTCAAATTATGCAAATTTTTAATAAACCTCTTCTCTTTTTGTGCTAAATATATTCAAATATATTATATGATTATATTTATTTTATTGTTTTTATATAAAAAATTAGTTTATAATTACCACGAAAACATTTAATTTTCTAAAAAAGTTTCGTTTTTAATAGTTTTTAATAGCTTCTTCTACTTTCTTTATTTTATTCACATTGAAAAATATAAAATTTATAAAGCGTAAATGAAAGCATTATAAAAAACGGCAAGGATTTTATTCTTTGCCATTTTTATAATATCAGATTACTTGTTTTTAAAAACTATTTTAAATTATCACGCTTATAATTGAAGGTTTTTTAAAAAACATTATGATTTTTTCTTATTATATTTTTCAGTCGGAATTTCTTGTGTAACGCCGCTTATTATTTTTTTAAAGTCGATAGCGTTTTTTGGTGTAACTACAGATTTTCCAGTTTCTTTTTCGATTTCTTTTCTAGTGTTTCCGGCAATATCACCACCGCGCTTCGCAACTTTTTTATTTTCCTCTAATCCATCAGGATTAAGTGTTTTAGCTAATTCTGTTGTTGTAGCTTCAGCAAGCATATTCAGCACTAGTTCAAGAGTTGTCATATTGTCTCTTAAATTTTGTTTTTTGAGTCCTTTATAGTCTTTGTATTCTCTCGTTGCCATGCCACTCCAGGCTTTAGATATTTCATCAGTAAGAATAGCATATTCTTTACTTTTTGTTACACCGTGGTCTTGCCAAGCATCTGTCAGTTCCTTTCTTACCTGGATTGCTTATAGTCTTTGATTAATCCATTCTCTCGAATAACCTTTTCGAACATAAGTTTCAAGAGCTCGATCAATAATTAATTCTGGATCATTGATTTCATCAATTCTTTCCTTGCCAACTTCAGCAAGCCACATTTTAAAAGGTTCAGCTTTAGGTGATGGGACGGACTGGATAATACGAAAAATCCCTTTTGTGTCAGCTACATCTGTATTTCTCATCTTTCCGTCAGAAGCTTTTAACTTCAACTGACTACAAATTGTAGCCAGTTCATTTCCTTCCTTTTTTAGTCTCGTTTTTAGAACACTCCAATATTTTCTTGGATTATCGCTTTCTGTAAGTATTCCCAAAATATCAATAATGCTAAAATACCATTCTTCTTTTTCACTATCCCAAACTGAGCGAATTTTGTTCCCCTCAAATAATTTTACTTCGTTTTTCAAAATAGCTCCTCCTTTTGCAATTAATGTTTCTTAACCAATAATCACTTCAATACATATAATATTCAAAACTGTCATAAATTACTAACTTCAAAACCAAAAATTAGTTTTATAGTGTTTATAAAACAATTATCTTATAATTTACTTGGATTTAAAAGATAATTAGTTCACAACGACAATTTCCCGGGTTTTTGAGGCTATTTCTTTTTAAAAAGCTTTTAAAATATAATTTCTGGGTTTAAAAGAAAATTAATGATGTCTATCTGAAGGGTATGTTTTTATTTTTAACTATCAAAATTTCTATTCCTTAAAAAGCTACAAAGTGTGCTTTTTAAGGAATAGACAAAAGAATCGCATTTTTAAGGTGAACCTATAATTTGAACATCATGATAATAGTTTAATTTAGAATTAGCTGTCATTTTTTTGTTATTTAAAAATTAGTTAATCGGTTCTTCGTAATAATAAGAATAATCGATACCTTTCATTACTATTTCTCTGTCTGTAATACTCTTAGTTAGTGCTGACTGAATCAATAATAAAATTTTGCTTGAATCAACAACGCTTGTTCTCATAGCGACAAAGTAATCTGTTTTGTCAATTTTACTCCAATCAACACAGACTCCTAAATTCTTTTTTAGGATTTGATCAAGCCAAATACGAGTACTTCTACCATTGCCTTCCATAAAAGGATGAGCAATATTCATTTCAATATATTTATTAATAATTTCCTCTAAAGTGTTCTCTGGAAGTTTTTCAACCTTCTTTAGAGTATTTTTTAAAAACTTAGCCTGAGCGAAAACAAATCCATCTTTGGAAATGTTCAAAGTACGAATTTGTCCGGCAAAGTCATAAAGTCCCCCAAATATGTATCCGTGAATTTGTTGTAACCCTTTTACTGTTCCGACTTCAATTTGATCAATAAAATTTGTCTCAAAAAGTTCATAAGCCTTTTTCTTACTTTTTTCATCAAGAGAAGTTTCCATATTTTTCATCCATTTTAAAAATATTTCTTGATTGTTTTTAGAAACTAATCCAATAATTACGTTTATTCCATGCTCATCAATTACATCAGTATTATAAAACTTTCCATCTGAAGCTTTAAGTTTCAGTTGTTGACAATTTGTCAACAACTCCTTTTTACGTGTTTTAAATTTTGCCCAGTATATTCTAGAATTCTTACTAATCTTTAAGGCTTCGATAATATCTGTAGCACAAAATAGCCATTTGGAATTTTTATCATCCCAAATAGCTCTTATAGGAGTATTTTCAAAAAATCTGATTGATATTTTTTGCATTCAGTGCTCTTTCTTTTTACTTAAGTAATTTTATCATAAAACCCTTAAAACTTCAATTATTTTGAGTAGTTTTATACTATAAATTTAAAGTGCCATTTATTGTACTACTTGGCACTTTAAATGACACTTTAAATGACACTTTAAATGGCACTTTATTTATTGCCTAGTTTTCCCGTGGGAAATATCAAGAGCTTCTTGATTATATTTAAACAGTTTAATCTTGTTGTTGAAATTATATCTTGCCAAATAAAACTATCACAAGTTGCCAAATTCAAAATAAAAACCTTTTTTTAGTTTATAGCACTATAAACAATTATCTTATGATTTACTTGGATTTAAAAGATAAATGGCTCACAATGGCGATTTACTGACATTTTTAATAAAATTAATTAAATATTCATTTAAAAATGACTATTAGTTTTTGATAAAGGCAAAATTTTGAGATTACTCCTTTACAGATTTGTGGTCTATATTTTTACGATTTCGCGCTTCCTGATAAAAAATTTAAGCTTTGACATAAACTATAAGATACATCAAAAAAGCCCGTAAGGGTTTTTAAATCTTACGGACTTTTTAGTAGGAGGTTATTTTTCTACATAAAATTTTACATTAAAGATAACAGTACTAGACATACCTAACTTATTAATAGAAGCTGCTTTTTTCACATCGATTTGCTTTTTTACAGGATCGTAGCAAAAATCCAGAAAATCTTTTATTAATGGTTTCGAAAATTTACCATCACGTTTTTTTAGTTCCCATACAAGATGTTGTCGCGATTCTAGTGGCAATACATTTATATTTTCTGATGGCTTAATATACTTAAAACCTAGATATGGGTTAATCTCTATCTTATATGTATTTACTTGTAAATCATAATCTTCGTATCTTTTAGAAATAGATTCAGGAATATCAAAATCAAAATGCCACATATAATTTGTATAATTATTAGTTTGATAAACAGCATCTTGTAGTTTAACATCGCTTTCATATAAAGCTGGTAAAACGCACTCATTTTCATAAACTTGCGTAAATTTTTTAGCTTTAGTTATATCTAGTTTTGCAATGTTTATTACTTTATGTTTTTCATTATCTTGTTCTAGCAAGAAACATGAGATTATTGATGATGGATTACTGTATAACCGGGAAGTGAATACTAATTCAAGATCTGGAATTTCATGTGGTGTATCAAAGTTAAAAGCTTGTAAATGCGAATGGGTGTATGTAGCTACATCAAATGATATCTTTTTGATTTTTGCATTAGGATGGTTTTTTAAAATGTTATATTCTTTATCTTTTTCAAACAATTGAAATGTATCGATGTGGTACATGGCGATAGATGAATAATAAAATTGATTAAGATCACCGTGGTTAAGTGTATTTCCGAGAACATAACTTTTATTATGATTAATGTTGAGTTCCACCAAATTAGATGGAATTAATGGGTTTGGAGTAGTATTCTTATCTTTTTTACAACCAACTAATGTTAAACCTAAAATTACAGCAACAAACATAATTAATGTTTTTTTCATTTACCAAAAATCTCCTTCTATTGATAAATAATACTACCCTATTAAAAAAAAAAGCAAATATTTATTGATAATTTAAGTAAATTTTTTGTATAAAAGGTATTTTTTATTTAAACCTCTTCTTTTCCATACACAAATACATTCAAATTATATTAATGAATATATTTTTTTACTAATTTCAATACTATTTTTATCAATAAATTATATTAAAAAAGAGTGTATTTTTATTAAAATGCACTCTTTCAACAAGATTAATACTAATGTTTTTTAATTTCCCACTTGGCACTTCTACCTTTTCCGGTTGAAATAATTTTTCCGTCTTCACTAAGTTTACTGATCACCCGGTTAATTGTTGACTCACTGACATATGGATGATGGCGTCTAATATCACTTTTACTAAATAGTCTATCGAAACTCAAAATCGTTTCTTCAATACTGTCGCCTTTATTTTCATTAAGCTGTGATTCATATTTAATCATTTCTTGATCACGCTTTTCATACATCTCAAGTAACAAATCAAACATAAATCTTAGGAAATCGGCTGTTTGGGAAATCCCTTCGGCCCAGTTGACATTCGCTTTATTAATAGAATTTATAAACTCTTGTTTCTTTTGATACAAAATCTCAAAAAAGCTGACATAATTTAAACAGTCAACATTGAGACGAACAAGATTATAATAAACAATCAATAAGCTTATAATATCATTACGATCAGTGAATGGTGATAGGAAACGAAAATCAAGGAAATAATGGAAAAGTAAAGTTAACATTTCATGATTCTTTTCCATGTCTTTATACTTTAAATATAACGATTCTAAATCATTTTCTAAAGATACAACCGTTTTTTCTTCACCTTTTTTCTGGTAACGGAAATGAACGTTTTCGTTTTTAAATAAATAATTAACTAAATTATTTAGTGCTTGGGGACTATCAGAAATACTTTCAAAGTTAAATAAGTAGTTATGCAAAAGTCCTTTGAGGTTGTACAAAATTTCTTCTTGATTAGTTCTTGGTAAGCTATTTTTTGTAATTATTAATCTTGTTCTTTGCTCGGAAACATTCATGTTGAGCATAGAAAAGATAAAATAACTATCACGCTGAACAATAAGCTCCATAATTTTTTGCTTGTCACCAAGTGATAACTGGTCATAGTATTTCCTAGCACCCATGTGTTTATAGATCTTCATCATTTTTTGGATGATGTCGTTTGGTAAAACAAACTGGCTTTCGTTATTTAAAATCATGTTTTTACCTCCTAGTAAACATCAGCGTTGTTTTTCACAACGATGATATTTTTCAAATCGCCGCTTTTAGTAAGACCAGTGATTTTAGATCCACTTGCAGCTTGAGCATCGCGAATTGTTTCGTAAGGAATTTTAACAATTCCTTTATCGCCAATTCCATAACAAACAAGTTTAATATTGGCGTTTTGTTTCTTAATAAACTGATGATCGATAATCGCACTAGGAATATTTTTCATAAGTGTTAGATACTGTTTACCCGAGCTATTTCGTTTGTTTTTCAAAATATCGTGGTTTTTAAAACGCTTAACAGCATTACGTTCTGTCAGCACTACTAAGATGTCACCATCTTCTACCGGATAACCAGCGACAATACTATCATCAGGACGATTTCTAAGCTCCATCGCTCGCACGCCACAACTATTTGGTGCCATAATACTGATTTCCTTTAAATCGTAACGGTTTAAAAAGCCGTTCTTACTAACAACAATTGCTTCACCATCAAGAGACGAACATAAAGCAACACTAGCTAGTTGATCACCATCGTTAAATTTAGTTGCCCTCAAAGCTTTCGAGTAGCGCTGCGCTTCATAGTCTTTTAAAGGCGTAAGCTTAATAAGACCTTGTTTAGTTGTAAACATCAAGTATTTGTCTTCTTTAAAGTCACTGACAAATGTTGAAAACATCACTGATTCATTAGCTTCGATGTTAACTAGAGTTGAAATGTGATAACCAAGATCCCTATGTTTAACTTCAGGAATCTTATGAACTGGAAGATAAATATAGTTACCGATGTTTGTAAATAAAAGCATCGTCTCAACGGTTGTTGTCTCAAAAACCCCAACCACGAAATCATTTTCTTTAAGTTTTGTCGTTTCGTTATCTTCAAGACTCCAAACTTTTTTTGGAATCCGTTTTAAATAACCAGTGTTTGTTAAAATAACTAAAACATCTTCTTTAGGTATTAGGTCTTCATCACCAACATTAATATCATCAATCTCTGCTTCGATGAGTGTTTTACGTGGTGTATTAATAAGTTTAAGCGTCTCCATCAGTTCTTTCTTGATTGTTGCGAACAAAAGATTTTGATCGCTTAAAATCGCCTCAAGCTGTTCAATTTTCTCTTTAAGTTCGCGCTGTTCTTCTTTTAACGCAACAATATCGGTATTAGTAAGCCGGTATAACTGAAGCATTACAATTGCTTCTGCTTGAATTTCCGTGAAAGAATATGTTGAAACAAGGTTTTCAATCGCTTCTTTTTTGTTTTTACTTGACCTGATTGTTTGGATAACTGCATCAAGAATGCTAACCATCGCAATTAAGCCTTCGACGATATGTTCGCGTTTCTTGGCACTTCGCAAATCAAAGTTACAACGGTTAGTCATCACTTCTGTTTGATGAGCAATATAACTATCGATCATCTCTAAAAGTGACATCAGTTTAGGACGCTTCTCATCGATTGCGACCATGTTGAAACTGTAGTTAATTTGTAGATCTGTTGATTTCAAAAAGAAATCGCGAATTGTTTCTGGATTAGCTGATTTTTTAAGATCGACAACGATTCGTAAGCCACTCCGGTCTGATTCATCACGAATCCCTAAAATTCCATCAACATTTTTTTGCATAACAACATCTGACATCCGTCTTACAAGCTGACTTTTGTTGACCTCGTATGGTATTTCAGTAATGTTCAGACGTTTATTTTTGTTTTCGAGTTCTTCGATTTCGATCTTGCTTTTGATGACGATTTTCCCGTGACCTGTTTCATAAGCCTTAATTATTTGATCACGACCTTGAATGATTCCTCCAGTTGGAAAATCAGGTCCTTTCATAATGTGCATAATTTCTGATAATTTACATTTAGGTTTATCAATACGATAAATAACTGAAGCTATCAGCTCACCAATATTATGAGGAGGGATGTTTGTTGCATAACCAGCACTAATTCCTGTAGAACCATTTGCTAAAAGATTCGGAAACTTTGCAGGAAGAACGGTTGGCTCAAGTTCTTCATCATCGAAGTTCGGGATAAACCCAACTGTCTTTTTATTAATATCTTGAAGTAGACACTCCGCAAAAACACTAAGCCTTGCTTCCGTATACCGCATCGCTGCCGCAGGATCACCATCAACACTACCTTTATTTCCATGCATGTCGATGAGTGGTAAACACATTTTCCAGTCTTGTGCCATTCTGACCATCGCATCATAAACCGATGTGTCGCCATGAGGATGATATTTACCAATAACTTCACCAACGATTCTCGCGCTTTTTTTGTATGGTTTATTAGAAAACATCCCAAGTTTATACATCGCAAAAAGAATTCGTCTTTGAACAGGTTTTAAGCCGTCTCTCGCATCAGGGAGTGCTCGGTCCTGGATAATATACTTAGAATATCTTCCAAAACGTTCTCCAAAAATTTCTTCGAGATTTTGTTCGATGATGTTTTCTTCGACAAAATTTTTAATATCTTCGATCATTTGATTAGGCTTTTTCGTTTGTTTAGAACTCATCGTTAACTACCTCAACTTCCTCAAGCGTAAAGTTATCTTCGTAATCAAAAGATACGTTTGTTTCAATCCACTCTTTTCTAACATCAACATCATCTCCCATGAGAATCGAAACTTTTTCATCAGCCTCCGCAAAATCATCGATATTAACTTTAATTAAAGTCCTAGTTTCAGGATTCATCGTTGTGTCCCAAAGCTGTTCAGAATTCATTTCCCCAAGTCCCTTAAACCGCTGTACTGATGTGTTTTTATAATTTTGGGTAATTTCCTTTAACTCTTCATCAGTCCAGGCATATTTTATTTCACTCGCTTTTAAAGTTATTTTATAAAGAGGCGGCAGGGCAATATAAATAAAGCCTTCTTCAATCAATTGCCGCATATATCTAAAAAAGAATGTTAATAAAAGAACCTGAATGTGAGCTCCATCAGTATCGGCATCGGTCATGATGATGATTTTTTTATAATTAGACTTTTTGTAGTTAAAATCATTTCCAAAACCAGCACCAATACTCGAGATAATTGAAAGAATTTCCTCGTTTTTAATTAGTTCAACGGTATTGGTTTTTTCGGCATTAATTACTTTACCACGGAGCGGCAATATGGCTTGAAATTCACGATCACGCCCCTGACGCGCGCTACCTCCCGCACTATCACCTTCCACGAGGAAAAGTTCATTACGTTCGGGATCGCGTTTTTGGGTTGGCGACAGTTTTCCTGCTAAAACCGTTGGTTTTGTTGCTGTCTTTTTAATTTCTCGAGCACTATCGCGAGCTTTACGTGCTGCTTCCCTGGCAGCTGCTGCTTTCATGCTTTTTTCAAGTAAAAGCGAAGCAATCTCGCCTTTTTCTGCTAAATAGAAACCAAGCTTTTCCGAGATAACTTCATCAACAGCAATCCGGGCATCAGCAGTACCGAGTTTATTTTTAGTTTGGCCTTCAAATTGAAGGATGCTTTCAGGAATTCTCACACTCACAATTCCAATCATTCCCTCACGAATATCAAGGCCATCTAAGTTTTCTTGATTATCTTTAATGATTTTTTTCATCCTTGCATAATCATTAAAAGCTTTCGTAATTCCTGATTTAAAACCAGTTTCGTGGGTTCCGCCATCGCGCGTCCTAATGTTATTAACAAAACTTAAAATATTCTCGCTGTAGCTCTTTTCAAGCCAAACAAGTGTCGCCTCGACTTGAATACCGTTAGATGTACCTTCAATATAAATTGGATCACTATACTGTTTTTTGCCTTCACTGATGACGTTAATATACTGAACAATACCATCAGAGTATTGATAAGTCTCGTGTTCTCCGCTACGATCATCGTTGACTTCAATTTTTAAACCCTTAACAAGAAAAGCCGACTCTTGAACTTTTTGGAGTACTTTTTTATAATCGATTAATGTCGTTGAAAAGATTGTCGAATCAGGTTTAAAATGAACTTTCGTTCCGGTCTTCTTACTTGGAAAATCAGTAATTTTAGGATGGTTGATTTTACTACCACCATTTTCAAAAAGCTGAGTATACATTTTGTTGTCGCGAGTTATCGTAACCTCAAGAAAATCACTCAAAGCATTAACGACAGCTGAACCAACACCATGAAGCCCACCAGAAACCTTATATCCACCGGTTTCATCAAACTTTCCGCCCGAATGGAGATTACAAAAAACAACCTGAGGAGTTGGAACACCTGTCTTATGTTTGCCAATTGGAATTCCGCGTCCATTATCAGTAACGGTAACTGAGTTATCCCTGTGAATTGTAATTTTGATGTTGTCGGCTTCTCCAGCTAAACATTCATCAATTGAGTTATCAACAATCTCCCATATTAAATGATGAAGTCCTCTAGCATCACTCGACCCAATATACATACCAGGACGCCTACGAACACCTTCAAGTCCCTGCAAAACTTGAATCGACGATTCATCATAAACTGTTTTTGCCATATTTTTCCTCCCAAAACAACATACTAATCATATTCATATTCTATTATATCACATATTTAATCATTTAGCAAGTATTATTTTATACATATAAATATATTCAAATATATAAAATGATATTATTTAATCGTTTTTAGAAGAGGTAGAAATAAAGTTTGCACTAAACGATATTTTGGGTATAATTGTTTGGGGTTAAATAGATGAATTTAACAATAGGAATATTATTAATTATAAATGCATTTTTCTTCGGTTCGATTCCTTGGGGCCTCATCCTTGGAAAGATTAATGGAATCGACATTAGAAACCATGGCAGCAAGAATATTGGCGCCACAAATGTCATGCGAACTATTGGTATCAAGATGGCAATTTTGGTTTTCTTTCTCGACTTTTTAAAAGGTTTTATCTTTCCCTTCTTATTTCAAGTACAAGTCATCCCAATAGTTTTTGCTATCCCTATCTCTAAAGATATTTATTTAGCCCCAGCTTTATGTGGGCTAATGAGTATCGTTGGCCACTGCTTCAGCATCTTTTTACTTGGCAAGGGCGGAAAAGGCGTTTCAACGGGACTCGGAATTGTTGCTGGATTTTCACCAGTAGCTGGAATTACGTGTCTCGTTGTCTTCATTCTTGTTGTCTTCTTGACTAAATATGTTTCTCTTGGATCGATAATTGGGGCTTTAACTTCCGTACTTGTTTCGGGTTTTGAAGATTTTTACTGGACGCACCCTGTATTTATTAGTAGCTGGAGGACACTTTCAACATATGTTCATTTCACAGTTGTTTCTTTAGCTGTTCTAATCATCATTATCAAACACCACGCAAACATCAAACGCTTATTCCTTAAAACCGAACCAAAGATTAAATGAAAAAATGCTGATTTTAAAATCAGCATTTTTAAATTTACGCAATCATTTATTTTGATTCATTTGGGCCATCACCTGACGAACCTGTTTTTCACTTGGAGTTCTTCCCATTTGCATCATCATCGCTCTAATCATCTTTTCGTTGATTGGTGGATTCTTCTCTAGGTACTTCTTAAAAACCGCTCTCGCGATAAAAAATCCCGCAATTAACGAAACTAAAACAAGTCCAACAAGTAGTACAACAAACGCCCAAATCGGCATCTGTAAATTCTTAATTATTAAAGGCATAACTTCTCTCCTTTTAGAGTCATACTTAATATACCTTGAAAATGAGGTTTCGGCAAGAAATAAAAAAGCCTAACTAAATAATTTGTGATTAACTTCAGATTTTGTCTCAATCTATTAACACGTGATTTTGTCTCA
>CAUTZD010000005.1:0-63250 GCA_963542825.1 uncultured Acholeplasmataceae bacterium | reverse complement strand
GTTTACATAGCGTGTTTATTATACAACATAAGTTAAGGTCTGTCAAACAAAATTTTTAAGATTTTCTCTCTAAAATATATGTCTAAAAAAATAATAATAGCGCAGAGAAAAACTCCGCGCTATTATTAATATTTCATTGAATTTAGTTAAGAGAATATTAACTAAATAGGTTCTTTATCTATGATTCTTTTCGAACTACTATTCCCACACAGCATATAGAGTAAGTGGACCAGTTACAGGTGTATCAAAATTATATGCTTCACCACCAACTGATGTACTCCAGTGTTTGAAAGTCTGACCTGCTTTTGTTGGATCTGGAGTTGGCTTAGCTACAGCAGTTCCGTAATTAACTTGAACACTAAGTTCAAAAGTTCCTTCACCACCTTGAAGATCAAATGTTACCGTGATTCTTTCAGGCTCCCAAACAGCATAAAGTGTCATTGAAGCATTAACTGGTGTTGCAAAGTCATATTCAGCACCATTTACTTCTGTACTCCAGTGTTTGAATGTGTGACCTACTTTTGTTGGATCTGGAGTTGGCTTAGCTACAGCAGTTCCATAATTAACTTGAACATTAAGTTCAAAAGTACCAACACCATCTTGAAGATCAAATGTAACATTGAGTTTATTAACTTCCCAAACAGCATAAAGTGTCATTGATTCATTAACTGGTGTTGCAAAGTCATATTCAGCACCATTTACTTCTGTACTCCAGTGTTTAAACGTATGACCTAGTTTTGTTGGAGTAGCTACTGGTTTAGTAACTACCTCACCTTTGTTAACAGTTACAGGATCAAAAGTTCCCTCACCACCTTGAAGATCAAATGTTACTGTTACTTGTGGTATACCGTAAACAGCTTTTAATACTGTAGGTTCAGTAATATTAGTATTGAAATTGAAAGGAGTGCTTTCCCCTTCTTTAGCCCAGTGTTTAAACGTATAACCACTAAGAGTAGGATTTCCAATACTTGCTACTTGTCCGCCGACTGTAACAATCTTATAAACGTCTTCAGTAACACTACCAAGTGCTCCACCTTCAAGCATGAATTTAACGTAAGTCCGTTCATCGCCACCTTCTTGTTCGAAAGGTTTTTCGCTAACAATAAATTCGTATTCACGCGTAGTGTCGGGAGCAGATGGAGCACCGAAAATATCTGTATCATCAGTATGTCCTGTAGGACCAGCCGTAACACGTGTACATAATCCACGGCTAATGTCTGTTGTATGCGGTGCGAATAAGCATTCTTGTGGTTGAAGTTTAATATCCTGAATTTCAATTGGATTATAAATATTTTTAATCTTATATTTACCATCAACATATTGTAGATGAATGAAATCGTGTCCCCAGCCTGTTCCAAGATTATGTCGACCATAAATTACAGCACGATCTGGAGTTCCAACCGGAATAGTAACCTCACGACTTGCATCGTTAAAGTAGAAAGCTCCTGATCCGTAATAACCAAATGATATAGGATTTCCTGTACCAGCAAAACCTTCAAGCATAATACCTAAACTTCCATTAAAAGCATCACCATATGGACGTAATTGCTCTTTAGTCATCACAGTATCACCACTAACCATTTCATCAGTGATTTTAATTGTTGTACCTTTAGCTAATGGATAATATTTATTTTGGTATTTAAGGATTGTACCGCTAAAGTTGTATTTTCCTAATTGAATATCAAAAGTTCCATCAGTCACGTAATTCTTTGTTTTGTGAGACTGACTAATATAATGGAAATCTTCGGTTCCTTCCTTAGCAAGTTTACCAACTAAGAGTTCTGCTTGTTTTTCCCAAACAGGGTTAGAAGTTACAAAATCAACCTTAGCTTTTGTTTGAAACATTGGTGTTGCCTTAATCTTAAGAGTACCACCAACGATTTCAAGGAGATCAGTTGATGCTGGATTAACTTTAACAGTTAAGTATGGAAGATCAGGAATCTTCGCTTCCCCGTGTTCTATAAAAGCTTGTTTGAAAGCTTCGAAAGCTTCATTAAGCTCTGTAACAGTTGCTGGTTGAATAACAACATTAAATGTCTTCTTTGCAAACACTGCACCATTGACAGCACTGAAAGCATAAACAGTAACAGTTCCTTGGCTCTTTAAAGTAATCTCACCAGAGTTATTAATTTCCGCAATCTCAGGATTAACTGACCGCCAAATTACTTCTTGAGAAGCTCCGGCTGGAGAAACACTTGCTGCTAATTGATGTGTTGAAGATTGTCCAGGAACAACAGTAAGTGGATCAGGAGTTGTAATCTGAACGCTTGTTGGATTAATCGGCTCGTCAAGAACAGTGATTGTTAAAACTTTTTGAACACTTGGATTTGAAGCAAGTTTAACGGTAACAGTTACAACACCTGGAAGAAGTCCTGTAGCTACAGCACTCGTGTTAACACTTAAAATAGTAGGTTCAGAAATTTCAAAGATAAGATCTGTTAAGC
Organism: uncultured Acholeplasmataceae bacterium; assembly: GCA_963542825.1. Taxonomy (GTDB): domain Bacteria; phylum Bacillota_I; class Bacilli_A; order ML615J-28; family CAG-698; genus CAUTZD01. The sequence goes on along the minus strand of CAUTZD010000005.1, from coordinate 60,806 downwards.
TTGGAATACCGATAAATGGTAAAAGATCAAGAGTATTATTTTTGTAAATTGTAATACCTTCATGGAAACCATTGATGTCTTTATCCCGAACAGTAAATGTCTTCGTTGCTTGTTGAGGTGCGCCACCAAGTTGATAGTTGTACTTAACAGTATAACTGCCAGCCTTTAATGGACGAATAACATTACCAGGAAGAAGCAAGAACTCTTCAGGGTCAACTTCAAATGTACCATTTAATTCAGGAATAGCAAATCCTGGATTAGCCTTAAGAACGAGTGGACGTTCTTGTCCAACAGCAAGTCCTGGAAGATCACTAATTTCCATGCCTATTAAAGCTGGAGTTGCGATATCAAAGAGAAGTTCTTGTGCAATCTCAGTATTTTGCCGAGCCATGACTACGACTTTGAATTTTCCAGGATGAAGCGGTTTGAATACGCTTCCTTCAACAACAGCGTCAGTTTCAGTAGCTTCTATATACTTGCCACCAACGTGTTTGTAGATTTTGTAAACAAAGCTTTGAACAGCTTCAGCTGGTAAAAGTTTAGGCTCTATATCAATTGCTAAGCCATCAGTGTAAACGATATCGTTAACTCCTTCATCAGAAAGTAAAAGATCATTACCACCATGCTTACCTTTAATCTCTATTCCATTTGGAAGTGTACCAACAACCTCGACAGTCAATTCATCAACATATTTAGGTTTGTTAGTTGCAGGATCAATAATTCTGAATTTATAAACAAGTGACTTATTATACTTATCAGTAACTTTAATCTTAAGAGTAGCAGGTTTTAAAAGTTCAAGAACAGTTCCTGGATTTGACTTAGTAAGTTTATAGCTATCAGCGGTATCAGATTGAATAGTGATTTCTGTTTCGTTACTAGCAGTTGGAGTAAACATACTACCGTAAGGTTTAGCATAGAATTGAAGATTAATCTTCGTATTATTAGTTCCATCTTCTTTTTGCTTGTAAGTTGTCTTTAATGTATCACCAACATTTTCAATTTCAAAGTTTTGAACTTTATAGTTTTCAACTTCTAAATGAACAGATAATTCTTTAGCTTGATGATATTCATAGTAGAACTTAAGATTTTCTAAAGCCTTAGCTTTATCAGCTTCGGCAGTTATTGCTTCAGCTTCTTGAAGTTTAGCTTTATAAAATTCAACACTGAATGTATCGCCTTCAGTTCCATAAACGCCACCGTTTTCAGCATAAGACTTTGTAAAATCAAATTTAGGAACGAGGACTGAACCAATCTTAGCATCGCTATTAGCAAATGGCTTGCCTTCTTCTAAACGGTATGTGTGAGCAAAGACATGACCATATGATAATTGTTTATAGATGAAATCAAGAGTTCCAGTACCACGACAAGCTGTCCATGGCGAGAATCCAAATCCACCAGCAGGAATTGCTGCATAGTTTGGTAGTTCCCAACTAATAATATTGCCATCAGCATCGAGCTTTTTATATCCTAATTTTTCAGTTTCTTGTTGAACAATATTTTCAGCTTTATTATCACCTTCATCGCTTGCGAAGAATACTCTTCCAGAACCGTCAACTAAATATCCACCAGGGAACATTGTCATAGCGGCAGCGCCCCATTCACGAGCTCCTATTAATCCCATCATATCAGGAAGCTTTTGAATAATTGATTTACCTTCTTTATTCTTAGGATCAATTACATAACGCATACCCCACATAAGTTCCTTGTCAGCTGTCAAGTTTTCAACCCATTGTTGATCGTATCCACTAACTTGATATTCGTTAGCTACGCGGAAACGAGGATCACTGTTATTAATATTATAAAGAATACCAGCATCAACAGAACTGCTTAGGTTTTTGAAGATGAACTCATCTTCATTCATATAGCGAATTTCTTGGCCAAGTGGATCTTTATAGAAAATCGTATTAACTTGTTTTTCGCTGCCGTTGATTGTTTCAGAAACGACTTTAGTATAAATCTCTAGATTAGATTTTTCGTTGATAAGTTTAACGATTTTTTCATATAGTTCATCACTATACTTAGGATTTTCTTGCATATTAACACTATATGCATAGTGATTTAATTCATCACCCTTATCAATTTTCTTAGTTAAAACATATCCATAAATATTTTTAACTGTGCCAGTAGGAGCGATTGTCTTATTAACCCAGTCAATAACATCTTTTCCTTCTTCTTCAATTGTTTGGTAAACTGGACAGTTTTTCTCAAGAGCTTGATCTTCGTTTGCTACCCGAACAAGTTCTGTAGTAGGCACTTGCTCGAAAATGCCTTTATCTTTTAGGTATTCAACAACGAACCAAGGTTCTGGATTTGCCATAACTTTTTCTTTTTGAGCTTTCTTAAAAGCATCAGGGAAAGCATCAAATTTATGTTCCCATGCTTCTTTAATTTTTGGTTCATGCTCAGCTTTTTGTTCAGCTGTCAAAACATTCATGAGACTTGTATAATTAATTTTTCCAGAATATCCAAGTAAACTCTTAGTAACGGCTGCTCCAGTCATCCGAAGTGTTGAACCTACAAAGATATTACGTTTAGTATGGATGTCGCCATCAATAACAACAACACGAAGTTTTTGTTCTTCTGGTAAATCACGTAAAGCGATATGAACCATTGTCCGACCAGAAAGATGAACACCCATTGTCTTGAGCATGCCATTTTCCATGAAGCTTACTGTATACTGTTTACCAGTTAAACCATACCGGCGCCATGATTCCCGTCCGGCCATGATTTGACCAACAACTTCATCATATGGAGAAACCATGTGGATGTTGTCAAATGGTTGACCAGCAGTAATCGCACGGTCTTTATATCTTGTACCACCTTGGTAGTAGTCGTGAGGATCACGAGATAAACCAGTGTTAATGAATACATGAGACTGAACTTCTTCACCACCACGTTTTAAAGTGAGAGTAAGCTTAGTCTTACGATAACGAGCAAACTGTTTTGTAATTTTCCAGCTACTATCAAAGATTGGAGATGGTGTATGATCATCTTCATCTTCAAGATCGTTACGAATAACTTTTTCATCACAACTCCAATCAATTGTAATACCCGCAAATGGAGCGTATTCACTCTTTGTTGTATCAAAGAATTCATCGAAAACAGCGTAATTCTCAACTAGTCCGAGTGGTTTATCAAATGTCTTTTCTAAACCATATGGGAAATAGTGAGGGAATTTCTTATCCTCTTCTTTGTTAAGAAGGAAGCTTGCGTTTTCTTTAGCGACCAAAGCTTTTTCTTTATAAGAATTTAATGTTGTTTCAAGTTTATTTAATTCTTTTTGAGCTTCTTCAATTTTTGCAGCATTATTAGCAATTTGCGCATCATAAAGTTTCCAGCGTACAGGAGCGACAACTGTCTTTTCATAGCGATCAGCCATTCTCATGAAGTAATCGTAGTTTTTAACATCTTCAACCGCATTTTGTAAAAGGAGTCCAGCTTTCGCTAAATCAGATACTGGTTGAACAACTTTCAAGTCAATATATTTGAATTCAACAGTTGGGAAAGCAAAACGATCATAATAAGTTCCCGCATACTCAAAACTTGCTGTTAAAGTTGCTGTTTTATTGTTTTGTACAGGATCAAGACTCATCCGTCCAGTTGCTTTTAAAACATCTTCATCGCTTGACTTCCAATTAATCTTAATAGCAAACTGGTTATTATAAGTTGGAAGTTGTAAGTTTTCAGTAACGTTTTTATCGCTTGGAATTGCAGGAAGAATTTGTTCACTGATAACATTGATGATTTCATCTTTTGTATAACCACGAACAACAACTTCCGTACTACTCTTATAGAAGAAAGAACCAACCCTCAATAAAGCACTGACATTACCAAAAGTGTAATCATTTGGTTTAGTGTATGCCAAAGACATTGGCTTTGAATAGTATTTATTTTCAAGATCATCGATTGTTAATACTGATCCGAGTTTTGTTTCGAGCTCAGTGATTTGTGCTTCTTTAGCAGCGATTTGATTCTTAAGTTCTTCTATTTGAACGGCGTCCTCAGTAGCTTCAAGTTGTGCTTTTAACTGTAAAACGGCCTTCTTCAAAGATTGTAAAGAAGCGATATCTTTTTCAAGGGCCGAAACTTCTTTTGCTTCATTAGCTGGTTTTGATAGCTTAACACCTTTACCATCAACTAAATCATCAAAAGACCACTGGTTAACATAGATATCTGCCAAATTATGTTTTGCCAAATAATCTTCTAAAACTTTTGGTAGATGATGTTCACCAGTTGTATAGAAATGCATTCTGCGAAGTGAACGTGAAAGTTCCTGATCACTTTCGACTGGATGTTTAAAGATTGATTGAGCGTAAGCACGAACAACCTTTTCTGCTTCTTGACCGATGAAGATTTCGCTATCTTCTGGCTGTACATCGGCTTTAGTGATTGAAACATTTACAGAACCATTAGATTTCTTACCGTTAGGAACGACAGCTTCAATCAAGAAATTGACAACAAAGTTTTGCATTGTCTCAAAAGAGTTTTTGAAGAAAATTTTCTTTCCTTCGGTAACAAATGGATTTGCAAAACCAAAGTTAGGAGTATAAGTTACTTTAATATCTCCATAAATAGAATTTGGAAATTCAACTTTTTCTCCGGTAATATCCTTTGGTAAATTAGCTTTGATGTGATTGTATACTTGTTGAACACGGGTCTCAAAATCTAAGTTTTCGACAACATAAATAGGAATCTTGTAGGAAACTTTAGGATCTTTTTTAGAAGTAGCAACGAGGTTAGCCACTCCTGATTTGAGACCATAGACTTTTCCATTTTCATAACGGATAACGCCTTCGTCACCTTCATAACTGTACACAACTTCTTTCGAAGCACCTTCTGGTTCGACTACTGGAGCCAAACTTGCCCAACCACTACCACGTTCGAGAGTGATTGTTTCTCCTTCTGGAAATTGATCAGAATAGAAATCCTTCACTTCTAGCGTAAGTTTAGTTGGCATTTTTTCTTTTTTACAACCTACTAAAACAATAGCAAGTAGTAAAACCGCAAAAACATAGAACAGTTTTTTAAACTTGGTCGCCATTGAATCCTCCTTTTCAATATTTTGGCCTATATCTTTTACCTAAACTTAGGGTTAAAGATCAAACGATTTTTCCAGGGTTTAAAATGCCCTTAGGATCGAATACTTTTTTAATTTCTTTCATAATTCGGGTCTGGGTTTTTCCAAGCATTGAAGACATATAGTCTTTCTTAGCAAAACCGATACCGTGCTCACCACTAGCAAGACCACCCATCAAACTAGCTTTCTCGTAGAAACGTTTAAAGGCCTCCTTTAAAACTCGTTCCCACTCTTCTTGATTTAAATCATCACGGCATATATAAATATGTAGATTACCATCTCCTGCATGTCCAAATGAAGGGATGCGTACCTTGAGATCTTTTGATACTTCTTTAGTATATTTGATAAACTCCGCAACCTCGCTACGCGGAACAACAACATCACACTCATCCATCTCGGTTGTCGATGCTTTGATTGCTTCAAGGAATGATCCTCTTGCTGACCAGACGTCATCTTTACGTTCATCAGTATCAACAATCAAACAGTCAGCAGCTTCAAGCTCATCAATCAAAAGATTAGCGCCCTTTTGAAAACTCGCTTTGATTTCGTCTTTCGTTTGTCCATCGAACGTTAGAAGTAAATATGCTGGATACTTACCATCTGGAAACTTCTTCCCGAGGAAATTCTCTGCAAACTTAATCGTATCTTTCTCGAAAAACTCAACTGCGGTTGGCGTTAGCCGTGAACGTAAGATTTTCGGAACTGCTTCAATTGCTTTATCAAACGAAGTAAATGGAACAAGAAGGCTAATTGCCTTTTCTGGAAGAGCAATCAATCTTAAATATATTTTTGTGATAATACCAAGCGTCCCCTCAGAACCAATAATCAAATCTTTTAAAGAGTAGCCTGTTGAGTTCTTAGCAACGACACGTCCAAACATTTCAACAGTTCCGTCAGCAAGAACAACCTCCAGTGCTCTCACCCAGTCTCTTGTAATGCCATATTTAACGGCACGCATACCACCAGCGTTTGTTGCGACGTTGCCACCAATTGTTGCTGTTTTCTCACCAGGGTCAGGAGCATAGAATAAACCATGTGCTTCAACGTAATCGTAAATATCCATAATGAGAACACCAGGTTCAACTTCTAAACATAGATTTTTTTCATCAAGATTTAAGATTTTATTGAACTTTGTAAGTACGAGCAAAATACCTTTTTTAATAGGAACCGAGCCCCCAACAAGACCAGTACCACTACCACGAACCGTAACCGGAATAGTTTTATCATAAGCATATTTCATTACTTTGCTTACTTCTTTGGTGGTTGAACAAAAAACAACAACGTCCGGATAAACCTTAACAGTTCCTAGTTCGTCTTTAGCATAATCTTCTTGAATGTCCTTGCCAGAAAAAATATTTTCTTTACCAACAATCTCGGTTAACTTTAAAATATCTTCTTTATTAACTTTTTGAAAACCCATCACCGATCACCAGACAATAACTTAATTAGTTCTTTCATAAATAAAATTCCGTCACCAACAAAACCATAATGACTAATATCAAATATTTGGGCATGAGGATCAGTATTACACGAAACAATTAGTTCAGAACCTGTAGCACCGGCGCTATACTGAACAGCACCGCTAATTCCAAAGTTTAATAAAACTTTCGGAGCTACGCTACGACCAGAAAGCCCCACCTGCCGTGTAGCATCATATAGTCCTGCTTCAACAAGAGGACGAGTTACTGCTACCATGCCTTTTAAGAGTTTAGCAAGTTTTTCTGCTAGTTCTATTCCTTCTTTACTAGAACATCCTCTACCAATTGCTACTAAGACTTCGCTTTCGGAAATATCAAGTTCTTCGGGCTTTTTACGCCTACTTAGAACTTTTAACCTAGAAACGAGTGAAAAATCAATCGGTACTTTGTGAATCATTAAATTTGGGTTTGCACGCTTTTCTGGCATCGAAAATATTTTATATCTAACAGTTGCCATTTGTGGACGGTTATTCGGACAAACGATACCAGCCATAATGTTTCCACCAAATGCTGGACGATTTTGAATGAGATCTTTATTCGTTTTCATGTCGAGGATGGTACAGTCAGCAGTCAGTCCAGTTTTAAAAGCCGCCGCCACTCGTGGAGCTAAACTTCTTCCTAAAGATGTGCCCCCATACAGAATAACTGATGGCTTTGTTTTTTCGACAAAATTCTTTAAACAATCTTTATACAGCTCCGGGTTAAAGTCTTTAAGTATAGGATCTTCATAAATATATATTTCATCGATATCATATGCTTTTAAAAGTTCTATGCTCTTTTCAATTTTGTGTCCAATTATTACCGCTATTACTTTTTCCTTGTTAACTAGGGCAAGCTCACGAGCTTTTCCTAAAAGTTCTAAACTAACGTTGTGAACCTTGTCATCGGTTTGCTCGATGAAAACAGCAATGTGATTCCAAAGTGTTTTATCAATTATCGAAGCCTCGGCTTCCATTACCAAGGTAACAAGTCCCTCTGGACCCTTCTTAGTACAAAGCTTACACATCTTACAATTGGCATTAATTTCAATTTTGCCGTCATTAAACTCAAAGGCATTAAACGGACAAATTTTAGTGAGAAGCGTGTAGTTTTCTTTATTAGCCCTAGTTTGATCAACTTTCAAATAAGCCATTCTACACCACCTTTAATTCCTTAAGTTTTAAAAGAAGCTTTGGAAGTTCTTTTTCACCACTGTATATTAAGTGGTCAGTGTTCTTATGTGGCGGGAACATCCGCTCAACTTGTGTTGGTGATCCCTTAAGACCATAATGCGTTTGGTCTTTATCAGCTAAATCATCAATTGTGTAAACGGGAATTTTTTTATCAGTAAGTTCGCGAAGACGTCTGTAGCTTGGAAGCCTTGGCGTGAAAATACCTTTTTCAACAGTGATTAAACAAGGGTAACTCATTGATACTGTCTGAATATTTTGATCAAGAATTGTTTCACAAATAATTTCTTTATCAGTAACTTCGATAATTTTGCTAACATAACTTACATGAGGAATATTGAGGTGTTCAGCAATCTCAGGACCAACCTGAGCTGTATCACCATCAGTTGTTTGCTTACCACAAACAATCAAATCAAAATCGCCAAGTTTTTTAATTCCCTGGCTTAAAGCATAGCTTGTAGCTACAACATCAGCTCCGCCCAAACGACGATCACTTAACAAAACCGCATCATCAAGTCCCATCCACATTGCTTCTTCTAAGCTTCTTAATGCTTGTGGTGGACCCATACTAATAGCTACTGTTTCAGCACCTAGTTTCTCTTTAATTCTCAGTGTCGTTTCAATATTATACAAATCAAATGGGTTCAATTTGACATCATTCCCATCGCGAATCAGATTGCCAGTTACTGGATCAATTTCAACTTCAGAAGTTGCTGGAACTTGCTTAACACATGTAATTATTTTCATTTTCCCTCATCTTATTTTTCCTAATAAAAACGTTTTCCTTTTTAAGATATAACATCTCAACCATATTATACGAAACATTATTATTTTTGGCAATATTTTTTGGCCTTAAAGAAACAAAAAAACGGGACCGTTTTTTTAGGTGCTTCTTCTTGTCCCGTTTTTTATAATCACTTTAAAATAAAAGCTAAAGTATCGTCCATGAGTTTTTGAAACTCACAGACATCATCGTACCCATGGCCTGAGTTTTCATAAACAAGCAAATAAGAACTATTATTTTCCTTATTATACCTTTTAATATAATCATAACTTACGACTTCGTCCTTCATGCCATAAGTTATAAGCGTAGGAAGCTTTGTATTCCAGTTGCTAGTAAAGCAGTAATTAACAAAGGAATCAACCATTTCTTTTGAATAAACAAAACCACTTGTCACAACTTCATTCGTCTCCTCAAAGAGGTTTAAGAAACGCTTTTCAAGGTTTTCACCGAGATTAAAAGCTGGCGACCACAAGACAAGCTTATTAACTAAAGGGTTTTTAATGTTACTAGCGATTGCTCCACCCATCGAATAGCCAAGAAGGATTACTTCTTTATAAGCTTTTCCAAACTTATTAATAATTTCCTTGGCATCTATAAAAGCTTCTAGTAGTTTAAAATCTTTAAATTCGCCATCAGACTCACTATTATTACGAAAATCAAAACGTACACTAGCAATACTGTGTTTTTCTAAAACCCGCGAAAAGTCCCGAAAATGATAACTATGTTCGGCTTTGTTTCCGGTAAACCCATGAAGAAAAATGACAAGTTTGTCAGTGTGTTTAAGGGGTTTATGAAAATACCCACGAATGTTTTTACGATCAATTAAGAAAGTAAAACTCTCAACCATTTAAAGCACTCCGAAGATTACCTTTATGCTCTAAAAGAAGCTTATCTGCTTCGGCTTTATCAAGTTTTTTAACAATTCCTAAAACCGCACTCTTTACAGTTTTGTGAGAAAGTAAGTATTTTTCAGCCTCTTCATAAGAACAACTAGTAATTAAAGTAACAATTCTTTTAGCTCTTTCGACAAGTTTTTCGTTTGTTGGCTGAACGTCGACCATCAAATTTGAATAAACTTTTCCAAGTTTAATCATCGTGGTTGTTGAAATCATATTGCAGATTAATTTCTGAGCGGTTCCTGATTTCATCCTCGTTGATCCTGTGATTACTTCTTCTCCTGTGATGGCAACAACCGGAGCATCAACAAGCGAAGCAATAACTGAATCTTTAGATGTAGAAATGGAAGCAGTTTTCGCTCCAATCCTTTTTGCATATTCAACACCACCAACAGCATATGGAGTTCTTCCAGATGCTGTGATACCGATAACTAAATCATTTTTAGTTAGATTAAGTTTTTGAAGATCAGAAACCGCTAATTCTTTACTATCCTCGGCGCCTTCCTGAGCTCTGATGAAAGCTTTCTCACCACCTGCCATAAGACACTGTATCATCTCATCTGGTGCCGAGAAAGTTGGACGGCACTCAACCGCATCAAGTATCCCAATACGTCCACTCGTGCCTGCTCCCATGTAGATAACTCTTCCGCCACTATCGATTGCTTTGACCGCGAGGTCAACAACGCGCTCAATATTATGTAGTTCTTTACCAACAGCCACTGGAACAAGCATATCTTCCTTGTTAATTGTTTTAAGAATTTCATAAGTACTTTTAAGATCAATATCTTTACTGTTCTCATTTATTTGTTCTGTACCAATTGTATTTAAATTAACTTTCATTTTTCTTTTCCTTTCTTGTTATAAGCAACCGTACCTAAAACGACATCACTAGTAGCCCCTGTAACTTCTTTTAAGTTTCCTGGCTGTTCCATTAAAGTCAGATAGCCAAGAACTGCAAAACATAAAGCTTCCGTTGCCTCTTCATTAATCATACACTCTTTACCGGTCATAATGTTTTTACTAGGGTTCTCTTCACGAAGCCTTTCAACAAGAAAACTGTTCAAAGCCCCGCCTCCTGTAATAACAATATCTTTAACTCGTTCTTCCTCGTAGCTTTTCGTTAAAACAAAAACCACCTCTTCAAGCATCGTCCTGATGACGTCGGCTTTTTCGGCTTTATCAAGTGAGAATTTACTAAAGATACTTTCGTAGTAATACGGCGAGAAAAGCTCCCTCCCTGTCGATTTTGGGGGGTTTTTCGTGTAATAAGGGTTACTTATTAAGTATTCATAAAGTTTTTTAATAATACTTCCTTGACGAGCAATATTTCCTTCTTCATCATAGTTTTTGTTAAAAAGCTTTTTCATGAAGTAATCGATGCCCCGATTACCAACACCTTGGTCGTAAGCTTTAACCTCTGTTTTCCCAAGAACAGTAATGTTACTGATGCCACCGATATTTTGGAAAATGATTGGCATTTTCTCACGGTAGATTGTTTGTAAAGCCTTGGGAACGAGCGGCGCTCCTGTGCCCATAAGAGCAACATCGGCTACCCGAAAATTATAGATGACCCGTGTTTGTGTTAAAGCACTAAGAACGCTACCATCGCCTACCTGAAACGTATGAGGAAATAGGCTATTATCGTGCCAAAGCGTCTGTCCATGAGAAGCGATAAATTCAATATCAGTGTATTTAAGATTATTTTTTTGAAGTATTTTATCGATTGCTTCTTTATATAAATATGGAAGACGAAAGTTAAGGATACTAATATCGCTAACACACGAACGTTTTTCATCCATACACTTTTCAATTAATAAGCGGTCCTTTTCCTCAAAAGGAACCGAAAGAAAATCAAGAAGCTTTATTTCTTCTTTGAACGATACTAAACAAGCATCAACACCATCAGCGCTCGTACCGCTCATAAGGCCAATCGCTAGCATTATTTTCCTCCGTTTTTAATCATATAGTAGGCACCCATGATTGGGTCTGTTGGATCGTTTTCAAGAATGACTTTAAATCCCTCTTTTTCGATGTTTTTAACAATGAGGCTTTGAAGAACTTTATCACGCTCAATATATCCGCCCCTAAAACCTAAATAGATTTCTTGAAGATTTAATTTACGGGCGCCATGTATAACATCACGAGCTAAAAAAGAACCTGCACTTTCAATAATGCTTAAGGCATCCCTATCACCAAGCGTAGCCATTTCTCGCACAACAATCGATCCTTTAGCAATTCCGGCTTTATCACTTCCATAAACAAATTTCTTAATGTCAACAATTTCCTTAAGCCCAAGCGATGCTAAAAGTTTTACAGTTAACTTGGAATTTGGTAAACCTTCTTCAAAATCATAGATCGCTTTTTTAAAAGCGTCAATCGCAATTTTATAGGCGCTTCCTTCTTCAGTTAATAGGTGTCCCCATCCGCCTGTTAAAACCGTATCTTTACCGTTTTTTGTGAGAACGCTTGAACCAGTTCCTGATAATACTAAAGCTCCAGCTATATGTGTATCTTTAAGAATCGAATATAAAGCAATATAGGCATCATTTTCCAAAAAAACCGGAACCTTGAATTCTTGAGCTAAGCCATCTTTAAACTCGCCGATATTTTGGCAAGCGCCGATACCACTAGCCCCAATACCGATTGCTTTAACTTCACCTCTAAAAACAGAAGCGATTACTCTTTTGATTTCATGAAGTGCTTCTTCATGTTTCACAGCATACGAACCGCTCTTGCCAACAAAAGTATTTAAAAAGCTTTTTGTTTCTTCATCATAGACTACAGCTTTCGTTTTAGTACCACCAGCATCAACTAATAAGTATTTCATTTCTTTACACCTTTTAAAATTATCTTTTGTTCATCTTGTAAATAGTTAAGACTAAAATCACTACACAAAACTTTACCAATGACGTTTACACGGCTATCACTTGGAAGATCTTTTAAGGTGATTGCCATTTCTCCTGAATACCGTAAAAATAGTTTATTATCGCATGTCAAACTCTTACGGTCGCGTTTAACTGTGTTAAATGGTTCAACGTTTTCTTCACGAGTTTTAGAAAGCCTCAACTCGTATTCTCCTTGATCGATACGCAAGGAATAGACGCCCGTCATATCTTTACCATTAAAGATAACAGGAACAACTGGGAAAAGGGTACTGTAACTCTTTAAAATCAGAAGTTCTTCTTTACTAGCGTAACTATCACCAAAATAAACGCGATCCATCATTAAGTATTTCATATCAAGAAGTGCTTCGTAAATGTTAGCATGCCGATGTGATTCAATAGTTGGTAACCCTTCTTTGAGAGGTTTACGGCGTTTGTCGTCAGCACTAATGTATGCCATGACTTCAAAACCATGGCGATGGAACATCTCGTTTTTTCGTAAAACTTCTTCGTGACTTAAACCTGTGTATGGTTTTGGATAAAAGTTGTGACTAACTCTCAGTTTTTCCTGGGGAACGCCTTGACTCAAAAGAAACATAAGTTCTGATTCCCTGACGCTACTAGCGTTGAGTTCAATTAAAAACGCATATTTTTTACTAAGTTCTAACACATCTTCAATCGTAAATCCCCAATCAAGACGCAAAGCAAAGATTTTATCAATACTTGGAAGCTTTGAAAACGAAGGTTTACTAATATCTAAAACAACTTTTAAATTAAGTTCTGAAGCTTTATTAATTACTTCTGTTAGTTCTTTTGTAAAATTTTCATTCGCTTCTGGCATGTGTCCAGAAATAAACACCTCTTCGATTCCGACAGAACTTAAAAGCTCTAAGTATTTTAAATTATCTTTTAACGGATATTCTTCGAGTCCAACATAAACGCTCGCTCCGGTTTTAAAACCTTTTTTAACGTTAACTGGAAGCTTACCAAGAGGCTTTAACTCTCCCGATAAAAACTTCATAAGCGTTCTCACTGCATTAGGAGTGTATTCGAAAAGTGTCATAAAATTACTAATGTTTTGAAGTTTAACAAGGTCATAAGGACCACGCAAGGATATAACATAAACTTCCTTGTGGTAGTAATTAATAAGGTTTATTAACTGACTTTGTTTTTCGTTTAAATAAGCATTGTATGAAAAGAAAATAATGTTATCGTACTTACAGATGTGTTTAGTAATAACATCTTTATTAATTTCGTTGACTTCAATTCTCAGTGGAGTTATTCCAAGGTGGGAGTGTCTTATCAAAGTAAAAAGATCAACTTCCCTAAATTTATCTTCAGCAATTGTTTGCACTCTAACTTTGGGAATAATTGCAAGAGTATTCTTTCCCCGCAAAAAGGGTTTACCAGAAACAAGCGTTAAGCTACCATCAACAACTTCTTGAGAAAACTTTTGAGCTTCCCCATTTTCAAAACCCTTAAAAGGTTCTTCGTAAAATGGTTTGAGATATGAAGCAGTTGTTTCTCTAATTTCTCTTACGTGCTTATATGTATCTAAGAAAAGCTGTTCATTATCGTAGTAAAGGTGTGTAAGTTCCTCAATTGAAGCGATTTGTAGGTCCTCACTATGTGACACCATTGCAATATCAAGACCAGCTAAAATTCCCATACCAACAGCTTTTGGAGTCGTGTATTCGTTAGCGATTGCTTTCATCTCCATACTATCGCTAATGACAAGACCCTTAAACCCAAGTTCTTTACGTAAAACATCTTTTAGAAAAACTTTAGATATAGTTGCGGGAACCATGTCAACTTCTGGAAATAAAATATGGGCTGTCATAATCGCTTTAACACCTGATAGAATAGCTTCCCTAAATGGAAATAGTTCTTCTTTTCGGAGTTCTAATAAAGACTTATTAACAACCGGCAGTCCCAAATGGCTATCAACCTTTGTATCGCCATGACCGGGAAAATGTTTACCAACGGCAATAACACCAGCTTCCTGGATACCCTTAATTTCTTCATTAGCTAGGTTTTTTACCGTTTCAAGGTTGTCAGAGAAACTACGAATACCAATAACTGGATTCAAAGGATTCGTATTGACATCAAGAACCGGAGCAAGATTCATATTGATTCCTAGGCGAATTAGTTCTTCGCCCATAATTTTACCAATACGGTAACTACTAGCGCCAGAAGCACCAATTGTCATCGCTCCTGGTAAAAACGTTGCCTCCTCAAAAATTCTTGTGACAACTCCTCCTTCTTGATCAATCATAATTAGCGGTGTTTCGCCAGTATACTCGATAATCTCTTTATGAATTCTTTTAGTAAGTTTTACAAGCTTTGATAAAGTCGAAACGTTTCTTGCAAACAAAATGACATTTGATACGTGATACTCTCGAATCATCTTTTTGATGTGCTTATTATATTCAGTTCCACTAAAACCGACTGCCACTAAAGAACCAATAATGTTTTTAATGTTTTTATCCATTCACTTTTCCTTTGTATAATAAATAAGGTTTTCGAAGTTTCTTAAATGTTTCTGTTTCTTCTTTCTTGAGTTTTAAAAGCTTTTTAAGATCAAGATTATCAATAACGTTTTTTGAGCCTGTATTGAGTTCAAGCATCGTCTTCATGCCTTCTTTAAAAGGTGGGTTAACTTTAAAATCATTTGGATAGAGCTCCCTGATTTTATAAAGAAGGGTATAGCCTAAGGTTACTGGCTCAAACAGTTGACGATCATAAACGATAACATCAACTCCTGAACACATGACGCCTTGGTGCTTTGATACGTTTGGTGTGAAGTAAACTGGACGAAACCAAACGCCTGGAAGCTTTTCTTCGTTCATTTTATTTGCTAAAACCGTGCCGTCAATATAAGGTGCACCAATATAACGAAACGGCAAAGTTGTGCCTCTTCCTTCGGAAACGTTTGTCCCTTCAAAAATACATGTTCCGTTATATAAGACTCCCGTTTCAACATTTGGATAGTTTGGTGAAAGCGGAACCATGATGCGCCCGAGCTCATCATAATATAAATCGGGATTGTACCCTTTCATAGAAACAATAGTTAGTTTACAACCAATCTTAAATTCTTCGTTGAACATGAGAGCAAGTTCGCCAATTGTCATACCGTGGCGCTGAACAATTGGGAAATAGCCAATGAATGAGCGGTATTCTGAATCGAGAATATTACCTTCGCATGTTCGTGATAAAGGGTTTGGGCGATCAAGAATTACAACTTCCTTATTATGTTCTTTACACGCTTCCATTGCATAAGCCATCGTATATATATAAGTATAAAAACGGCTCCCCCCATCTTGGATATCAATAACTAAAGTATCGATATCATCGAGCATCTCTTTGGTTGGCCTTTTATCTTTTGTATAAAGGCTATGAACTTTAACTTTAAGCGTTTCGTCATAATAGCTCTCAAAGCGAACACCCGCAGGAACATTTCCTTTAATTCCGTGTTCCGGAGCAAAAAGCGCCACGAGATTAAAATGATTATTTAAAATCTCATAACTTGGAATCCCTTCCTTATTGATTCCTGTTGGGTTTGTAATTAAACCTAAACGTTTATTACCAAGTACTTCTTTTAACTTATTAAACTGATCGATACCAAATTCCAACATATTATTATCCTCCTCTTTACTATCATAAATTTTATCATATATCTTGTGAATTACAAGTTCCCAAACAACAAATGGAAAGCCGATGCCTACAAAAAACCATAGTGGCATCAAATATATTAAAACCACGCCACTTAACAAAAGCATCAAAATGAGCGCAAGTCCCCGGAAAAAGAACCGAAAACTAAAGAAAATAGAAAAGCGTAAACTATCGAAAAACCTGAGGTTAAGCCTAGCCATAATCATTGCACTATGAGCAAGTATTAAAAAGTACCAAGGAATGATAATCAGAATTACAAAAAATCCAATTGCCAAAACGGGACTTGACACCAAAAAAACCTTCGCGGCAGCACGGGGATCACTAATCCCTGAAAAGATTACCGAGTAGATAAACAAGCTATAAACAAACAGGCTCACAAACTCTAGATGAAAAAGTCCAGGTAACCACGTCTTTTTAAACTCACGTTTGAAATTAATAAAATAGTATTTTAAAGCGGATCGAGATGGGTCTTTTTTTAAGTCTTCAATCGTCTTAAACAAACTAACGAGCCCTGGAAAGAAAGTAACGATTCCAAACGCCATAAAAATCATTAATAAATTAAAAAGGAATGCATTCCATAACCAGTTAAAAAAGCGAAACCATTTTGATGTTACAATCCGTTCTAAATTCATTAAACAAACACTCCACCTATTATACCAAATCAAAATACTTTAGGGCGAATATTTTCCAACAAAAAACTCCTAAAATTAGGAGTTTATATTACTTTTATTATTTAATTTTAATGATTCCTGTTGCCAGCACTAATGCAAATAAAATGCAAAGTACTAGGACACCATGAAGAATACCAACAACAATTTTAACGCCTTTTTGTTTTTCTTTAAGTCCTCGTAAAGGGCAGCCTGATAAGCTTGCTTGGGCCTTAGCAAAGAGCATAGTTGACATTCCGAGTCCAAGCATCATAAGCAATGATGCTAAAATAAAATGGCCTTCAAATATGATAGCAAAACTTTTGAAAAGTTCCTTATTAAACTTTAATCCACTTTTTAATATTAACAAAACCGTATATACATTTAATAATATTGGCATCACGAGTGAACTCCAGATATAAGCATGAAACTTTCCAACTGCTTTATTTGATTTAACTAAATCTTGTTTGTTGACGCCAAACATTTCTTCAACCGATAATCCTAGAACTTGGGAAATGCTAATCATTTCTCGTGGTAGTAAACATTGATCACCTTGTTCAGCCCGATCGATTTTACTAGGATTAACGCCTGTCATGTCGGCTAGCTTTTGAATTGTTATTCTTTTTTCTCTTCTAACTTCTTGAAGTTTTCTTGACATTTTTGTCCTCCTTTAGGAAATTATACCATAAAACTAATTAACGAACAAAAAATTATTATTTTCGCTTATAAACAAAATAAACGAAACGCTTGAACGTTTGAAAACCAAACTTTTGATAAAACGGAACAAGTCCTGTCCAGTCAATTAAAGCTTTCCTGTAACCTTCTTCAACAAGTGTGTTAAAGGTCTTAACAAGAAGATTATAGCCAATTCCAAGTTTTCGGTATTCCTTAGAAACACCAAGAGGTCCGAGCCCTACAAGATCATTACCAAAAATTGTTTTCCAGTTAGTGTTATAAGGAACATCAACGTTATCCTGTTTATTAACCCTGATGTAACCAACAATTTTATCATCAACAAAAGTGCAAAGAAATTCTTTGCCGGTTCCACCTTTTTTAATATAATCATAAACTTCAAATTCCCAACGTCCAGGAAAAGCGGCTGTAATAAACTCTTTAAGTTTTGGTAAATCTTCTTTTGTAAGATATCTTGTTAAATATGTTTCGCCACGGTATGGGTGCTTTTGAAGATTTAAATTAATCATATCGTAACATTCGCCAGTTACAGAAAAATTAAATTTTGTTAAAAGCTTCGCCATCAAAACTAGAAAATCATCAGGAACCCCAGGAAAGAAATTAAAAAGGTCACCACCAACTCGTACTTCATCAAAATTTTTCAACTCTTCTAAAGCTTTTACAATTAACATAGCTCCGATGCCTTTTTTACGACTATTTTCCTTAACATATATTAAACTAATCCAGGCTTTTTTATTATAATCTTTAATGAAATTATCAAAAGGCTTTTTAAAAACAATAAAGCCTAAGAGTTCTTCGTCTTCATAATATCCATAAACAAAAGCATTCCTGTAACTTGTTATGTTTTGAAAAAAGAGTTCTTTTGATAAAGGATAAATAAAACCTACTTCTTCGTTCCAAAGTTTACGAGCTTCTTCGATATTAATAACTTGTTTAATCATAAAAGACTCGCTGCTTCTTCATCGATAATAATAACAACATCTTTATGCTTTTGTAAAATACTAGCTGGAACCTTTTCGGTAACAGGTCCTTTAATCGTATCAAAAATGGCCTTAGCTTTATTTTTACCACTTGCTAAAAGAACGATTTTTTTAGCATTCATGATGTCTTTAATACCCATAGTGATTGAATGTGTTGGCACTTCTTCAAGCGAAGCAAAGAAACGTTTGTTATCGTTGCGGGTGTTTTCGGTAAGTTTAACGATTTGCGTTATTGAATCAAAAGATGTGCCTGGCTCATTAAAAGCAATGTGACCATTTGAGCCAATGCCTAAAACCTGTAAATCAACGCGGTTTTTCATGAGCATATCGTGATACTCTTGGCATTCCTTTTCTGGTTCGTTCTCGGAATTTGGAACGTGCGTATTTTCTTTGTTAATATCAATATGTTTAAATAGCTGTTCATTCATAAAAGTGAAATAACTCTGACTATGGCTGCGAGGAATTCCCACGTATTCATCAAGATTAAAAGTTACGATATTTTTAAAAGAAATGCTTTTATTTTTGACCGCCGCAATTAAATTCTTATAGAGACCAACAGGTGTAGAACCTGTTGCAAGTCCTAAAATAGCTTTAGGGTTTTTGGTAATTAAATCGATAAAAATATCGCTAGCGACATCGCTCATTGCTTGATAATCTTTAACTTTAATAATTTTCATTCCGTCTTTTAACATTTTTCTTTACCTCTTTCTTTATATTCTACTAGCAAAAGAAAAAAACGGAAATAAAAAAGTGAGAGGAAAACCTCTCACTTTCATATTATACACCCGTAATACCTGTACGCTCGACGCCTTCAACGAATTTTCGTTGAACAAAGATATAACCAATAAGGAGCGGAAGCATTGATAAAAGGGCTGATGTGTTAACAATAAGACCATAGAAACGGGCATTCTGAGCAATATCTTCACCAAGCTGGATGATGATTTTATAGTGGCTTGTCCAGATGGTTGCATAAAGGTTATTAGACCCTGCCGAAAGTTTCAAAGTTAACAGTGCCTTTTGAATCTCAAGAATGCTAGCAAAATAGTAATCGTTCCACTGCCAAACAAAGGCAAAGAGGCCAACGACGATAATCGTCGATTTAACGTTTGGCAACATAACGCGCCAAAATGTTTGGAAAACACCAGCGCCATCGATTTCTGCTGATTCTTCTAGTTCCTTCGGTAAACCTCTAAACGCCTGCATAAACATGTAAACAAATATTGCCGATCGTATTCCCATACCAAGACCCGACATAAAATAAATAGCAAGCGTCCTTCCAATTAATTTAATACCGAAGAATGGAATATTTTTAAACTCTAAGGTTCTTGCCATCGCAAGCGAATCATTCGGAACAACGAGCGTTAAAATTAAGAGGAAGAAAAGAATTGTTGAACCCTTAAATTTTAATTTCGCTAAGGCATAACCAATCGTTGCTGTAGCGAATATTTGAAGAAACGAACTGATTACTGAAAGAATCAAAGTGTTCCAAAAAGAATGGTTATACTCAAGATAACTATAAGAAATACGGAAGTTCTCAATGCTCCAGTTTTCTGGAATCCAGACAACCTGAGTGTTAGCAATATCCCGTGGATGACGGAAAGCAAACATAAACTTCTGAAAGATTGGCAAAATTATCAAAAAGCAAAGTCCTGTTAAAATAAAGGCTCTGATGACAATTAAAAGAATCTTCCCTGTTTTATGGCGTCTAATGTTTCGTAAACGTGGGTCAGTTAAATTGTTTTTAACTTTGCCGTATAAAAGTTTCAATTGATTAGTTTTTCCGATCATTGTAGAATACCAACTTTCGTAAAACTAAAACAACGATTGTAATAACTAAAAGACAAGCAAAGGCAAATATTAAGCTCATAGCGGCGTTGATGCCGTAGTTAGAGAGCTCAACTTCTTTGCCGTTAAACGGCATCTTTGATTTTGAAGCGTTATTAAACTGACCAATATATTTGAGAATATTCGATCGCATGAACGAATCGACAATCGTATAAACGGCTGCTGGCAGCATCATCGGGGAGACCATTGGAAAAGTAATCTTCCAAAACATTTCGTATTTTGTTGCTCCTTCCATCTGCGCGGCTTCGTATAAGTGGCGCGGAACAGACTGAATAGCAGCCAAGAAAATAAGAATCTGGACACCTGAAAAATTGATGATTTCTTGGATCTTTGTCATTGCTGTTACTAAAAACTTTGTCAAAAACGGTGGCAGACTAGAAGCCTGGATGTATCTTGCGAAACTAAACATTGATTCAAAAAGTTCTGATGTTTGTCCTTCGACAAATCCCTTAAGATCAGTTGCTGCTGTCATCGCGATATCGATTGCTTGAGAGTTGAAGATGATTGGCATAAAGAACACCGCTCTTACAAAAGCACGCCCCCGAAACTTCGAGTTTAAAACAACCGCCATCAGTAAACTAAAAATTAAAACGATAATGAAATTCGAGAAAATCGATAAAACGTTAGTAGCGATGTTTTCCATAAAACTCGCGTTCGTATAAGTCGCCACTTCAAACACATATTTATAATTGAGAATTCCAATCGGTTTCACCGTAAACCCCTCTTCGATTGTGTTATTAACATACGAGAAAGAATAGACAATCGTCATCACAAAGGGAATGATGAAGAAATAAACAAGGCCAACAAGAAACGGCAAAACAAACACAACGCCCCACATAATCTTACGTTTTTGGTAAGGAATCTTTTTAGCAACAAGGTTTGGAATAAACAAAAGAATCATGAACAAAAAGCGAAACAATCTTGTTTGAAAAACCTTAGCAGCCAAATATTTAACAGGAGCAAAAACTTCTACGCGAAATTCTTGTAGTTTTTCTTTGAATTTTTCTGTCATCTTTGCCTCCTATTCATTAATTTTTAAATAGCTGTTGTTTTTTACTGCCGTTCCATTATATAGATACTCTTCACCAGAACGATTAACCACTACTGAAAAAGTAACACCATCTAAAATGTAACTAGTTTTGCTAACTCCAAGTTTAAGAATCTCGTAGTTTGTAATGTTAGCCTCAGAAGCTCTGTTTTTTTGAAGCTCTTGATAATTTTGTTTAATTGTTTCGAGCCAATTTACATAATAAGTTTTGTAGTACTGAGTATATTCGGTTTCGATTAACTTCTTAGGATCAGTATATGACAACTGATAAGAAAGATTAACCCCAGTTGCTAAAGCATTTAATAAATACCACTCAGCTTCGTGATCATCACCACCATTAACATAACGTGATGATAGCGGGAAAAAATTCTGAGCAACCATTTGATAGAAAGGAATCGAAGATTCGAAAATTCCAAAAGCACTTGAAGTAAACGGAACATCTAAAGCTCTTGAAGTATGGGAAAAAGCATAATCAAATGGGAACGTTAAGCTAAGTTTTTCAAAATTCTTTTTATATACATCAAGGGCAAGCCTTTGATAGTAAACAGCATCGTCACGATTAACAACCAAATCTTTAGCGAAATGAGTAACCATCATATGACCAAGATCGTTAATCATCAAGGAATTGATACCATATTTCTTCAAAGATTTTGTATTTTTCAAAGCATAATCTTCATAGAAAACTGGATTTAGAAAATAGTTTTTCTTAGCGTTCGGCATCTCTGCCTGAGTAACGATGTGGAAATCTTTCTGAACGGCCTGGACGTTGCCAATCGAGCGGGCAGTATATTTAAGATTCCCAAAAGGAACTTTGTATCCCCTTGCAAACATCGTTTGTTGGAAGTAGCCAATATCACTATGTTCACTATTGAAACCTAAAATCTTTTTCTTGCCACCAAGAATACTAGCAGCCCTAAACCCGGTTCGGTATTTTGGTTCCATCGCATCATATGTCCAGTACTCATAATTTTCTTCAAGATTGTTAACTCCATCTTTATGAAGAAGTTCTTCAATTTCCGAGATATTTTTTAAATTTGTTAAGAACTTTTGATCACGTGCTTTGAAGCCAGCCTTAATCGTTGCTTCTTCGTAAACACCAACATAATCAATACGCGTTAACGATTTTTTAGTTTCGAGCTTTTTAAGACCATAAAAACTTTCCAAATAGTTTGCATAGTCTTTAGCGACCCCACCAAGATTATGATCCTTTGGATCGACAATCACTCTATATACAATCGAAGTATCAGATTTTGCCATTTCTTGGGCAAACCGTGGGAAAGTTATTGAACTGAATTTAGAAATGGAAATATCTTCTTGTTCCCTAATAACATGCGTGAAGTAAGCGTAATTGAAATCATCGGTACCCCTAGCAGCATCAGCAAACAAAGTCGCCCGAGCACCACCGTCTTCACTAATGACATCAAGAACCCGCCCTTTTGAAGAGTGGATTAATCCAAACATTGGAAAAGCAAGGTATTCGGTTTGTTCAGGCTGAAAAGTAAGGATATTTGTCATACTTCGTCCATAAACGGGCTTACTATAACCTCTAAAACCTAGATCGACTTTCGGAGTGTTGAAGCTAATGTAAGCTCCTGAACCATCCGGAATAATAATCTTACCTTCTTCTTTTGTTCCACCTTCGTTATAAACAGTTGTGAAACCCTTCGTTAATTTGATTTTATGAATGACAGCATCATGTTTAAACTTAGGATTATCATTATGCGTATAACCATCGCGTAGTGATTCTTTCATGACCGTTGCCTTAATGCCATCAAGGGTCAATCTAAATTCGATACCTACTTGGAAAATTGTCAACTGTGTTTTAACGTTAGACAAAGCTTTTTCATTATCTTCAGCTGTTAACGCTAGTGTATAAAGATCGCGTTTTAACTCACCACCTTCATAAACGAAATTGTTATCCTTATCAATTTTTGGAAAACCACCAACAATAATTTGATTGTGGTCATCATCCACACAGTTATAACCTTCATATGTCTTCTTTGGTGAAGTTGTAAAAAGAAGACGATATACTTCTTTTAAAACAGCCTGGTTAGCTGTTTCCCGAATTCGAAACTTACGCCCAACAAGGTGTGAAGGAAGTGTTCCTTTAACCGCTTCTTCGGCTGGAAGTTCGTGATGATATAGTGATTTGATTTTAAAAAGTTCTTCTGGTAGTAAAAAAAGGTTAGAGTAACATGGTGAATTTTTGGAATTTAAGTGCGTTCCATTACCATTGATGAGCTCTGGTGAGATATTTTTTAGTGTCCACTCACGTTCATTAATTTGTTCGACTTCGGCTAAGTTATTTTTCTCAATGTACTCAGCAGCAGCTTCCGAATAAGCCTTGCCTTCACCAACCCCGTCTTTGTTAAAAAATGAATTTACTTGATCACCATTTGGAAGTGTTGTTCGGAAAACCTGGAACACAACATTACCAGAAAACCGCCCTTCAAAAGTCCGCAAATTTTCTTTGACAACTTTTTGAAGTTCTGATTTTGACATTCCCGCTTTTTCCTTATCGAAGTCTGCCGTCAAAATGCGTTCTGGAAAATAATCAAGATAAGCTGAGAAATTACCAATTTCATATAATACCTGAACACTGTTTTCTAAGTATTTAATCTTATAATGTGATTCATCCTTCTCCGTCAAGGCGTTACGATATTTAACACTTTTGTTATAACTTTCATACCATGATGGTGAAATTCGGGCTGTCTTTTTATTACCATCAAGCAGTTCAAAATTACTTTTCTCACTGGAATTTGGACTATCTTTTTTAGCTGAATAATAATAGTTATCATTAATCTTATCGTGAAGTGTAACAATTGTTGTTTCTTCATCGATAAACATTTCGAAGCGGTCATTAGAAGCTACAAGTTTATTGTTGTTTTTTGGTTTGTCAACCGTTTCTCCAAGTTCGTTATATCGCGTTGTAAAGTCCGTAAACCCTTCTTCTGAGAACGGAATATTTTTATAAACAGGTCCTGTTGATCTTTTAATTAAATCCCCATAACGTAAACCTAAGACGATACTAACGCTAATTAAAGCTAAATAAAGGACGATGAAACGGAAACTATATAAAAGCTTCCAGTTAAATTTTTTCTTATTCTCTTTCATCCTAAAAGTCCTCGCAGAGTAATTTCTTTATAGATAACGTAAATAAAACCAATAATCTTTTGGAACAAATCAAAGAACAAAAGTGCTGTAAACAGAATTACGCCAACAGCAATAAGGGTCAAAACAAATGTTGAGATTGTTTTTAATAGTCCATATTCATGAATCGCCATAATTCCAAAGAAAAGGAGCATGTAACTAAGAAACGAGAAAGACCGTGACACAATTTTAACAATTCCTGAATTGTATGTTGCAAAATTAGTTAAACAAAGATTTAAAATAACGTTAATAAGAATAGGAAACAATGAATAACCATAAACCATGAAAATCTCTTTCATTTTTCCTTTTCCGTCCATTATCGTTGTCACGCTCCAGTTAGCCAAAACAAATACAACAACTGGTAAGAGGGCATTGAGAACGAAAGAAACGGGCTGAAATTCTGTCCATTTAACATAAACGAACTCAAATCCTCCATATTTCATCGTCAAAAGTGTGCCCACAATATTCAGAATAACGAAAACAATAGCTACAGAAAGCCTTCCTTTCTTTTCTCTTTTAAAAAGATCAAAGCCCTTAATCGGATGGAAAAGTAAATAATTAGGAAATTTAAGAAATTCACGGTAAAAGAAAACTAATCCCTTTTTAATATACAAAAGGACTTTTTTGAAACCAGTTGTTTTTATTGCTGGTTTTTGGTCGAGTGTTTCTTCACTCGAGATTAGTGTCACTTTCTTCATCTTTACGCTTAACCTTTCCTTGCTTAAGTTTTACAAAGTATCTTATTTTCTTTGTGAGGAATATTCCTAGAGGGACTAAAACTATTAGTCCGATAGCATAAGGGAAGAACAAACGAATTTTATCATCCCTCAATATTTTAAAAGCCCGACTATGGTTATGAATATCATAGCCTAAACGGAAATATTCCATGGCCTTTTTATAGTCTTTCATAGCGTAGTATTTTTTACCAATACCAGAATAGGCATAACTGTAGTTAGCATTTTCTTTTACGACTTGTTCCCAAACATCACCAGCAGCAACGAAATTGCCTTCATATTCAAGCTTCGCTGCCTGGTTGATTTTTTTAGAGATTGCCGTCGGTTCAAAAACAAACAGACTACGAGCATTTTTATCAAGAACTAATAGTTTATCACCATAATAAGCGATGCCCTTCGGATTTTGAATAATATCGTATTCCTCAGTATTACTACCACCATACGCACCTTTACCAGAAACATAAAGTAGATGCCCTTCATAGTCATAAGTAAAAATTTTCCCCATCTTACTATCAACAAGTGAATATAAGCCGTATTTATTAACTGTAACTCCTGTTAATCTACTAGGACCACTAGCAGCGGGCTGAGTGTTAGCGATTAAAAACACTAAATCCCCTTGAGGAGCGGCAATACCGTTTGTTCGTAGAACGTCCTTTCCAGAAGTATTGATTCGCTTAACCACTCCTAAGCTATTCGTTACACTAGTAATAAATGATACTTTTTGGGTAGTTGCGGACCTGGCAATCGAAGTCGCATAAATGAACCCCTTATCGTCAACTGTCATACTTGTGAAGGTTGTATTAATGATAGCTGCTGAACGCTTGATTTGCTCTTCAGTTTTGAAAAGTCGCCAAAAGCGTTCCCATGGAGTTAACTGTACATAATTAACGCCAGTAAAACGATCGAAATCACCAAGTGTTGAAAACTGCATAATTCCTTGGTAAACATTATTAGAGATAACATACATCCGCCCAGGAGCATCAGTAACTAAAGCAATCGGTTCAAATAAAACCTTTTTAAATTCATTAGTCTCAGGAACATGAATCGTTTTCTTAACTTTTTTTGTTAAATAATCAACAACTAAAATCTGGTTGTTACCAGTATCACATAAATAAAGATAATCTTCAGCTGCTGCTGTTTTATTAATGGCCCTATAAACGGCACGTGGTTTATTAAATTTGATTTTAACATCTGTTTCAGTAATTAAGTCTTCATATAAATATCCGTGAGGATATTCACTATTTTGAAGCACAAGATCCTTACTAGCTGAATAGTTAATATTAAATGTCTCTAAAACACTTTCTTCTTTACGGCTTGTTAAATAATTTTCATATTCGCTCCAGGTATTAACATTAGTTATTCCTTGGCGTTTAACAACATCATCAAGCGTTTCAGTATTTCTTAGTTCTCCTTCATAAGTTTCGAGAATCTCAAATTCAAATTTTACTTTTTTACCTTTGAAAGCTTCTATTTTAGTATCTTCAGAAAAATCTTCTTCTATCGTTACCTTATCGCCTTTCTTTTTCCCAAGAAGCGATTTTTTTTCGCCTTCTTCTTGTCTTATAATAGTATCAGGAAAAATTTGATCGTTGAGTTTTAAAAGAGAATTTGTGTAAGTATAGTTTTCAGAAACCTCGCCATTAACTGTTGTTTTAACATTGATGCGAGCATAATCATTTTTTACCAGGCCCTCCGTTTTAACAACTGGTTCTTTCCTAATCAAAGTTTCTAAGTTTTTCTTAATATTTTCAATATTAATAGGTTTTAAGTCTTTACCACTTGTTGACACCAAGGTTACTTTGATATTGCCCTTGCCGAGAGCCAAAGGAGTGATATGAATTTTACCGTTGTTAAAATAAACATTGGCATCGCCATGGTTTTCGATTCTAACTTCAGTTTGTGATTCCCTATAATATTTACTACCAAAAAGTAAAGGAATAATTGTTTCATTACTAGGAGTTAGGTTTAAAAACTCGTGGCTCTTCTTGACACCGAAAAAGCGATCGCCAACTAACAGATTACCATTTGTTTTAATCTTTCGAAGGTTTTCTTCCCGAACATCTTGGGGATTAAGTAAGAAATATTCATACTCATCAACCATTTTATAGTTACTGTTAAGTTCGAAAAGTTTCGATGATCCGGAATCTACTAGGTAAATTTTCGTTTCACTACCACGATCGAATACATATAGCCCTTCTGGCGATTTAAAGTCTTCAGGTTTTGTAATACCTAAATCTTTATAAGTCATAGGTAAGTTATTCATAACCATACCGTGATTAGAGTGAATTGGTGAGCCAACCTGGTCATAATTATAACCAGTCGTTCCTTTAATATAAACAGGGGATAAAATAACTGTTAAAATTAAAACACTTAAAATTAATCTAAATTTCTTAAACATTACAGCATTCTCCTATTTAATTCCTGAATGGCTCATTGTTTCCATGATTTGTGATTGACTTAAAACAAACACAAAAATTGGAATCGATACCATAATCAAACTTACAGCAGCGAGCGTTCCTTGTCTAGCAGGTCCTGCGGTTGCAATTTGCTGTAAGGCATAACTAACCATTTTTAGATCTTCACGATAAATATAAGTCGAACCAGAAGTTGCCCAAAGTGTTTGGAACAAAAGGATAACAAGTGTCAACCATGCTGGTTTAACAAGTGGCATAATGATTTTCCAGTAAATCCGAAATTCACTGGCACCATCAAGCTTTGCCGATTCAACAAGCGAAGTTGGAATTTGGCTCATGAACTGACGCATCAAGAAAAAGCCAAGGGTATATCCAAACGCTGGTAAAATGACCGCCCAGTAAGTATCGATAAGTCCTAAACTATTAATAACTAAATAGTTAGGAATAGCCTTAACGGCTGCTGGGAACATCAAAGAATAGACAACAAGTCCTGTGATATATTTACCACCAGGAACGTTACGTTTAGCAAGTGGATATGCACACATCGAAGCAATAATAACGTGCCCGACCGTTCCCACAATCGTTACGAAAATCGTATTAAAGAAATATCTACTAAAAGGAACCATCGATTTTCCAAGAACGTTAGCAAGATCGGCAAAGTTTGATAAAGTCGGGTTCCTAACGAAAAACTTCGGTGGATATAAGAAAATTTCATCAAGTGGTTTTAAAGCATTCATAAACACCAAAAGGAGCGGTAAAAAGCTGAAAGTTCCGCAAATCGCTAGGAAAAGGAATAAAGCAAAATCACCAGCTCTACTACGGTTAATCCGGCGTCTGATACGACTCCGTCTCAATAGTTTAAACTGATTGATTTCGGCAAACGGCCGCGAATCGATTTTTTTGAGCAGGCGTTCCTGCTTACGCTTCATCTTCTTTTCGCCAGCAGCAAGTGATTTCTCTTTTTTCGATTTCTTAACTTTTGTTAGTTTTTGAAGTTTTCGCTCTTGTTTGATTCTTAACTGTTCTTCAAGCGGTAAGTTTTTAAATTCCTTACGGGAAAGTTTAACTAATTTCTTTTCGTTTGTTCCCATGATTAATTACCTACCCGTGCGATTATTTTACGAATCAATTTATTTAAGCCAATCGCTGCTAAGAACATCAAGGTGGCAATCGCTGAAGCATATCCCATCTCAAAACGTAAGCCACCATAATCACTTAAGTGGTTAACGATTGTATGACCAGCATAGTTTACTGATGGAAAACCAACAAGAAGGGTTGTGATAGCACCAACACCAAGCGTTGAAGAAATTTGGATAACGGCACTAAAGATTAGCTGTGGTTTCATCGCTGGCAGTGTAATATACCAAAGTTCTTGCCAGCGGTTTCTAATACCATCAACTGCTCCTGCTTCGTAAAGTGAGCGATCAACGCCCTTTAAACCAGCAATCAAACTTAAAAAGTTAACACCCAAACTCATCCATAACTGAACAACGATGATAAGCGGTAAAATATACTTTTCCGTTAATAGCCACTGTTTCGGTTCATTAATGAAACCCCAGTTAAGAAGAATTGAGTTAGCATAACCATGGATATCATTAGCAAAAATGTATGTCCAGATTAAGACGGCATTCCCAGCTAAACTAGGTGCATAGAAAGCTAAGGTCACAACCGAACGAATGCGGTTAGGAAGCTCGTTGATGAGCCAAGCAAACACAAAGGCTAATAAATATCCAATAGGTCCTGTTATTAAAGCAATGATTAAAGTGTTTTGAATTGCCTTAATAAAAATGTCATCATCGAGGAACAATGTTAAATAGTTACTAAAACCAATAAATCGTGGACGCTCAAGCATATTAAAATAAGTAAAGCTTAAGCCAAAACTCATAATAACTGGCACAACGGTGAAGAAAGTGAAAAGTAGCAAATACGGAAGCATCATTAAGTAAAGCGTACGATTTAAATAAAGTTTCCGTCTAAACGGTTTCTTTTTACTCCATAAATCGATTTTCTTTGTAAAATTTTTCCATCTTTCTTTAAAGGTTTTCTTTCCGTTATTTATTTCGGTATCCGAAACATTAGGAACTTTTAGTTCCTCGGTTTCGATTTTCTGAACGCTTGTTTCACTAAGTGTCATTATTTACCCTTTCTAATTTTTAGGAATGGGAAAACCAAACTCTTTACGTTTCCTAATAATTTCTTTATCAATAAGTGCGACATATTCTTCGAGAATTTCGCGTGGGTTCTTTTTTGTGTTAACAGTTTTCCGGAACGCATTTTCGATGTTCCGCCCTGTATAGTAACCACCTGGTACTTCATAAATACCGACAGTTTGATTACGCTGATCTGTTAAATATTTTAGTTCTTCTATCGTCCATGGAAGTTGGTTAAAGGCTTCAATGTTTGGTGTTGGGTGGCGTCCTGCCGGACCTAAGATGGCCTCAATTTCTTTAGCAAAAGCCACTTGTGTGTCTTTCATAGTCCACCATTTCATAAACGCCCAAGCTCCATCGTAAGTTTTACGTTTAATAACGTCCTTCATCATCATGACGCTTGTTCCCATAGAAGGGGTCTTGCGGTCAATATATTTATTGCCATCACTATCAATTTTCTCAACTCCAGGAATCATCGCAAACTTCCAGCGTCCTTTAATTTCTGGTGCGGAAACTGTGAGTGTGTTATACGTTCCATAAGAAGCGATACCAATTGGCATCTCACCAGAACGGAACATATTAATAAAAGTAGCATCGCTGATTGATAATGAAAAACTATAATTAGTGTAAAAATCACTCCAGAACTCGAAAGCTTTCATACCTTCTTCAGAACCGATGTTACTTGTTAAATAATATTTACCATCAGCTGTTGGTGTTCGTTTATATAATGCTTCCTGAACGTTCTGAGAATTTTGGAATAAGTACGAAGCAAATATTTGGTTAATAATGCTCGATGCTCCAACAGTATTAAGTGGCAAATAAAATTTAAGGTTTTTAATTTGTAGTTCTGGTACTAAACTAACTACTTCTTCCCAAGTGTTTGGAACTTTGAAATCTTTCTCTTTAAAAATGTCAGTACGATAAAACATCATGAGCCAAGCTTGCCTATTTGGTAAAGCATAGTAGCCATCTGTTTTCGGTGTGCCATCAGCTTTTAAAACTTGGGTTCCATCGGGTTTATAGTTAGGCTCAAAGTCTTCAAGATAATATGGATCCATCGCACTTTGGGTAAACCGGCTCTTTACTTCTTCGAAATCATCGAAGACACTGATATCGTAAACCGCCCCCCGCAAAGCATAGTTGATTGGCGTGCCATTAAAAGCATTAATAGCGACATCGGGTCCACGACCAGCTAAGGTAGCCGTTAGTAAAACTTCCGGACCAACAATCTTTAAATTGACGTTATATTTTTCTTTAAATGTCGTATCGATGAGTGAACGAATAGCGTTAGCTTGATCGCGTCCTACCAAAGCATCGGTAAGAAGCCATACTTCGATAGTTTTTTGTCCTTTTTGAATTTCAGGAGTTCCAATCGATTCGTAATCAAAGAAAAACGATTTGAAGAATGAGCGGGTTTTAAACCAAAAAGAAACAAAGAAAATTGGATTAGCTCTTGGAATTTTATAATCAGGAGCTGTAACCATCAAATAATCAATTGTTAGTGTCTGAAGACTAACTTTTGAAATAAACGTTCCTAGTGATGAAATGTTTTGGGAAAATGCTGTCAAACTCTTTTGGATGTTTCGCGGTTTTTTGACAAGCTTATCAAGCTGAGCAGCAACTGTATAAAGCGTCGCGGTTTCTGGTGAACGTTCACCACTAATCTTATCAAGTTCACTCGTTATACTACGAAGCGTTTCTGCAGATTTTTTGAGAGTCGGTAAAAGATTAGGAATATTACGTTCAAGTTGATAATCAATATATTTATCAGGATTGATACCAATTCTCGTAATAATTTCACGGTACATTAAATTTAAGTCATCAACTGTTTTTTGAACTCTCGCGATTTGATAGCCATAATCGCCAAGTGAAGCTTCGAGGCGAATCTTGTTTTCACCTTCTTTAAAGTAGAACAAATAATCTTCCTTATCACTTCCAAGTGTAACCATGCTCCAGTCACTACCATAACGATATTTAGTGTTGAGAGCCTCTTTAAAAGGAACTTCACCATTAATGTAAAAAGCACGTGTTGAAAACATTCCACGGTTCGTAACTTGCCGAGATCTTAAAGTAACTTTATATAAACCCGCTTTGGGAACGTTAATATCCCACTCAATCCAGTCGTTTGGTGTTTTCCAGTTATCACCACCAATTGTATTGAGAAGTAAACGCACAGGATCCGAAGGCGATGTATAAGCACTTGTCCGGTCGCTAATTGCATAAATAACTGAGGAAGAACGAAGTGTTGAATTCTCACCTTCAATTCTTGGGCTATTTGATTTAACCTTAAGGTCGGTTGCGTAAAGAGTTTTGTCAACTTTTGTATAACCAAGCTCTTCGTTTTTCGTTTTGTATTCATCATAGCTTGGAATATTACGCTTTGGAACGATTTCGATTTTATAAAGGCTCATTGTTTCCCTGACAGTTGAAAGTTCTAAAGTATTAATGCCTTTTTTAAAGTAAACAAGATATGGCTCAGGAATAAAACCAGAGATATCTTTAACATACATTTTATGAAGACGGGGATATTCAATTTGCCGAGGTTTAATTTCGTTTTTATTTTTATCGACTTGTTTCTCACCAAGGTCACCCCAAATACGGTGGAAAACAACGTTATTTAAATCAGAGAAAGGAACTTCACCATTGACTTTGATTTGCCGTTCGATATTATTACCGCCATGTGGTTCAGGAATGTAGTGAAATATTAAATTATAAAATCCTTCTTCTTCGACGTCGACGTTATCCCAGTAGGCGTTGCCTGAAGTTCCTGAATAAAGAAGACTTCCAAGGCTCGGATTAATTTCTGAAGGTTTGATTGTGTGCTCGCCAGTAACATGGGCATCCTTACCCCAAACGGTTGTTGTTTTATCTTTAACAACTGGCTTATCTTTATATTTTTCTAAATACTCTCCATATTCACCACTAGCTTTAAATGGCTGTAGCTTTGTTGCGTTACTCCTTAAATGATTACGATAAAAAGAGGAAACAACAACACTAAAAAGCACACCAGCTAATAAAAAAAGGATAAGAAAGACAATTGTCTTGCGAATATGTTTTTCACTTATTCGAAACTTATTTTGTGTCTCCATATTTATCCTCCTTTAATAGTTCAAGCATCTTTTCAAGCTTTTTAAAATATTCTAAACTTTTATTTAAATTTCCTTCTTTAAAGTTTGCAAGGAAAAGTTTTTTATAACTTTCTTGATTAGTTTTGTTTAGTTTTTTAGCTTCAGTATAATATTTATTTTTTAGTTTTAAACTAAGATTATTGTTTAAAAGTACGTGAATATATAAAAGTTCTTTAACAAGCATAACCCCATACATAAGTTCTGTTTTAAAAGGCGTTTCTTCAAGAAGCAAAAGCGAAGCGTCTAAATACTTTTCGATTGCCAAAACTTTTGGAAGCGATAAAATACTTCCTTGCATCTTTTGGTAAAAATAGCTTAATGGGTCTTTCTCTTTTAACGCAAATACCGTATAAATTAAAAGCCTAAAAGTTTCGGTACCGTTATATGTGAAGTGGTCTTCAAGTTCGTTATAGCGTCCAAGATTTTGAAGGGTAATGCCAAGGTTTTTAACTTTATAATATTCATCAAGATAGTTATTAACCTCATAGTACATCTTTTGGTTTCCCGTGTAGCTTAAAAGTCCAAAATAAACAATCGGCGCTAAGTCAACAACCCAAGGCTGTAAATGCCCCATATCACCCCATACTGTTAAAAGTGAGCCTTCGCCACCATAAAGCTCAGTAAAAGTTACACTATCGTAAATTGTTTGAAAACTGTTATAAGTGCGTCCAAGAACGCTACACCAGCTTGATGTTCCTGGTGCTGATAAAAAGTTAATTTTATGTTCACTTAAAAGTTTTAGGTTTTTCTCGAAAGGATAATCTAGATCATATCCCCAATCAACAAAATAAAAGTCCTTAGGGATTCTTTTTAAAACCTCGGGGTGTTTTAGCAAAACATCACCCCAAATTAAAGGCTTCTTGTTGTATTTAAGAACTGTCTCGTAAAGTTTTAAAAGATAGTCAATATAGACGTTACCTTTCCCTTTGCTTTCGCAAGCTTCTTTACTTTTACCAGTCCCAAGTTCGAATGGTTCATCAAAGTTCATATTAAAAAACTTGCTGTGAGAAAGTGGTAAAAGATCGTCATAAAGTTTATTAACAAAACGAACGCTTCCTTCATCAAGTGGATTGAGAGTTGATGGTAGTCTATGTGTACCAAATAAATCAATACCTTCTTCATTAACGGCTAAATGTTTAAACTCATCAAGGCTTAACCAATCAGTCATGTGCCCAAAACCATTGACGTTCGGAACAAGATCAATAAACCGGGAACTTGCAAACTTTTGAAGCTCAAGATATTCTTCCCTAGTTAAAAAAGCATGCGCACTTAAATATTTTTCAAAACTTTTAAATTCAAAACTAAACCCTTCAACATACAGCTCTAAATGATTATAACGAAGACTTGACAAAAGTTCTACAAGATTTTTTAAAAAGGAAAGTTTAGGAACTTTGTTACGCGAAATATCATACATTAATCCCCGAACTTTTAAATATGGCTTATCAGTAATTATTTGTTTTTTTACTTTTTTATTTTTTAAATATTCAAGAAGCGTTAAGCTCGCATAGTAAAAACCGTTGCGGTCGTTTGCCTCAACTTTAATTCTATCAGCAAATGTTATTTTATATTCTTCTGTTTCTAAATCTTTATTTTCACAATAAATTATAAAAGGGTTTTCATTTTCAATTAAAAAATTATTAAAAAGAAATTCAAGTTCCTGAGCTTGTTTAGGGTTAACAAAACTAATTGTTTTTTCCCGAGGAATTTCAATAATTCCTTCCATTAGCTCACGACTTTTAAACATGCTTGAATCTATTTTCATGGACCCTCCATAACACTTATAAGAACCATCTTATTTTACCTTAAAAATGATTAAAATACAAGATTTAAAATGACCAAAAATAACCACCGCAATAATTATCTTATTAAACAAAAAATACTTTTGCCTAACTTATCTTTAAGTAAGGCAAAAGTATTTTACTAATCATTAATTCTTCCAATTAAATGGTAAGGAACTGCTTTGTAATTTTTGTTTTCTTTAGCAATAATGCTACCTTTTTTAATTGAATAGTTACCACTATTAAAATCAAGAAAAGAATTTGTTATATTAGAATCTTTTAAATCATATATGCTGTTATTTTCTACTTTAGCATATTCCTTAACAACGTCCGATATTACTCCTAAGTGTTTACCGCTTGACACTATGATGTTATTATAAACTGAGCCATTAGGGATGAGGGCGCTGTCTGGCTCCTCTTTTTGGTTAAAACCAAGCATCTTCATAATCTTACTATAGTCAGACGCACTTCTTTTCATGACCTTAACACTTTCTGGGTCGTTTAACCAGTTTGTGTAAAGCTTCTTTGCATCTTCTAATAACTTCCAGTGCCTTGCATCAGGCGTTATAACGTTTTTCTTATACCACCCGCCATTCAGTCCATCATAGGCTCGTGAATCGTACCTTATCGGATCACGCGCATTAATAATAACGTTATCATAAATTTTATGTTCTCTACCGCCGCCGATAAGAAAGCCGTTACCAGGAATGTTAACTAATAAGTTTCCATAAGCAACTTGCCCAGCTAAACAATCATCAAAATAAATTCCGTTTGGTGTAAAACTTCCGGACCCGAGATCGGCAATAACGTTATATCTAATAACGTTTCCAAAAAAGCTTAAGTTCCTTCCTGAATAAATCGCTCCAGCGTCTGATGACATTTTTACTACATGGTGAATATGGTTATATTCTATTATATGTTCGTTGCCAGCATAAAGGATGCCAGTAAAAGGTGCATCAAAGATTTCGTTGTGGCTTATTTTATTTCCAACGCCTAAAATGCTAATTCCAGCAATACCGCTTTTCGTATTCTCACCATAGCTATGGATATAGTTATTCTTTACGATATTATTCTCAATCTTTAGTCCGTCTTTCCTAATATCGTTATCAATATTTCCTTCTTTATAATTTAAAGGTTTACCAACAACTATTCCGTTCTTACCAACATTTTTAACTTCATTACCAATAACTAAGTTATCTTTTCCATGAACTTTTATGCCATCTGATGAAACGTTTCTAATAAGCATATTACTTATTACTACATTATCACTATTAACTTCGATTCCTCCCGATTTTCCATATTCTAAAGTCAAGCCATCAATTGTAATGTTATTTGTCTTATTTACAGAAATAATATTTTCGTTAAGAAGCGACATCGTAATATAACTATCCTTACTATATCCTTTTGGAAAGTAAACATATAGATTTCCATTTTCTCTATCTATATAGTATTCTAAAGCACTATCAAGTTCTTCAAAGACGTTATAAACATAATATAATCCGCCCTCTTTAATCCCGTAATTTGAACTATATTTTAAATGAAGTTCGCCAAGCAAGGCATCAAAATCAAGAACCGGACTTGATACATCGGCCCAGTCCCAGTAAAAATAACCATAAGCCCAAATAGCGTTGAGGCTACTTGTTTGCTTCTTCCAGGACTTCATACGCTCTTTCATATCTTCATAAGTTCTAAACTTAGGTGGTCTTGGACTTGGAGTTTGATTCCAATCAATGATATCAGGAACGTTTTCTGCTGCCTCACCATAATCGATAATTTGACCTATTTTACTAAAACCAGTATTTGGGTATTTTGAAATCTCCATCTTTTGGTTATCATAAAAGAGTTCTACGTTTGTGCCAGCTTCTTCGCCATACTTCTTACCTTGAGAATATCTTCCAATAGAATGAAGCTTTCCGATGGTTTCTAAATCGATTCCCTTTTCCAAAAGATTAATAACCTTAACATTTTCTCTTGCATCTTCTTTAAGTCTTGAAGAATCTTCTATAGTTAAGTCTTTAAAATCTGATGCTTTTATTTTAACTTTGCCACCAAACGCTACCTCTTCCTCATTATAAGATGTGTAAGTAATTCTATGGCCATTTGGTAAACTGTCAAGTTCGTTAAAAGAAAGCCCCTTCTTAAAATAGTACTCACCGCCCATAATCGCAACAACAATATCTTTATTTACCTTGTTAGATTTTTCTTTAATGAGTTCTCTAATAGTATCCTTTACTTTATTAACTGTTTTAAATGGTTTTTCTTTCGAGCCGTCATTTGTGTCACTACCGTTATTTACTGACACATAATAGTCAGCATTATTAACCGTTTTCTTTATGGGCTTTTTATATACTGGAAGCCCTCTTTTATCAAGTTCTGTTTTAGGCGTTTTATTTACAAAATGTAAAGACAAAAATACTGCTGTTAAAATTAAACCAACAGACAATAATAGTGATAAAATAATTATTAATATTTTACGTTTTTTCTTTAATTCCATATAAACTCCTATATTTATTTTTGTTCTACTTGACTGTGCTTTTCGATGCGTTTTAAAGATTCTTCTAAACTTTTTTTACAACCACAATAATTTTGCCGGTAGAGCCCAAGTTCTTTAGCTCTTCTTATCG
The DNA here is from genome assembly GCA_963542825.1 of uncultured Acholeplasmataceae bacterium. Classification (GTDB taxonomy): domain Bacteria; phylum Bacillota_I; class Bacilli_A; order ML615J-28; family CAG-698; genus CAUTZD01. The sequence continues at coordinate 23,657 of CAUTZD010000005.1, read as the reverse complement.
AATTTAAAAAACCGTTCTGTTTTTTAAAATCAGACTGTAAATACTTAATGTTTTGTTCTTCTTCAACTTTCAGTCCTGCTTTATTAATTAAGGTTGAAGACTTATGGGGGCTAATCGAAAGTGTTGTACAAAAGCAGTCAAACCCGTTTTGAGCTGCCGCTTTAGCAACAACTGTAAGCCTCCCATAAAAGCATTCATAACATCTTTCGCTGCCTTCTGGGTAATTTTCATACCCTGCAATCATTTCCTCAAACTCTTCGTAGTTATAAGGATGCATTAAAATCTTAATGTCGGTTTTGAGTTTTTTAAACTGGTCGAAGCGTTTGAGAAATTCTGCCTCAGGAAAAATATTGGGATTGTAAAAATATAAAGTCAAATCAAAGATTTCTGAAAGCCTCGCAATAACTTCCGTAGCACACGGAGCACAGCAGGCATGAAGTAGCATCTTGGGCTTTCTTTTTTCACGCCAAAAGTTTTCAAAAAAATCTTTGATGTAATCAATCTTCATAATATTTGATTAGTTCCTTTTGAACTTTTTTAAGTGTCTCTTCTTCGTCTGTAAAATTATGGTAGGTAAAAAAGATGCTACCTAAGACGTTAGGGAAACTGTGGTTAAACTTAAGCTGTCGTAAAAGTTCTTCGCTATGCGTCCACTCGTTTTGGCTACCAACGCGATATAGGCCTTGGCCGATATAAAGTTTCGTGTTAGTCTCAAGAGCTTTTGTGCTCCACCATTTAGCTAGATCATGGTAAGTGACAAGCCTAATTTCCTCAGAATCTTTTATCCGAAATTCATCGAAAGCAAAATATATTTGGGGAACGACATAATCAATTAGCCCGTCTTTCATCCACCCCAAAACATCAGCATACAAACCGTGATAGCACGTAAAAGCTTTATAGTTATTATATGAGCCTTCTTTATTCCCACCATCATGGTCAGGAAAACAGTTTGTATTTGTATCCCATACGGCAAATGGTGAGATTCCAAATTCTGTTTTTCCTTTAAGACTATTACTAATCTTAAAGATTAATTTAGTAACGTTTTCTCTTCTAAAAGAAGCAACAGTGGTACACTTAGAAAATTTGTGCATCTTTTCTTCTTCTTCGGGATCAAGAAGTTCTTCGTATGGATAAAAATAATCATCCATATGAATCGATTTAATATCATAATTATTTGCTAATTCTAAAACGAGATCTCTGATATGGTTTTGAACTTTCTCACTAGCTGGATCAAGAATCAGTTTATGGAGACTCGTTTCTAAAACAAGATCCTTGTTTTGCCTTGCAAAAGACTTTTCACCAAGCGTATTTAAATACTCTTCTTTTGTCAAACTTAGTTCTTCTAAACTTTTATTACTAACCCTGTATGGATTTATCCAGGCGTGAACATCAATCTTTTCCTTATGACACTTTTCAACGAGAATTTTAAAAATATCTATTGGGTAACTGTTAAGTTCTTCTCCTGTAATAAAGCGTGATACCGGGCAAAGTTTCGAACTACTAAAACTATCACCAAGTGGATGAACCTGGAAAAAGACTGAGTTCAAATGATATTTTTTCATAACCGTAACCATATCATCAATTTGCCTTTTTGCTTCTTCAGGCGTTTTTGATATTTTAAAATCAATATTCGCAACTGTTGAAAACCAAACGCCACGCATCGCATCATTTTTACCAGATACAGAGCTATCGTAAAATATTTCTTCCCCGGTATCTAAATACTTGAGTGCTTTTTTAGTTGTAAAAGAAGTAATTTTTGTTTTCATTTGTTTTCCTTTTCTTAATTAAAATGCTAAAAGAAGTGCCGATTTTAAAACCAACTTTCTCATAAATAAAACGTGCTTTGTTTTCTTCTCCAGTGAAAAGTGTCATAAAACTTGCACCATGGTTCTTGAAATAATTGACAAGATATTTAAATAAACTAGTGCCAATTCCTTTTTGCCGAAATGTAGACTTAACTGTAATCCCGCCAAAAACACCACGTCCATGGTGGTCAAGCGACATGGGCCCTGTCCAGCCAACTACTGTACTATTAGAAACTGCAACAATCATTGGAAGTGGCTTTTCTTTTTTTAAATTATTAATAACTGTCTTTTTAAAATCACAGTTTTCAATAAAGATATCAAGAAGTCCTTTGTGAATCTTTTCGTCGTAAATTGTTATTTTGATATCATCATCACGGATATCATCTAAAACGTGATAGTCCTCAAGATTTAAATAATAACCATTGATTGTACCAATTACTTCATAACCATTCTTTATAAGAAACTTTTCGTATGGTGAGCCCTTGATAACGGCTGGAGCTCCGGGATGATAATATCCATTATTTAACCAAGAAAAGTTGAATGGTGCATGATAATAAATTTTAATATCAGATGTAAGTTTTAAGATTTGTGTTTCAAGAGCTTTGAGTAAAATTGTCCCAATGCCTTTTCTTCTAAAGTTTCTTTTGACCATCACAAAACTTATGTATCCGGTTTTTTCCTTAACGAAACCAAGTGTAGCACCAATAACTTCCCCATTTTCTAAAGCAAGTAAAAAGAGCTTTTTTGAAAAATACTGATTATTTTTGATAAGGTCATCAAACTCGTTTTCACAAGTTGGAAGTAAAATTGTTTCTTTTAAAACTTCGTTTTGAAGTTTTAAAAAATGTTCTTTATATTCATCAGTATAATTAATTATTTTCATCGCTTGCTCATTATTAGGTTTCCAAGACGTGCCCTAAATGCAATGTGTTTAGTGTTGTTTCTCGTAGGGTTGACACGGTTTGACAAAATAACAAAAGCTACTTGATTCTTACGATCAATAAATAAATGAGTTCCTGTAAACCCTGTATGCATAATTGTTTCTTCAGAAACCAAATCGCCGCCGCAGCTGTGACTGCCCTTTAAAATCCATCCTAGTGAACGCGTTTCTTCACGCGTCAAAACACCGTCTTTATTAGAAGCCAGTGGCTTAAAAAGGAGATCAACAATTTGTTTTGAAAAAACTTGTTTGTTTTTATATTTTCCAAAATTCAGAATTGTCCGAATAAATTTCTCGAGATCATCAATTGTTGAAAATAATCCTGCATGACCAGCCACTCCACCAAGATCACGAGCACGTTCGTCATGAACTGTACCAATTACAGGTTTTCTGTCAACAACTTCGGTAGGGACACATCTATTTTTATCTTGAGGATTGAAAGTAGTATCAAACATTTCCATTTGCTTAAAAACTTCGCTTTTCAAAAAAGTGTCAAGCGTTACCCCTGAAATTTTTTCAATGATAAAACCAAGTAAAATAAAACTGAGATCCGAATAAACAATTTGCTCTCCTGGCTTAGAAATGGGTTCTGATCCATATATTTTTTCTAAAAGTTCTTCTTTTGTTTTATATTCACTGCATGGAATAAACGGTCTTAATCCGGCGGTGTGCGTTAAAAGATTAACTATTCTTATATCACTAAAATTTTTTAGTTCTGGAAGTATTTCTTTAACGTTATCATCAAGACGAAGTTTCCCGTTTTCGAGGAGCTTCATGATACCAGAAACAGTACCGACAACTTTCGTGACGCTTGCAAGATCATAGAGATCGTTATAAGTTTTAAAGTCTTCAAGTGGTACAAGTGAGCGTTTGCCAACACATCCTTTATATGTTCTCTTTCCATCAATCAAAAGGTAAGAGCATCCTGGAAAAACATTATCGCTTACCCCTTTTAATAGTTCTTGTTCAAGTAAAGCTTTGCTGATCATCTATCCCCTCCAGGCCAAATGATGAAAACGATCGTAGAAATTTTTCCAAGTCATTTTATTAATTTCTTCTTCTGTATATCCGTTTTTACGCAAACCTTCAAAAAGTTTACCAAGGTCTTTAGCGCTTTTAAGTTCTCCTGGATTACAAGTATTATATCCCGTTAAATAATTCATAAAATCAAAACCGAAACTTACATGATCGATATCCATAATTTTAACAACATGATCTAAATGTTTGAAAAAGGTGTCAAGTGTTTGCTTGTCTATATCTTCATGTAAAAAACTACTAGCAAGTGTCAAACCAACGATACCATCTTTAGCGCGCAGGGCCATAAGTTGTTGATCAGTAAGATTGCGAACATGTGGGCAAATACTTCGACTATCGCTATGGGAAGCAATAATGTTTTTATTTGCTACTCGTAAAATGTCCCAAAACATTTTTTCATTCGTATGGGAAACATCGATAATCATTCCGAGTTTTTCCATGAGTTTGAGAAGTTTTTCGCCCTCTTTTGTGAGTCCGTGGCTTGGGTTTGATTTAGCTCCGGTTCCAAAAACATTTTCCTCGTTCCACGTTAGCATGGCATGGCGAAAACCAAGATTATATAGCTTATAAATATCCTTGGCTTTTTTAATATTTCTCAGTCCTTCAAGACCTAAGATAACTGTAAAGTCGTTTAAAAAATCTCTAGGAATCCGCTCAAGGGCTTTATTAATAGCCTCAAACAAATCAAATTCTGTTTCTGAATACATATTCCAAATAGCACCCTTAACTCCGCCAGCAATTAAATCAAGGCGGTGAGCTTTATTGAAGCGTTCCTTGTCATCATAATGCTCGTACAAATCAAATAGTACGTCGCTATGTAAATCAAATACTTTATCCATTTAATCTCCTATCATCATTTTATATATTTTTATTACTTCATCGATTGTTTTACTAGGATAGATGAGATTCCGAAATTTTTTATAATTTGGAAATCTTTTAGAACCATTAACCAGAACTTTTTTAGCTTGAATAAGTCCATATTTATTTTGATAACGCTTTTTAATTTCTTTTAAGTGTTTGTAGACAAATGCCTCTTGGCTAAAGTTAAGAGAGGCTTTTTTACCTTTAAGATAATCCCTTATTTCATATAAGAGCCTAGGGTTACTAATAGCACTTCTTCCAACCATAACTGCATCACAGCCAGTATATGAAAACATTTTAACGGCATCTTCTAGAGTTTTGATATCACCATTTCCAATAACTGGGATATTTACATTTTCTTTAGCAAGTTTAATGTCATCAAGATTAACATTTCCTTTAAATCCCTCGGAGCGCGTCCGGCCATGAACGGTGATAAAACTTGCACCCCCACGTTCGCATGCTTTAGCGGTTTCAATGATATTTACATGTCCACGATCAATGCCTGACCGGAGTTTAACACTGATCGGAATCTTGACATTTTCCTTGAGCGTTTTTACAATTTCTTCGATGCGCTCCGGACTGTTTAATAAGGCGCTCCCACCATTAGTTTTATATACTTTGGGAACAGGACAGCCCATATTGATATCGATACAAACAGCCTTAGTATGCTTCTTGATATATTTACTAGCAAAGATCAGCGATTCAAGGTCGTCTCCAAATATTTGAATGATGAGGTTTTTTTCATTTTTAGTTTCGTTAAGATAGCTTAGCGTCTTTTCGTTTAAGTAAAATAGACCCTTAGCACTAATCATTTCACTATATTTATAGTCAACAACTTTTGTATACATTTCCCGAAAACTACGGTCGCTAATGCCAGCAAGCGGAGCTAAAAACAACATCTTCTTTTTAAATTTTATCATAACCAAGTAAATTATACACGATTTATAAAGAAGATGGAAATAAAAAATCCCCTTTTGTAAGGGGAAACTATTGTAAGTCTGTCTTATTAGCCTGCATCCACATACCACTTAACTTAAGGCTGCTTCAATCACGATCTGACCTGGTTCATTAAGGAAGTATTGGACACAGGTGAATAAGACAGATTTACATCTCATCCATATTCTTTTTACGCTGACGCAGTTCTTTAAAGAAACTACGCATAAGGCGGGAAACTTCTTCTTCCATGACACCACCTTGAGTATCAACGTGATGCGTAAATGGGTATTTATAAGCTTCAAGGACACTTTCAACACAGCCCATTCGTGGTTCTTTCGCTCCATAAACGAGTCTTTTGATTCTCGAAGCAAGAATAGCCCCTGTACACATTAGACAAGGCTCTACCGTCACATAAATCGTAGCATCTGTTAAAGCCCAGCGCTTAAGCTTTTTGCAAGCTCTTTGAATGGCTACAACTTCAGCATGAAGTATTCCATTTTGATACTTATGCCTTTCGTTATGACCAGTAGCAATAATTTCACCATCAACAACGATTATACAGCCAACCGGAACTTCTCCGAGCATATAGGCTTTTTTGGCTTCTAAAAAAGCCTTATCCATAAATTCGCGATCAGTCATCTTCACCTAAAATATGGCAATGCCGACACCTTGCTTCGTAGCTATCTAAAGCTCCGATTAAAATCGTCGGATCGGTTTTCTTAGCAGGTTTACCATTAATGAGCCTCTGAGTTCTCCCAGCAGGATTTCCGCACACTTGACAAATGGCTGTGAGTTTTGAAACACTTTCAGCCCTTGCTAAAAGTTCTGGCATCACTCCGAATGGTTCCGCTTTGAAATCAAGATCAAGTCCAGCACCAATTACGAGAATATTTTTATTAGCTAAGTCTTCAACAACCTTAATAATGCTTCGATCAAAGAACTGAATCTCATCAATTCCTACCGCATAAGTATCAGGTTTTAAGTATTTATAAATCTCTTCTGGTTTATTAATAACGATTGCTTCGAGAGTATTTTGGTTGTGGCTTGTTACTTTGTCTTTATAGTACCGGTTATCGATACTTGGTTTAAATAAAAGAAACGCTTTTTTGGCATAAAACAAGCGTTTTAAACGTCGTAAAAGTTCTTCCGTTTTTCCAGCAAACATCCCACCAACGATCATCGCAATCGTTCCTGGTCGACCCCATGAATCCATATTTTCCTCCTGTTTTATTATACAAAATAACTAGAAAATAGTCAATTTATATTTTGATAGTTTTTAAAGCAAAATAGACCCTTTGCTTTGTAAAACAAAAGGTCTATTTTTTAAACTATTTTAATAACTAACAATGTAATCAGGATTGTCAAAATCTGGTAAAACTATCTCAAAATCTTTTGGAACTTCTAAACTATCAAAATCACCGTCGATACTGACAGCCGGAATTCCGGTTTTAATATTGAGATGACTTATCTCGCGTTTAGCGTTAATCGTCGCCTTGAGAATGATGTTTTTAAAATCAGAGCGCTTCGTGATTTCCCGACCATTGAGGATGAGCGTATGAATATGGTCATTAAGATTAGCACTATAATCAATAATTGCTTTCTCAAGTTTGATTGGATCGTTATTTTCTTTATCGCCTTTTATTTTTTCTTTCATGCTATCGGTAAGTAAGAGAATCTTTTGTAAAGCTTCTGCAGGGTCACGCTTAAACTCTTCCTCTGACATCTTATAGTAATACTTATGCCAGCCCCACCAGTTAACCCACTGTCCATAGTAAATCATATGGTCGTGGTAGTAAAGATATAACCAGAACTGCCGTGTAATAACGCCTGGTACCCAATCAATTTTCGCTCGCAAGGCAACAGTTGGCTCACGTTTTTCGTTGAGGGTAATTTGCGTCTCAACTTGTTTAAAACCAATCTTTAAACCAAAAGTTGTTGCTTCCAAATAACCACGTAAATCCCATTTGCCAAGAGTTGCTGAATTGAGCGCTGCGTAAACAAGTTCTTCGCAGCCTCTTAAATCAATAATCTTGTCCCAACTAGGAGCATCAATTGGCTCGGAATCGCCAACATAATCGTTGATCACGTTAACTTTAGTGTCGCTATTTAAATAAACATTTGTGAGTCGTGTCTGGAGAATCTTATTGGTTCCGGATTTGATTCTAATTTCTAAATCATCATTAGCCACGAACTCATAAATCTCTTTAGCAAATCTTGCGTAAATTTCATTACCAGTAATCTTTAAGTCCTTTAAATGTTTGAGGATTCGCTTAACGTTTTCCTGACCAGTTTCAGACGACGGATCCCAATCACCAAACGGATTTGGACCGTTAAGATCTTCGTTGAGAATCTTATCGATTATTTTATTTTGAATGCCCTTATAATCAACGATTGACCGTAGAACTTTTTGAAGTTCAAGAAGGCCAATTTTGAATCCAAGACCATTATAATTTACATAGAACATTTCATCAAGATATACAAGTGTTACATCCCACTGCTCATTTGGTCTTTGCGTATCTGTTACTAAAACATGAATGTGAAGTTTGAGTTTATTATTTTCGATAACTGTTCTAAAAGTCGCATCAGCATGATAACGCTCAACACCTTTTTCGGTAATGTTGAATCTGACAGTATATTTGTTACTTCCAACTTCCTTAAGCTTGAGAATCAAACTAATTGCCCGAATAATCTCGTCGATATCGCTTTTAACGAGTGGATCAGTTATTTGTAGTTCCTCTGGGGAAACGCCGTTAGAATCGCAATTTACCTCAAGTCCGTCAGAAACAAGTCTGGCACCATTTTTATGGAAAACAAATGCCATTTGTTTATAAGTAACCTTGAGGCGTCCTTCTTCTGTCTTAAACAAATTAACGTTACTTAAGAGTTCACTTAAAATAAATTCATCAGGGATATCAAATAGGAAATTGATTTCTTGAAGATTTTCTTTAAAGAGCGCTAACAGTTCAGAAGGTTTAAGTCTTGCTTTAAAGTTGTCGCTTTGAAGATTTAGATATTGATTATGGTAACCAACTTTAATTTCAAAACCAAAGCCTCTAAGCTTCGCTTCACCTTCTAAATACATCCGCACTTTACGATTATCAAGAGCTTCGAGATTGCCGTCTAGATGAAGTTCATTTTTATCCTTTAAGTATTTAGCATTCAAGTGATAGAACTTATGTTTAGTAAAGGCAATAACGTCTTTAATGACTTCGATGTCGATTTGATTAACAACGCCTTCAAGCTCGCTTGATAAAGCGATTGTTTCATTTGTCTCCTCAAAGCTTACAAAATCATTAGTAAGTTTAAGTTTTCCGTCATATTCTAAGAGAAGGTCTTTTAAGTCTTTGTTTAGCGTGAATTTGAGCTTAGCCGCCAAAAGCTCAATTTTAACTTTGAAATCTTCAATTCCTTCAATCTCCTTCAAAAGATCTTGAAGTTTAACAAAGCCGTTGACTTTATCATTAACAAAGAACGTTAAACCATTCTTTGTAAGCTTGAAGCTAATTTCTTGACTACCCTTAAGAACAGAATCATTAAACGTTAAGGTCGCTTTACCATAAAGTACATAATCGTTTTCAAACGATACGTGCAAAGTACCTTCAAAATTAGCAGCAATATTAAACTTGGTAAGATCAAAGTTGAAATTAAAAGTTCCTTCTTTTTTGTTAAGAACATTCAAAGCTTTGCGAATGAGACTATGATAGCTGTTAAACGGTATTACATCAAGAACAGTTTCAATAGTTTCTTCGTGCGTAGTTTCAACTGAAGCCTCTGTTTTGCTTCCATTAACATTTATTTGTGCTGAAGTTAAACTTAGAATAAGATCGTCAAACTTTAAAAGTTCTTTGCTAATATGAAGATTTAATTCGCTATCAAAGCCAATAAAATCAAAAATATTTTTACTATTTAACAAATCAATTCCTAGTTCTTCTTTGAGAGCTTGCTTCAAGAAAGCAATATCAGTTTTTTCAACAAGAACTGTCTTTTCAAACACTTCAAAACTAATTTGTCCATTCACAACTTTAAATTTGAAGTCAAACTTTTGGCTACCGTATTCAATAGTTCCTTTACCACTAATACCCTTATTATCTAGATTTACTAAAACACTGAAAACCAGTGGTTTCTCTTTAACTTGATAACTTCCTTTGAGTTCGAGTGCTTTTTGGGTTTTTAAAGTAGTTATAAACTGTTGTAAGTTATGGGCAAAATGTTTGACTTTATCACTATTAACAGGGTTTGTAACTTGAACTTCGGAAACTACACCGCTAGTACTTGTTATACCAAGAGTTAAACCATTCCCTGTAACTTCAATACTAGTTCCTAATTTAGCTTTGAAGCCTTTATACCCTAGTACGAGTTTATTATTAAGCGTTTCAACTGAAACATTTTTAAATATTTCACTTAACTTAAAGCTTGGTTTATCAAAGAAACCTATAATTTCTTTAAGTTCATTAAAGCTTAAATCTAGTTCTACGAAACGGGTTTTAACCTTTAAAGTATCAAGATAACTAACACTAAATATAAATTCATTAGCTCCATATTTAAAACTACCTTCAAGATAGAACTTTCTTTCTTTGATGTTAAATAGTAAAGTTCCGCTTACTTTAAGTTCTACGCCGTTTATTTCTTTTGTATAATCAAAAGCAAGCTTTTGATTTTCGTTTATCGTTTTTAGGTATGAAACAAGATCATCAAGATTAACATCAAGATATGTGCTAAGCGGTACTGCAATCGTTTCTTCCTGCTTTGGTAGTAGTTCTAAGTTAAAACTACCATTAGCAAACGTTATTTTCTCACTATCCCAAATAACATTATCGAGAACCTTTTTAAGATCGAATGTTTGATCTTTAAATAAAACCATTAATTTCTTTAGTTCGCTTAGTGATATTTGATAATACTCATCACGCTCAGGAAGCTTAAAGAATAGTTTGCTATCTGATACAAAGAACTCAAAGTTTAAAGTTTCACCATCATAAACAAATGTTAAAGTAAAAGAAGCTTTCTTTTCTTTTAGATTTACTTTACCTATAAAGTTAAAAATCGTATCAGAAAGTTTAAAACTACCATTAACGCTTGCAAATTTATTTTCTAAAAGTTTATCAACAACATTTGAAAGTTCAACAAGTTTTTCATTGTGAGGAACATCTTCTAATGTAAAGCCTGGGTTAACGATTGCCCCTTCAGCTATCTTAACTTTGTTCTCACCACTTGTAATTTCAAGATTATCCTCGTTAAAGGAAACGGTATAGCTACTATTAAGTAGTGTTACTACTGTTTTAAACTCATTTAGATTAAGGTTAGAGATTGCTTCATTAATAAGAAGTGTAGCATCAAAAGTTAAATGTTTTTCAAAAGTTTTGAAAATAGTTTCTAGGTTTTCCTGAGTTAAATAACCACTACGATCAAGAAGATTATAATATAGTTTATCATCTTTCTTTACAATTTCAAACTCGTATGTTTTATTAAGGAAACTAAGTTCACCTTTTAACACAAGGTCTTTTGTTTTGGTGTTAAATGATAATAGACCAGTAAAATGAAGCGTCTCGTTTTCTACTGTCTTTTCAAAAGTAATATTTAACTGAATAAACTCGCTTGTTAAAGTTTTCTTTAGTGACACCACCCGGTCAAGAATATTATTAAGACCTGTGTATTCTGATTCTTCTGGTTTCTCTATTTGTGGAACTGTGTCAACAGCCTTTAAAAAGATCTCAAGTTTTTCTGTTTTAACAGTTAAATCACTACCATCAAAAATTGTTTCAACAATTTTTGGTAGTTTTGTTTCTTTTAAATCGATTCCGAGTTTTCCTAAATACTCTTTAGCCTCGGGAACGGTTAAAACAAATTTTCCTTTAGGAGTGTTAAGGAATAACTTATTATCGATAAAGACAAAGTTAATTGTGTAGAGAACAGAACCAACCGTTACATCAATCATTCCTTTGGCTTTGAAGCCATTTGTTAAATCGATGTAAGCTTGGAAAGTTAAATAAATTTCTTTTTTATAAACTTCAAAGGTTTTCTCAAAACTTACGTAAAGCTTTTTGTCTTTTAAAAGTTTTTTGATAAAATCTTTGCCGTTTTTAACAAACTCACGAACTGTTTCTTCCTGAACTTCGTTTGTTAGCGTAGGCTCTATAAACTCGCCAAGCCCTGGTTCCATGCTAATACTGATAAGATCGGTAGTTAGCATGAATTTAGTTTTCGTAAGGCTAAGGTTAAACTCGTTAAACTTAAGTTTTAAAAGATTCGAAGCTACTGTTACTTCTAAGTTATCAATGATTTCAAGAGCACTAACTGAAGTTACAAAACTCTTTAATTGAAGTTCAGCAATAATTTCTTTAACAGTCTCCGTTTTTAAAACGCTAGAGAAACTTTCTGTTTGGAAATAAAATTTCCCATCCTTATAAAGAAAACTAAAAGGAATGGTTTTACTATCAAGTGTAAGACTACCAGTAAACTTGATTTTCTTAGAGTTATAATCAAGACTTAGATTTCCAACAAGAGTTATTTCACCAAAAGATGTTGTTTTCTTGAAGGAGACTGAGCCAACAAAGTTTTTATTACTACTTATTAAAAACTCACCAATAGTATCAAGAGCTTCATCAAACGGTATTGCAACGCTTGGTTTTAAAAGCGGTTGTTCTTCAACTGTTTTAGCTGTTATATCTATACTACCGAAATGTAGGCTAGCTTTGTCTTCTGTAATTTCATAAGATATGCTTGTACTACTAAAGAATTCAGAAAAACTTGGTAAAGCATTGTTTTGTTTCTTAAGAAATGCAAGAAGGTTTTCAAGCGCCATTTCATATGTCTTACTTCCAAGTGTTAAATAAACGTTTTTATCAATAACTAGTGCCTTAAACGGAATCTCTTCTTTTCCTTTTAAAACGCCATTAAATTCTAAGCTCTTTTTGAAGACGTTAAAGATACCATCTCCCTCAAGTGATAGGTTATCATTAACCTTAGTTTTAACACTAAAACTTAAGGCTTTCTTATTTAAAAGTTCTCTTAAAAATTTAACCAGTGGTTTAAGGTTTTCGTTATGAGAAGCTTCTTCAAAGCTTGGGAAGACAATACTTGTTTCTTCACTATTTGTTATAACGCTGAAGCCCGTGCCTGTAATCTTCAAGACTTTATTTTCGTAAATAATTTGGTACTTATTATCTAAAATATCAATTTCCGAACCAAAAGAAGTCTTAGTGAAGAATAGGCTATCTAAGAACTTACCGGCAAGCTTTTCAAGACTTAACGCTTTATAAATCTCTGAAGCTTTAAGTTCTTCAAGAAATTCAGCAAGCGCTAGTTTAATTTCATCGTTATAAATATATCCTAGTTTACTATTAATACTATAATATGTCTTTTCACTATCGCGTTTAAAACTAACAGGAACCTCGTAATCACCAAGTTTTAGAACACCACTAAAATATAATTCTTTAGTTTTAATGTTAAAGAATAAACTTCCTGTAAAGGTTATGTTAATGCCATTAAATTCTTTTTGGTAATTAATTTTAAATTCAAGCGTTTCTTTACCGAGAGTACTAAAGATATCTTTAACTGTTGAAACGACTTCTTTATAATCTTCGTATTCGTTTTGATTTTCAACAGAAACTTCGAAATCTTCAGGAAGTGCTTTAAGGCTTGCTTTAAAGTTTTTAAGTTCTGCTAAAACGTGGTTTTCTTTAAGTTTGAGATTGAGTGAACCAATTGTCTTAAAGATCTTATCAATGTTTAGTTTCTTTAAATCATTTGGCAAAGCATCAACGATTTCTTTAAAATCAAGAGTTGTTAGCTTAATTTTCTGACCATTAAAGAATTCAAGATATACTGTATCATTTACAACCTTTAACTTGACTTTGTATTCTTTACCATCAACATAAATATTGAAAGTACCTATAGCTTTAATTTCGTTAGCAAACGATACTAAAAAATCACCAGTTACAAGCATCTCAAGATCTTTAAATTTTACTGGATAAGAAAAACCAACTTGTAACCGCTTATTTTTGATTAACACTTTAGAAAGATTTACAAGGTGTGTTAAATCAGTGAGATTGTTACCAAATGATATTTCTTCAAGTTTAACTCCGCTATTAAGCGTGACTGTACCGCTAACAAGTGGTGTATCACCAGCTATTGTATAAGCGAAGTTTAGATATAAAAGCTTATGAGTTTCCTTATCAACATAAAACTTAAGTTTTAAGCCTTTATAGTTAGTCGATAAAATAATCTTATCACCAACTATCTCAGAAGTCAGGTTATCGATGATTGCCTTAACTGCTGGGTTTTCAACGATACTTTCAGAACTACCAAGACTTGTTAATTCATAAACACCTTCAAAAGCGTTAAACTTAACTTTGATTTTGTTAGCTTCAAAAAGTCCAAAGATTTTATCATGAACATTAAATGTTGCTTTTTTGTTTGTTTGATCATAACTAAACTTAAAGTTTAGTTTTTCCCCATAAAGTTCAGTTTCCCCTTGACCACTAAAGCCATTTCCTTTTAGGTATGGCTCCATCGCTTCTTGAAGAATCGTGAAAGGATCTTTAGAGATGTTGATGTCATCATTTGGCTTTTCGTTAAAACGGCTCTTATAGTAATCAAGTTCCTTAATAGGAACGTTATTGTATTCAACCGTTTGTGTACCGTTATAGCTGCACTCAACATTACCACCAGCTGGTGGATTGATTGTGTATTTTTCAAAGCTTTCGGTTTTTAAAACTTCCCATTTATCGTTCATATAGACATCTAGCGTTAGCTCTTCAAAAAGTGGGAATGTTTTAGAATCAGAGAACTGCTGAACCTGGTGAGCGTATTTTGCTGGTCCGATTGTATTATCAAAGACATAACGGAAATGGTAAACACCATTTTCAACGCCAATAAATTCTGACTTAACAATTGACTTACGGTTACAAACGTATGGCGTGTATTGCCGAAGGTTTGATCCGAATAAATCAATAAAGGCGTCTTTGGTTAAGAGCTGGGCTTCGTTCCATTCAATGTCATCAAGTCCAGAACCAATTTTCTTAGGCATCCTTAGAAAATAATAATCATCAGATGTGAAACGTTCACGAGCAACGTTAACGATTCCTTTGGTTAAACTTTTTGAAATGAGATATCCATTATCATATATTTTTACTTCTTCGGTTTTTTGCGGACTCAAACCAATTCCTAAACTAGTTTTAGGTTTGGTGCTCGCTTTTAAATAAATCTGGAAATTCTTCTTCTCGCTGAAAACTTTTAAACTGACAAAAAGATTACTTAAAGGATCAAGATCTTTAACCTCTTTATCTTTTGGAACTTCCATCATCTCATTTTCAAGACCTTTAATATCGATTCGGTTTCCTTCAGGACCCCTGGAGAAAAGCATACCACTGAAGATTCCTGTGAGCATAATCACAAGAACAATTATAAAATATCGCAGCCTCTTTACGTGATGCGTCGTTAACGTTTTTTTATCTAGATTTCGCTTTTTGTTTTTCATCAATCAAATCACCTCATGTTAAGCCTATAAAAAGCAATTATATTATACTAATAAAGTTTACATATATCAAAGTTTTACTAGAAATAATTGCAATTTTTTAAAGAAAACTAAATTTTTTCTTAAGTTTTTATGAAAAAATAAGGTAATTAAAAAGGAAACCAAAAACTATTTTTCGGTTTCCCAATATCTAAAATATTTAAATTATAGCTCTTCCATCATCAAGAAATCTTCAAATTTGATGTGTCTTACTGTCGATGTTGAATAATCGATTTGATCGGTTGTTATTAGTATTTTTTGGTGACTGTTGTCTAAAGAGGCAAAAGCGTTCATTTCTCTATCATAAGTAGAATCATTAGAAACACTATAAGCTACTTGAATATAAAAAATCTTACCTTGCTTGTGACACCTAAAATCAATTTCTTTTTTGTCCATATTAAAAACTTCTACTTCGTATCCTCTATATACAAGTTCATTATAAACAATATTCTCAAGATTGTGGTCGATGTCAAAACGGTTACCATTTGCTCTTAACGAATTAAAACAAACATCAGTGTTGTATATTTTGCCGTAGTACTTTAGTTCACGTTTAGCTTTGGTGGAATATTTTGGTATTTCTTCAATAATAAATGCTACTTTCAAATAACTAATAAACTTAATGATTGTGTTTACTGAACATTCGTAATGTTCGTTTTTAATATAATCATAAATCGATTTAGCAGAAAATATTCGGGCGTTGTTTTTTAGAATAAAGTTTACGACTTTTCTAAAAAGTTCTTCTTTTTTAATTTTATATCTTAGAATTAAATCATGAGTAATAATTGTCGAATCAATTTCACTTAAATACTTAATTTGATCATCTTGGCTTTTAAATTCGAATCTCTTCGGAAAACCGCCCCAAACTAAATAATCACTAATAGATGCTTTAAAGTTAGTGTCTTTAGCATATTCTAGTATTTCCTTGTAAACAAAGGGGCGAATTTTAAAGGAGACAAATCGCCCCGAAAGTTCATTTAGAAATTCGTTAGATAGCATCTTTGAATTTGAACCAGTGATAAATACCGAATTATTTTGAACTCTTAAAGTTTTTACGGCTTCTGCCCAGTTATTTATGTTTTGCACTTCATCAAGAAATACGTAGCATTTTCCTTCTTTTCTATTTTTACTTACATAATCCAAAAGTTTAAGAGCGTTTGGTGCTTTATCAAAATCAAAAAGATTCTCAAAATTGAGATATATAATATTATCTGTTTCCTTGGCTATTTCTTCTCTTATCATATCAAGAATAACCGATTTTCCTGACCTTCTAACACCAGTAATAACCTTGATTAAATCTGAATGATAAAAACCCCTAATCTGTTTTAAATAATGTTCTCTTTTAATCATTAATACGCCTCTTTTATTACAATAGCATTATACTGAAAGATTTTTAATAAATCAAGAAAATATTTCAGTAGTAGTGAAAAGTTTTACAAAAATAGAAAAATCTTTCAGTGATTTGCTTTTTAAAAATCTAAGAAAAATGCGCCTAGTCATTATTACTATTTAAAAATATCAGCATTTTAAGCTGATACTTTTAAATACTTTATATAATGATTTTTTAATCGTTTGTCATTTCTCTCTTAACTTTAAAATTTGATTTTTCAAAAGATTTTAATAGCATCCGTATAAATCGTCTAATCGATTACTTCAGTTATGCTTGTGATTCTTTGACCTACATCTTTTGATTATGCTCTGCAATGGTAAATTCGTTGAAATTTAGTATTACAATCTATAATGGCATACCTAGCTTTATAGTAGTTCTCCATTTAGAACCGCCATTATATCATCTGTCCAGCGAAAACATAATGATTGTGATTTATATTACTTCCTCTGCCTATATTTTGTTCAAGGTAGCTTTTTGCGACCTTGAAGGTTCAAAGGTTTCTTAATCTGTTAATTATGAATAATTGCTAGTAGAGCATATAGAAGAAATTACACAACTCTCAAACACAAATCATAAGCATTTACCGTATTCTTATGTAGAGCATATAGAAGAAATTACACAACTCTCAAACAGGATGAGCTTTGTTGAAGTCCTTAATGTTGTAGAGCATATAGAAGAAATTACACAACTCTCAAACCTCATTGCCAAATGTTTGCAACTTTCAAACGTAGAGCATATAGAAGAAATTACACAACTCTCAAACCTACCATAACCAACCTTGAAGCGGCTTGGCGTAGAGCATATAGAAGAAATTACACAACTCTCAAACTATCGTTTCTTTTTCTCTTCCTTTTTCATGGTAGAGCATATAGAAGAAATTACACAACTCTCAAACCTCAAAGTCATAAGGTTTAGGGCATAATTTCATGCTCTAGCACACAATCATTATACTTCTTCTTTACCTAAAAAGAAACCATTTTCGATATATTCTACCGAACAATCAAGTGGATCTTTTGGCTTTTCTTTTTCAATGAAGATGATGATAATACCAAGCATCCGAAAATGAATGATAAATTCTTCCATTTCTTTTGTACTAAACAAATAGAAGCTAAAAGAAATAAAAACAACCTTTGGTTTGATTAAACTATTCATCAAATCTAAGTACTTTGTTAAAGTAATAATTGCTGAATCATCACGTTCGTGATATTTGACACCATACAAACTTAAAACACCAGATAGTTCTATTTCGTCTTTAATTGAATAATCAATAAAAGTACTTTTACGAACCTTTATAAGCCAGTCTTTTAATTTTTCTTTCAGTTCTTCGAATTCGAAAATCAAATCTTGTTTATTTACTTCTTCAGTTATTCGCTTGTGAAGAAAAGTTATAGCTTTCTTACTATTAAAATCAAGCAGTAATGGCATAGGTAAAAAGAGAACGCTTTTTTCTAAATTAACCGCTCTTACACCGTCAAATAAAGTTATTTCACCAAGTCCCTCTTCAAGTTCAAGCTCTAGTGTTTTTTGGAATTTAAATAGTTCATCAGTGTCACGAAACACTAAAACATAAGCTTTTTCTCCAAAGACATCGAGAGGTTTATTCCAGTATTTACAGTTAAGAATCATATTTCAACATACCTTTCTATTGTATTTACAACGTTTGATTTAGATTCGCCAAGACAGTATTCAATTTCAGCGTACTGTTTTTCCGTGATTTCGAGAAGCTGTATAATTCCATCTTTTGGTAAATTTTTGTAAATTAGCTTTTTAACAGAAGTTGAAACTGACTTGTTAATTACAAGACGCGAATACACAGACTCTGTCATCATCACAAACCCTGTGTTAACTAAAAAGCGGTGCCACCTGTTATACGATCTTAAATCTTTTTTATTAACTGACGGCATATCAAACATAATAATTATTCGCATAGCTCTAACCCTCATATTCACTAAACTCCAAAAAATCAATTCCTGGAATTGTATTTGTTTCGTTATTTAAATATCTTATGCAATCAATTGTGTAATTACGAATAGCATCGTCTAAGTATCTTCTATCGCCATTGTACCAAATTCTTCTACTAAAAACTTTACGTAAATGTTTGAGCATCTCATTGTCTTTTAAATTAAGAAAGATAATGAGATCAATAACGGGGCGAAACGGTTCCATAAAATCAGACGAAAGGTTAAACGGATTTGTTTGTCCGATATGAAATATTCCTAACTGAGTTAAATATCCATATGCCACAATCTCACGGTTAAAACAGCTGAGAATAATTGAATAACCATAATCTAGATAGTTATTAATAGCTGTTTCTTCTCCTCTGCTGAAACCATTTCCAAAAAGTGCTGAGAAGTACACTTTGGCAGCTAGCCCTTCGCGGTTTGTCGGATCACCAGGTTCAACACTTTTCATATAGAAGTCTAATAGTTCCTGTTTTTCTTTACCAAAAATCTCTAAAACACGTTTCTGCATAAAAATCTTTAACTGAACGATATGTTTCCAAAGTTCAGAAGCCCGAGACTTATCCCAGGCAATCTGTAAAAACAGATTGCCTGAAGATTTATAGTTTTTATTAAGTCCAAGAAAAGTTCCGGTTGGGTTATGAGTTTCATCACAAACTATCACCAAAACATTATTTTTAACACACTGGACTAAAAATGGAATAGTAATTATAGTTCTTGTTGATTCAATCAAAACAACAGAAACTTCTTCTAGAAAAACTTTACGTTCTTCCTCACCATCGTAAATTACTATATACCCTTGAATATACTGAATCTTCGAGGCGTTTTTAATTCTGATCGTTCGAAACATTGATATCTATTCTTTTTGTATAGAAGCCCGTTACAGATTCACGAACTAATGAGAAATTGTATTGAGATTTAAACTTTTTTATTATAGTTGATGATTTTGAAAAATCAACATATAGAGTTTTAAATAATTTTCCTTGATTACTAGCATTAGCCTTGATGAGACGTGTTAAAATTGTTTCCAAAATTTCAATTTGTTCGATGTATTTTTTAGATGCAAATTCGGAAACATCTTTCAACTTTGAACTCCACTTTCCAGCAAACTTATTCTCATCAGTAAATTTTAAAGCTTTGGAGCGGATTTCTTCATATACTTTACAATTATTTTTTTCTTCCAAAGAAATACCGTCTTTTATGGATTTTCTCAATAGTTTTTCCCTGTCAGGTTTTTTTTGAATTTCCTTATCAAGTTTTACTAATTTTCTTAGATATAACTGTGCTTGTTTAGAAAAAACAAACTCTGTTGCGTTATGATAAATAATATTATCAGCAAATTTTCCAACTATTTTTAAAGGCATTCCATTTAACATAACTTTTTCACCTATTTTGATGATTGGATTCTTCTTAAGTTCTTTAGTTATTTTAAACCCATCGTGTTCTTTCTCGATATATTTACTAAACTTTTCTAGATTAAATTTGTGTTTTTCTGTTTCTTTGTCGTAGTCATAGAAATACGAACATTTATAAGTTTGTACTGGAATGATTTTCATTTCCTTTGGGACTAGTGATTTATTTTTCTCTTTTGACTCAATAACAGTAAAGAAAGCTGTTTTTGCACTATTATATCCACCATACTTTTTGGTATTTTTAAACTCTTTCTTCTTAGGGATTAGTCCTTCTTTTCCCTTAACTAACATCTGATCCCAGAATTCTCCTAAATTATCAATATGAGTTTTCTTAGTTACGAGAATGTCTTTGTAATCAAAAATCTTCTTGAAATAATTAATATTCTTTTTTAAATCTTTTTCAATTAGATTTTCATAGTTAAGGCTTTCCCCAACTTTTATATGTCGCATACCAAACTTGTCTTTAATGAGTCTTCCGATGACAATATTTAAATATGCATCATGAGCATGATGGAAATTATTCATTTCACGGAATTTAATAAATTTTAACGGTTCTTTTTCTTTTGCTTCCTCATTATTCTCATTCTGTAAATTATTAAAATCGATATTTCGAAAATGGCTTACATGGTGTGATTTAGAAAAAATAATGAATTCGTTAATTAACTGATGCTCAGTCTTATTAGTTGATTCTTTGTTAGAACTATAATTATTCCACAAAACTCTTGCTGCTTCTTTATTAGTCCAGTCAAGAGTTGTTTTTTGACGGTTTTCAAAATCTTTCAGTTCACTATATTTTAACCCTTCTTTGCGCGTTAAACGGTTAAATTTTTCTTCGTTCATGAAGCCATCTTTACGAAGTTCGCGCCAAAGATTTTCTTGACGAAATCCTTGAGGTAGTGGATAAATGTTTGTTTTTTCTTCGTTAACTGTCTTCTTTGTTAAAACTAAATTATTTCGAAGGCTGTCATCCTTTATTTTTGATTGTGGCCAAATGTGATCAATATCGTATTTATGATTATCATTTATGATATCATTAAAGTCAATTGATTTTCCAGTATATAAATCCTTACCTTTTTGAAGGAGATATAAGAAAACCTTCTTCTGTCTTAATCGTTCATCTTCATATTTTTTCCAACCAATTTCATTTTTGCCATCAATTTCAAATGTATTATCCTTTTTCTCATCAGAAAATCTAATCTTAAAAGGTAGTTCTTCTTTGATTTTTCCATAAAGCTTTTGAATTTCTCTTAACCTTGAAGTTGTTTCTTTTCCTTTATTTTTTGGATTATTTTCTCGAGTGAATTCGATGGCGATGCGCTCTGGATTACAACCCATAATTTTAACAATTTCCTTAACAACAAGGTTAGCCTGAATGATTCCTCGACGAACAATTGTTGGAACATACCGTTTTTTAAGATATTCATTTAGCTCGTTGGAATCTTGTAAACCAGCACTTATTCCTTCATTATTTTCTCTTTCTATAATCTGTAAGTTTATAGGAATGTTATCAGATTTTGAGTTATAATAGAGAATTTCCATGAGATTCAAATTACTCTTTTTGAGAATTTCGATGACCGTTTCACCATTAGAAATTGCGTCATCGTAGAACAGTTTAATTCCGTTTAGAAATTTAAAAGAAAGGTTGCCAGTATCTGATTTGCCAATTTTAACCAACTTTTCTTTTTGATCTTCGTTTAAGGTAATTGTTGAATTATTTTTAAGTAAAGATTCCAGTCTTTTCTCTCTTAGTTCGATATTATCTTTATTAAAAAGTGACAGCTCTTCAACAACGGCATCGTAGAAGTTTTGGTATAACTTATCATTTTCTTGCGAAGGAAAAATGTCTCGAAAATTTTTAACTGCTTTTAAAGATATGTTGAGCGGTGTTTTATCATCGTCAGGAATTCCGGTAATATTAGGATCCTCACCAATTTCCAATTCAGAATGTCTTTTCTTAATCAAATTTTTAGTGATTTTATTTCCAGATATTAAAATTTCAAATAGTTTCTCTTTCTGTTTTGGTTCTAAAAAAACATCATTGATCTTAATTTTATTTACTGTATTATAAAAAACATATGTCTGATAGAGAATTGTATCTTTGCGCATTGATGGCTCTTCATGAAGATAAGTACAGTTTCTTACCATTCTTTCGATGAATGTTGCTGCCGTTTTCTCATTGTCAATAACCTCATCAAAATTATAAGGTGTAATTTTAATATCATTTTTACCTTCTTTTTTATCAAGCCAATAATTTTGATTTTTAGTGTCAGCTTTTCCTAGCGGTCCTACATAATAAGGGACTTTAAATTCAATAAGCTTAATAATATGTTCTTTATTAGTCTCACTAATTGTAGCATTCTTTAAAATATCATTAGCTTCGTCTTTGTGGAGCTGATAAGGGATGATCGAATTATCCTTACCATTAGGTATTGGTAAAAAATCATCTTTAAAATCTTTTGTTTCCTTGTTATAACCTTTTACTGAGAAAAGTGGGTCTTTTTTGCCACTAAAAAGTTTAATTATTTCTTTAACTAGGTCTTCTTTAGTTGTTTTCTTTTTTGATCCAACCCCTACATAACTAGAGTAGGTAGGTTTTTCTTTACTCTTTTCGTTAGATGTTTCTTCATCATCGTTGTTTTTTGGTTCTTCTTTAATTTTGTTTTTGAAGAAAGCGTTGTATTCTTTACTACCTAACTGTTTAAAGGCATCTTTTAATTCTTTTAAATCTTCTTTATGCTTATTATACTGAGCAATTTTAGCATCAGAAAAAGATGAATGATTTTTTAAGAGTTTAAAAAGTTTAATGGCATCATGAACTTCCTTGAGCCTTTCGGCTAAGTTAAGTTTTTCAGAATCAAGACCTTCCGTTTCTTCCCACTCTTCATCTGAAAAACTAATTTCTAGCTTTTCAAGTTTTTCATCCTTACCACTTTGAAAGAAACTATTTAAATTAAATTTTTTGCCACGAAAAGCTTTGATGATATCTTTAGTACTTTTGATGATATCTTTAGTACTGGGGTTTGTTTTGAATTCATGGTCTTTAACACCAAGTTCGTTTTCAACCCATTTAATAGCATCTTCTAGTTCTATTTTAAAATCTATATCATAATCATCAAAAAAATCAGAAACCATTTTTATAATTTCTTCTTTACTTTTATTAACATCACTAATTTCTCCTTGTGTTAAGAAATTACCACGACACTTTAAAATATCACTTAATGCTAGATAAAGGAGCCTATAATAAATGCCACGGTTGACTAAATCTTTAACTTTTTCTTTGTTTTTTAAAGCTTCCCTTAAATGATAAATTGTTGGAAACTCTTTGTAGTATTTTTTATCATCATAATTATCTTCATTAAAGAGAAAATATTTATCACCATTGTTTCGTTCACTTGGGCGTTTTTGACTTTCCTTTAGTTTTTTGAAGAAATCTTTGTCTTCTTTTAAAACATAATCTTTAAGTTCTTGTTTTAAAAGGTGGATTCGCCAGCTTCTCTTGTTGATTGTTCGCCGTTGTCTACGAAACATTCTTCTTTTCTTAGCTGACTTCGCTTCATCAAAAAGCCTAACTCCCCAAAGATTTTTCCCCGATTTTCGAATGAGTTTATCATTATCATCAACAACCGCCCAGCCAATCGAAGCAGTTCCTAAATCAAGGCCAATCGAGTATTTTACTGTTTCTTTTTTCTCTCTTCCATCTTTTTTTATCCTTTCTCTGTGATAACCACACTCTTCCATCTTTTTTTATCCTTTCTCTGTGATTAACACGTGACTTTGTCTTAAAAAAACATCAATTATAAGCTCCAATT
>CAUTZD010000004.1:0-66157 GCA_963542825.1 uncultured Acholeplasmataceae bacterium | reverse complement strand
TCATTTTCTTTTAAATTTCGGGACAAAGTCTCGTGATAATAGATGAGACATTTTCTCACGATAATCACAGGTAGGCAGCTTTTTTATCTACAAGGCTTGAAAAAAGGATAAAAATAATGTATAATATAAAGAAATTTTAGAAAGAGGAAATATGGGATTTTTTAGAAAATTATTTGATACAGGATATAAAGAATATAAGCGTTGTTATAAAATCGCTTTAAAAGTTGATAGCTTACAGGATGAATATAAAAAGAAGACCGATGAGGAACTAAAAAATAAGACAGTTGAGCTTAAAAAGCGTTATCAAAATGGAGAATCGCTTGATAGTTTGCTTGTTGAGGCTTATGCTAATGTTCGTGAGGCATCAACACGGGTTTTAAAGATGACACCGTTTTTTGTTCAGATTGTCGGTGCAATTGTTCTTCATGGTGGTAATGTTGCCGAGATGAAGACTGGTGAAGGTAAAACCTTGACTTCGGTAATGCCAGCTTACCTCAATGCCTTAACAGGTGATGGTGTTCATATTGTTACGGTTAACGAGTATTTAGTAGGGCGGGAAGCTAATGGTGAGATTGGTAATCTTTTCCGTTGGCTTGGGCTAACAGTTGGCGAGAACTTACGAGAACTTGATTCCGATCAGAAACGAGCAGCTTATAACTGTGATATTTTGTATTCAACTAATAACGAACTTGGTTTTGATTATTTACGGGATCACATGGCCCTTTATAAAGAACAGATGGTTCAAAGAAAACTTAATTATGCAATCGTCGATGAGGTTGACTCAATATTAATCGATGAAGCGCGGACACCTTTAATTATTTCTGGTGGTGCTAAAAACACTGCTAACCTTTATGGACAAGCTGATATGTTTGCGAAGCGCTTAAAAGAAGATGATTATGATATTGACTTAAAACTTAAACACATTGCACTTACCGAAACGGGAATGCAAAAAGCTGAAGTGTTCTTTAATGTTGATAATCTCTATGACCTTACAAACGTTAATTTACTTCACCATATTAATAATGCTTTGCGGGCTAATTATATTATGGAACGTGATGTTGATTATGTTGTTCACGAAGGAGCTGTTGTCATCGTCGATGCTTTTACAGGGCGTTTAATGTTTGGACGGCAATATAGTGAAGGTTTACATCAGGCGCTTGAAGCCAAGGAACATGTTGAAGTTCAGAAAGAAACACAAACAGTTGCGACAATTACTTTCCAGAATTTCTTCCGGATGTATAAGAAACTGTCAGGAATGACAGGAACTGCGAAAACTGAAGAAGAAGAATTCCGGCAAATCTATAATATGTATGTTGTGGTTATTCCGACTAACAAACCAGTAATCAGAGTCGATGCTAATGATATGCTTTATGGTACAGCCCACGGTAAATACGAAGCGATAGCTAACGATATTGCTGAAAGACACCGTAAAGGTCAACCAGTTTTGATTGGTACGATTTCGATTGAAACGAGCGAGCATTTGTCTTCACTTCTTAAAAAACGGGGAATAAAGCACGAAGTTTTAAATGCTAAACAACACGAGCGAGAAGCGGAGATTGTTGCCCATGCGGGTGAGAAATTTGCGGTAACAATTGCCACTAACATGGCTGGACGTGGTACTGATATTAAACTTGGAGAAGGTGTTGTGGAACTTGGTGGGTTAGCAGTCATTGGTACCGAGCGTCATGAGGCCCGCCGAATTGACAATCAGCTTCGGGGCCGGTCAGGTCGGCAAGGCGATCCTGGTTATACAAGATTCTATTTATCAGTTGAAGACGATTTAATTAAACGTTTTGGTAGCGAGTCTTTTATTCGCCTTGTTCAAAATATTACGGGAGCTTCCAAAGGAAATGAAGAAGAGCCAATTGAGTTTAGAGTTTTTTCTCGACTTGTCGAATCAGCTCAAAGGAAAGTTGAAGCTAGTAACTACGATGCCCGGAAAGGCGTTTTACAGTACGATGAGGTTTTAAGAATTCAGCGGGAGATCATTTATAAGGAACGTGATCAAGTGCTATTCTTAGAAGACATTAAGCCAGTTGTTTACTCGATGTTTAAAGATACGATTAGTGATCTTTTAGTGAAAGTTTCGCATCCTTTGAAAGGCGAAGAAGAAACATATCAAGAAAAAGTATATAAAACACTTAACGGTATTTATTATCCATTGAACTATTTGAATAAAGAAGCATTCTTAAGTTTACCTGAAAATAAGCTTGAAGATTTCTTATATGATAAAGCTCTTGAACTAATTACCGAAAAAGAAAAGCAGTTTGGACAAGAAATGATTCAAGAATTCTTAAAAGTAATTTTACTAAGGGTTGTTGATGAATACTGGATGGAGCATATCGATGCGATGAGTGAACTACGTCAAGCTGTTCAACTACAATCATATGCTCAAGTTGACCCTTTGCGCGAATATCAAGAAATTGGTTTTGAGAAATTTCAAACGATGATTAACAGTATTAATGAAGATATTTTTAAATATATTAACCGCGCGCAAATTCGGGAAAATCTTGAACGTGAAGCAGTTGTCAAAGATCCGGTTGCCTCAAGTGGCGAGGCGCCAGTTAAGAAAAAGCCGGTCGTTAGAAAAGAAGAAAAGGTTGGTCGTAATAGCCCTTGTCCTTGTGGTAGTGGCAAGAAATATAAAAATTGCTGTGGACAGTAAAATATGGAACTGTATGAATTAAAAGACACTTTTAGTAAGCTTTTAAAAACGATTGCTGATTTAAAAGAGGCTTATCACTACAAAGAGAAAACCATTTTTATTAAGGAAAAAGAAGAAACTATTAGTAATCCTGATTTTTGGTTAAATCCTGATAAAAAACTTGTCAAGGAAATTAAGTATATTAAAGGAACACTTGGGCGCCTTGATAAAGCAAGTAAAGAGCTAACTGACGTTAAAGTGATGTTTGAGCTTTTAAAGGAAGATAATAGTTTTTTTCATGAACTTGAAACGGAGATTATAAGGCTTACGAAAGAGATCCATAGTTTGGAACTTGAAGTTTTATTAAGTAAACAGTATGATCAAGAAAACGCAATCGTGGAAATTCATTCGGGTGCTGGCGGTACCGAAGCTCAGGACTGGGCGGATATGCTTTTTCGGATGTATAAAGGCTACGCAAGTAAATATGGCTTTAAACTGACGGTTCTTGATTTACTTGATGGCGAAGAAGCAGGAATTAAAAGCGTGTCGTTTCTTATTGAAGGAACGAATGCTTATGGCTTTTTAAAAGGCGAAACGGGGGTTCACAGACTCGTGCGTATATCACCATTCGATGCCAATAAAAGGCGTCATACATCGTTTGCTTCTGTCTATGTCGTTCCTGACATTGAAGGTGATATTGACATTGTTATCAGCGATAAAGATGTACGTGTTGACACCTACCGTTCTAGTGGTGCTGGAGGTCAACACATCAATAAAACCGAATCAGCGATTAGAATAACCCATATTCCAACAGGAATTGTTGTTACTTGTCAAAGCGAACGTAGTCAAATTCAAAACCGTGAGCGGGCTTTTCAAGTCTTAAAGATGAAACTTTTAAAACTTGAAGAAGAAGCGCAACTTAAGAAAATTAATGAAATTGGTGGCACAAAAAACGAAACATCGTTTGGTAGTCAAATCAGAAGTTATGTTTTTCATCCGTATAGTTTAATCAAAGATTTACGGACGCAGTATGAAGAAACAAATGTTGTGAAAGTCATGGATGGAGAAATTACAGGTTTCATCGATAGCT
Source organism: uncultured Acholeplasmataceae bacterium (assembly GCA_963542825.1). Taxonomy (GTDB): domain Bacteria; phylum Bacillota_I; class Bacilli_A; order ML615J-28; family CAG-698; genus CAUTZD01. The sequence continues at coordinate 62,423 of CAUTZD010000004.1, read as the reverse complement.
TTTTAAAAAGCGAATATAATAGAGGTTAAAATGACAGAAGTAAAAAAAGCAAAGAAAGATAAAGCACAAAAAAAGCATGTTATTTTAGAATATGTTTTTATTACGCTTGGTGTTATTTGTACATCTTTTTCGTTTGCTTTTTTTCTTGATCCAATCGATCTTGTAACGGGAGGTGTTGGTGGACTTGCTATAACTTTTAGTAAACTAACGAACATGGATTCCTATATCCTCATTCTTTCGCTTAACGTCGTGCTTTTAATTATTGGTTGGATTGTTATTGGCAGAGACTTTTTTAATAAGACTTTTTATGGATCAATTATGTATCCAATAGTTATTGCTTTGTTTGCACTGTTATATAAAGTTATTAATAATGCTTTGCCTGATTTATTTCAAAACCTTCACAAAGAACACATGTTTATTGGTGTGGTGTTTGGAGCATGTTTAACGGGGTTTGGCCTTGGTATTACCTTAAGGTATGGAGGTTCAACCGGAGGAAGCGAGATCCCGCAAAAGATTTTATACGAGAAACTTGCCATTCCCTATTCACTTTCTTTAATTTTTGTTGATGGTTTTGTTCTTCTCATTTCCTTAGCTGTTTTTCGAAATTTCATCAACTTACTCTATGGTATTTTCTATATTCTCGTATCAGGATTTATTACGGATGCAATTGTGTTCTCTGGTTTTTCTAGTAGAACCGTTCACATCGTTAGTGATAAGCCAGAGCAAATCAAAAAAGCAATTCTGGAAAATTTAAATCGCGGGGTAACGGAATTTGATGTTCAAGGAGGATTTAGTAGCAGCCATAAAAAGATGCTTGTTTGTGTGCTTAACTCTAGTGATTTCTACAAACTTAAGCAGCTTCTTGAATTAATTGATCCTGATGTTTTTTATTATGTCACAAGAACAAGCGAAGTAAGTGGCGAAGGATTTACTTATGGAAAAAAGATCCGTAACAAACTTAAAAAAGACAAGTAGTAAAGGATACGAACTCACCGTTTTTGGTGAAACCATTAAAATAACTGAAGAGCTTGTTATTTCTTATAAGCTTTTTCAAAATCACGAACTAACTGAAACCGAGTTTTCAAAGTTAAAAGCGGAAAATATTTTAAGTAAAAGTTATCTTCGTTTAGTTAATACCCTCATCAAAAAACGGAAATCAGAAAAAGAGATTAGAGATAAACTTTATTTTTCAGATTTAGAGAACGAAGAAATTATTACAAAACTTAAAGAACTTAATCTTATAAATGATGAAGAGTATTTTAAAGATTATATTATTTATTTAAAGAACAAAAATAAAGGACCGCTTTTTATTAAGCGTAAACTTAAAGAAAAAGGAGTAGATCCTGAAAAAGTTATAAGCGTTGATAGCTTAAGTTTCAAAGAAGAACTAGTGGCTTTTCTAAATAAAAACCGTTATCGGTATAAAAGTTATCCCTTAGCCATTCAGAAAAGGAAGCTGTTAGGGCTTTCTCTAGAAAATGGTTTTTTAATGGGTGAGGCCGAAGAGCTTATTAATAATCTTTCTTTGGTAGATGAAAGTTTAGAAGAACTTAGAAAAGGGATAGTGAAAGACTTACAAAAACTTTCACAAACGAAAATTATTCAGAAATATCAGCGGAAAGGTTTTAACTACCAAGATATTAAAAATAAACTTAAAGAGGTAAATAATGAAATTATTTAAACGAATATGGATATTTGTACTGTTAATATTTATACTAACACTCGGCTTTTTTAATCAACAGATTTTTGCGAAATCTCATGCCGGTTTAACGCCGCCACCATCTTGGCCAACTGACACTAGTGATTTAGAAATAGTAAACCATAGTGAGGAACATCGGGGTGTTTGGCTAACGCCACACGTTGGTGATATCTCTTTGCGTGGAGACCTCAGCGTAATTAAAAATAGATTAACTGAAGTTATTGAAGTTATGAAACGCAATCATTTGAATGTTGTGTATTTTCATTTGCGGATTCTTAATGACAGTTTGTATGAAAGTAGCTTAGCTCCAGTTAGCACTTACACAAAAGGTACTGATATGGCTTATCTTCCGTGGTTCATCGAAGAGTGCCATAAAAATGGCATCGAGTTTCATGCTTGGCTCAATCCTTATCGGATTTATTCGGTGAACACACCAACAAGCAAAGAAGAGATTGCTAAAAAATTTAAGGACTATCCTTTAAATCCTGCAAGCAGTGCTGAAAACATTTTAGTTTCAACAGTTTCTGGAGAAACGGCATCGATTCTTGACCCAGCAAAACCTGTTGTGAGAAAACATATCATCGATGTTTGTGAAGAAATTATTCGAAAATACGGCATCGATGCTATTCACTTCGATGATTATTTCTACATTAAGTTGAATCCAGAAGATGACAAGGAGTCATACGATGAGTATAAACTACCTTCTGAAAATTTAGCTGATTTTAGGCGCCGGCAGGTCGATCTTTTAATTTTTGATTTACGGAAACGCATCTTTGAATTAAATAGCGAACTTAAGCGTTTTGTACAGCTTGGTATTTCCCCATCAGGTGTTTGGCGAAATGGCGATGGAAAAATTGAGTATGATGGAAACGGAGTAGCTTTGACTAACGGTAGTAGAACTGGTGGCTATGCTCACTATTCATATCCATTATATTCAAACGTTAAGAAATGGGTTGATGAGGAACTAATCGATTATGTAATTCCTCAGATGTATCAAGGAATTGGTAATGCTATTACTGAGTATCGTGAACTTGTCAGGTGGTGGAGCTATGTTTGTAAAAACAGCAAAACCCATCTCTATTGTGGACTTGGGCTCTACCGTAAGGGTGTTATGCAAGGCAGCGAAGACGGCTGGAAAAGTGATAAATTTGAACTCTATAAAGAAATAGCCACACTCGATGAATACTATCCAATGGTCAAGGGCTTCGCTTTATTTTCTTATAGGTCACTTGTTCAACACGAAAATTCTGTCGATATTATGAGGCTTCACCGGGAAAACCGTTTATCACGTCTTGTTAGTTTACCAAGCCACACTTCCCTTTCGTCAACGAAAGCCCAAAGACCTCTTGAAAAAGGAAGTACGCCTACTTTTCTTCAAGCTCCCAACTACGAAACTTATAAAGGAACTTTAGAAGTATCAGAGGACATAAAAGGAAATGATAAGTATTACCGGATTAAGATGGAAGACCCAGGGCAAACGCTCATGCTTTTTGGTTCACAGTCAAAAGACCCAAAAACAAAAACGAAAATAACTCCGCTTCTTAGAAATGTTGACGGCTACTATTATTTTATGCTGTCAAGATCATCAGCTGCACTTTATCCCTATCTTTTCTTTGTTCCTTTAAACAAAGCTGGAGAGGAAGGAGAAGTAACACTTGTTAATACAAAAGAAGCAAAGCCTTCGTTTGTTTATAACCGGAAAGATTGTAATTATACAGTTACAAGAAATAATAATAATCTAACAATTGATTTTGAGTTTTTGCCAGATCTTTATGGACAAACGCTCGAGGTTTTGAAACTTGAAGTTTCTCAAAATTATAAAGATTATACAGGGAAACCTATTTCCCCAGTTTTCAGTAAAGTTAAGTTTGATGTTGAACTTTTCGATGTTAATCCGTATTTGTATCTAAAAATTCTTACCCAAAAAGGAACGAAAGAATTTACTTTATCCTTGGCAAGCGGTGATGTTACTGAAGACTTTAATTATTTACAAGCAGAGCTAAACAACTTTTTTGACAGTTTATTTAAATAGAAAAACGGAGGTTTCATGTAGTGAACCCCCTCAGTTGGTGTCCAACTTTAGGGGTTCACTACAATGTTTTAAAATCAACAAAAAAGCAAATGGATTTTTACTTACATACAATAGTTTGAATAATGATTTAATTAAAATAATTAAGGAGTTATAAAATGATTAAAAATTGTTTTTATATGTTGAAAATAGTTTGGGGAGCCGACAAAAAAAATTTTTTGTTTAGGATTTTATATGTGTTATATAACACAATTCCGACTTTTTTAAGAGTTTTTATTTTTAAAATCATTATTGACTCAATAGAAAAGCAAGAAAAATTTTACAATGTTATTATTTATATTTCGGCGTTTGCTTTAATTGAATTTACAACAAGAATTTTTGCGTCTATTATTTTTAATTACCAGAACGAAATACTAAGCATTAAAGTATCTAAAAAATTAAATATTATGCTTCTGGAAAAAATCTCTAGTTTGGATATTGAAGTTTTCGATGATCCGGCTTTTAATAACGAATTAATGCGAGCGGTTAAAGAAGCTGATAATAGAGCAATGATTGTATACAACCAATTTTTCCAATTTATAAATAACATACTTTGCATAATTATTTCTTTTTCGATAATAATTTACATTGATCCACTCCTCTTGCTAATCGCTGTTTTCACAAGCATTATTTTTTATTTCCTAGATATTTTATTTGTTAAGAAAAAATATCTAAATCAAAATAAATTGGCAATACCAGAAAGAAAAATTAATTATTTTAAAAGTGTTTTTTATGATCGAAAAACTATTTTTGACATAAAACAATATTTCGGTTTAAAGAACATTATAGAAAATAAATATGTTGATTCTTGTCATGAAAAAATTAACATAAAGAAGCGGATAAAAAAAGATAATAACATTAAAAATTTTGTTCAATCATTTTTGGTAGTTATCATTAATTATCTTATACCACTAGGTTACATTGCATATCAAGGAATTAAAAGGATAATTTCTTATGGTGATGTTGGTGCATTGTGGAGTTCGTTCAATTTATTTAACAATAGTGTCTCTGAAGTATCTAGAAACGTTTCTAATTTTAAAGAAAGCTCACTTTTTGTGAAAAACTTTAGAAGAGTAATGGAGTACAAACCAATAATCGAAAAAGAAGGCGGAGAAAAAACATTAAACATTGATAAGATAGAAAGCATAGAATTTAAAAATGTATCATTTAAATATCCGTTCAGCGAAAAACTAATTATTAACGATGTATCGTTTTCAGTTTTCAGAAGTCAAAAACTTGCTATTGTGGGGTTAAATGGCGTCGGCAAAACAACATTAATTAAACTTATGATGAGATTCTACGATGTATCGGAAGGTGAAATACTAATTAATAATATAAATATTAAAAAATACGATGTTAAACAGTTAAGAAAACATATATCAAGTATATTTCAAGATTTTCAATTATATTCTATTTCAATCGCAGAACAAATTTCGTGCGAAACAGAATACAAAAAAGATAAAATAATCGACGCACTTAAGAAAACCGGAATATACGAAAAAATAGAACAAAGCGAATTAAAAATCAACAGCCAATATACCAAAATGTTTAGTAAGGAAGGGCTTATTTTGTCTGGTGGTGAGATTCAAAAGCTTGCTTTGTCAAGATTATTATATAAAAACGGGAGTTGCTTTATTATGGATGAGCCATCAAGTATGCTAGATCCAATAAGTGAAAAAAAATTAAATAAACTTATACAAAATTTCACCCAAAATAAAATTTTAATTTTAATTTCCCATCGTTTGTCAACAACGAAGGACGCCGATAAAATAATTTATATAGAAGAAGGAAAAATTATTGAGTCGGGCAACCACATCGAATTGATTAAACTTGGCGCAAAATACTCTGAACTGTTTAATACGCAAGCAAAAGGATACACAAATGGAAACTAAGAAAGATAGTTTATTAAAACTAATAGAAATCTTAAAAAACAACGGTATTGAAGAAAAAAATATTGATTATGTGTCTATTTACAATTGTGCTAAAGAGCAACTTGTTCATTTTTATTTAAACGATTCTTATTCGATTTCTCAAAGTCCAAACTTTGATCAAATTTTAGATATGCTTGATAAAGCTTTTAATAAATAAAATAACTTAAATGGTTTAATATTTCACAGTGATCAAGGTTGGCAATATCAAATGTGCTATTATCAAAAGATTCTAAAGGATAAAGGCATTATCCAGTCTATGTCTAGAAAAGGAAACTGCCTTGATAATTCTTTAATGAAAAACTTCTTTGGAATTATGAAAAACGAAATGTTTTATGGTCATGAACATGAATTCAAATCACTTCATGATTTAGAACAGGCGATGATAAAATATATAAAGTACTACAACAAAGACAGAATTAAAGTCAAATTAAAAGGACTGAGTCCATTAGAATATAGACAACAGTCCCGTCTTACGACAAATTAAATTATTATAAAAATGTCCAATTTTTTGGGTTCACCTCATCATACCTCCGTTTTAAATTAGTTTTTTGTTAAGGCTTTTAAGAAAATAGTAAACGCCATGTTTTTCAATTGGCAATATTTTTTTAACATTAGTTGTTAAACTAGGGTGAGAGTTGCCCATAAGTGCTCCATATTTGACCCCTTCAATCATTTTGAGGTCGTTTTCCGCATCACCGATTGCTATCGTTTTATCAAAAGGAATATTATAGTACTTTGAGATGTACAAAAGTGCATTAAGTTTTGAGGCACACTTTTTGTGAAACTCACAAACAACATGTTCACCATCACTACACCAAAATCTAATAGCATAAGTATTTGGAAATGTTTTGTTGATATAATCTTTTAGTTTATTCTCAAACCCCGATTTTAGTAAAATGATTGCTCCATGAGGATTACACGTTAACGTATCTTTAAACTTACCAACAGTTACTTTCGTATTTGGCATCGCATATAAATATTTATTTATTGTTTGATCTTCTTTGTTTAAGTAAATATCATCTCTGATTTCACAAAATATTGTCATGCTATCATTAAACGCTTCGGTGAGCTTAATCATGTCTTCCTTAGGAATGACTTCGTGATATTCTGTAAACAAAGGATTACTTGGGTTATGGACAAGCGATCCGTTGTAGTTGATGATTGGTGTTTCCAGTTTCAAAAGCTGGTAAAATGATTCGCTGATTCGCCAAGGTCTTCCAGTAGCAATAACGACGTAGTTATTTTTACTTAGCTTTTTTAAGAGGCGAAAGCTTTTTTTATCGTTTCTTCCATGACTATCAACAAGCGTTCCATCAAGATCAACAGCAATCAAATAGTTCTGTAGTTTCTTTAGTTTCATCCTCTAACTATACCAAACAAACTAAAAATTTTAAAGAAAAAAATTCAAAAAAATTTGTTAAAAATTCTTTTATAGTGTATAATAAATGGTAATAAAATAATAAGGAAAGAAAGAATGGCAAAGAAAAATTTTTACATTCCCCAAATAAAAAAAGACGACGAAGAAGCACCCAAAAACCAGAAGAAAAAGAACGCAGGTTTTATTTCACCAATTTATGGAAAGCATGTCAAGGATCAGTTTACTTACCATGGAACAAGTTATGGTAATCAGGGTCGGCAGTACGACATTTTCCGCGACGAAGATGAACGCGTTAAAAAGGATGATTTTTCCGAGTATCTTGTAAAAGTTAATCCTGATGATTTATACAGCAAAACAAACAGCGAACTTGAAGGCGTCATTAAATCAAACTCGCAAACAACTGTTGTGAGGGGTCGTAATGCGACAACGATTCCTGATTATGTTGCTTTAAAATCGCTTGAAGAGAAGGTGACTGAAGAAGTTGATGATCTTTTGAAAGACACAAAAACTGCAACTGACGATTTTGGTTTTAATAGTCCTTCTGAACCTAAAGAATTTACTTCGAGTTTTCTTGATGATGATGTTGATTATACAGTAAAGGAAACACAGTCAAAAACAAAAGAAGACACATTTGATGAAAACTTTACAGGCTATGATGAAGAAGGAAAGATTATTCTTGATCCAACTCCTGATTATTCACGGTACCTTTCTACCCAAAAGAAACCCGAACGTCAAACTTATGTTGAGGAAACAACACCTATTTATGATAAAGACCCTGTAGAAGTTACGATTCCTTTGAAAAAGGAATATAAGTCGCGCGATGAAGAACAGTCAAAAACAGTTCGCAGTGTTGGCAAAAAAAGACGTACTCATTATGTTTTTCCACCGCTTGATCTTTTACATTCAGGACGTCCTGTTGACCAAAATGATTTAATTGGTGGAATTTTAAAACAAAAAGAAATTATTAATAATACACTTGTGGAGTTTGGGATTGGTGGAAGTGTTGTTAACTACACTCCTGGACCAACCGTAACCCAGTATGAAATTCAGCTTGACCCTGGTGTCAAGATGAACCGGATTACCGCGATTAACTCCAACATCATGGCAAACCTTCGGGCTAAAAGCATTCGTATCGAAGCGCCAATTCCTGGCAAATCAACTGTTGGCATCGAAGTACCAAATGCTGTTAAGGATTTGGTTTTCTTTGGCGAGCTTTTAAAAGATCCGAAAATTAGTAAAAACAAAAACCCTCTTACTGTGGTTTTAGGTACCGATATTGGTGGTGAAAATATTTTCCCTGACGTGTCAAAGATGCCACACTGCTTAATTGCCGGTACAACTGGTTCTGGTAAATCTGTTTGTATTAACTCGTTTATTATGAGTATGCTTTATCGTGCTCATCCGGATGACCTTAAGATGATTCTTGTTGACCCGAAGTTTATCGAGCTGTCAAGCTATTCTGATATTCCCCACCTTGCAACACCAGTTATTACCGATGCAAAAGTAGCTACCCAGGCTCTTAACTGGGCATCAAAAGAAATGGATGAACGCTATAAGATTATGGCAACGGTTAAGGCCCGAAATATTGTTGATTATAATGAACTGACAAAAAGTGACCGTAACCGCGAGCATCTCCCTTATATCGTAATTATCGTTGATGAGTTTGCGGATCTCATGTCAACGGCAACTGGTAACGATGTTGAACTTTATGTTCAGCGAATTGCCCAAAAAGGACGAGCAGCTGGTATCCATTTGATTCTGGCTACTCAGCGCCCATCAGTTGATGTTATCCGGGGTACAATCAAAGGCAACATCCCTAACCGAATCGCTTTTATGGTTAACAGTCAAGTCGATTCTTCAATTATTCTTGATCAGGGCGGAGCTGAAAAGCTTCTTGGCCAGGGCGATATGCTTTATTTTGATTCTCGCGATACTTCAAGAATTCAGGGAGCTTTCGTTTCTAACGAAGAAATTAGAGCCGTAACTGAATTTATTTCCGCAAATTCTGAACCTGATTACATAATCTCTGAAGAAGAACTAAATGAGCCAATTAATACTGGAAATAGTTCTGGCATCGCTTTTGATGCAGCAAACGATGAACTTTTTGTTCAGATTGCCTCATTTGTCATGGAACAAGGAAGTGCATCGATGAACAAAATTCAAAAGACATTTGGTATTGGCTTTAACCGCGCGCAAAATATTATCCAAGCGATGGAAGATTTAGGAATAATATCTGAAAACCTTGGTTCCCGGGCTCGGGAAGTTTTAGTTTCACCCCAAGAGTTTGAAGAGATCATTTCCCGGCTATGAAATTTTTTCGTTTACCATTATTTCAAGCTGTCGTTACAGAACTACTTTTTATTATAATTCTGATTTTTTCGCTTGCAAATGTTTCGGTTTACCGGGTTTTCTCTTATTATATTACGGGTGCAGGAATTATTCTTTCAACGTTTTTTGTTATTCTTTATTCTGTTGAATACGCAAGGATAACTAAAACCTTAAGTTTCGAAACAACAGACCGGCACCACCCTAAATGGGTGAAAACGGTTGTTGAAAATTTCTTTTTCATCGCAATTATTTATTTTCTTGTAACTTTTATTTTTGCGGTGTTCTTTTTCCCAGCGCGTGTCAGTCAAAGCTCGATGAAACCAAACCTAAGTGATCGTGATATGGTATTTGTTGTCCACCGGTCGAAACTCGAGCGTAACGACATCGTCGTTGTTAATGTACCAACATCTTCAGTTGCGAGATATCGTAACGAGAAAAATACACGTCCTCTTCAAAGTGAGTTTTGGGTTAAGCGGATTATTGGACTTCCGGGAGACAAACTGTATTTTAAGGGATTTGATATTTACGTTAATGGTAATAAGCTTAATGAACCGTTTTTAGGTTCCCGAAGGTATTACGTTGAGCCAAAAGGTTTTACAGTACCAGATGGTGAATACTATTTACTTGGAGATAACCGGGCGCATAGTTTTGATTCAACTCAGCTTGGGTCATTTAAATATTCCGAGATTGTTGGTGTTGTTACCCAAAAAGTAGTGGGTTTTTTTAAATTCGAAAAATTAGATAAAAAGTGGAGTTAGTGTATGCAGTGGTTTCCTGGTCATATGGCCAAATCGATGAAAGCCCTCGAGGCAATCAAAAATGATGTTGACTTCGTGATTGAGATTGTCGATAGCAGAGCGCCCAAAGCAACATCTAACTCTTTTTTGTTGGATATTTTTAAAGAGGTTCCTATTATCACGGTTCTTACGAAAGCTAGCCTTACAGATAAGAAACGGGCTCACGAATTCACGGTTAAACAAAAAACTTCAGGACACGACTACGTTCTCTTTGATAGTGTCACGCGGTTTGGTGAAAAGCCGCTTTTAGAAGCTTTTAAAAAAATCACGGAAGAAAAACGTCTTAAGGCAAAGAACAAAGGCATGCTAAAGCCAGAAATTAAGGCGGTTGTTATTGGTATTCCAAACGTTGGTAAATCAACATTCATTAACTTTTTAAAAGGCCGGAAAGTTTTAAAAGTTGAAAACAGACCTGGGGTAACAAAAACGATAAGCCCCGTAAAAACTAATTTTGGTTTTCAAATATATGATACGCCAGGGATTCTCCCTCCCAAAATCACAAACGAAGTCTATGCTGTTGAAATTGCTCTATGTCTTGGTATAAAAAAGACCCAAATTGATACAGAACTTGTTGTCCTATGGCTTTTAGAGTACCTTGAGGTCAATTATCCGGTAGCACTGACAAATCGCTACAAACGCCGATTTTTGAATTTTGATTTCTTATCTTTTCTGAATGAAGTTGGAAAGAGTATTGGCCTTATGAAAAATGGTCAAGTCGAGTACGAAAGGCTCTATGAGCGAATCATCAACGATTTCCAAAAAGGATATTTAGGAGAATTATTTCTTGAAAGAGTTCGAACAGACCTTAATTAAGAAAGGCTATAAAAGGATTATTGGTCTTGATGAAGCTGGGCGTGGTCCGGTGGCAGGACCGGTAGTTGTTGCTGGGGTTATTCTTGACATGAAAAAGATTCCCAAGGGAATCAATGACAGTAAAAAACTTTCCAAAAAGAAGCGGGAAGAATTATTTTCTAAGATCTTTGATACGGCTTTATTTGTTGGTGTGAGCTTTGTTAGTGAAGAAACTATTGATAGAATTAATATTCTTAAGGCAACGCTAAAAGGCTTCAGAGAAGTTATCCGTTTTTCCTTTGCTGACTATGCTTTGCTTGATGCTGTTAAGCTTTCCGAAGAAATAGTCCCGAGTTTATCAATCATCAAAGGTGATCAAAAATCAGTGTCAATCGCTGCTGCCTCAATCGTTGCGAAAGTTATGCGTGACCGGTATATGAAGCGTCAAGAAAAGCTCTTCCCGGGGTTTTCTTTTTCCAAGCACAAAGGCTATTTAACCAAAACTCATCAAGATGAACTTATTGAACACGGCTTTTGTAAGATTCATCGATTAAGCTTTGAACCAGTTAAAACAATGAAAGCATTAAACTTGAAAAAAACTAACTATTAGGTAAGAATAGCAAGGTAATTAAAGAAAGAGGTAAAAATATGGAAGAAAAAAATTTTGGCAAGATGCCACTAATTGGTGAGAAAGCTCCCCACTTCACAGCTGTAACTACTCATGGAACTGTTAACTTCCCTGAGGATTATGAAAAGAAATGGGTCGTTTTATTTTCTCATCCATCAGATTTCACGCCTGTATGTACAACTGAGTTCATGGCGTTTGAAGGAATGCGCAAGGACTTTGAGAAGAAAAACGTTCAGCTAATTGGTTTATCAATTGATAGTTTATTCTCACATATTGCGTGGGTCGATGCTATTAAAAACTATGAAATTGGTGAACAAAAGAACGTTAATATTGGTTTTCCAATTATCGAAGATTTGAAAATGGAAGTTGCTAACCTTTACGGAATGATTCAAGCAACATCAGCTAACCAAACTGTAAGAGCAGTATTTGTAATCGACGATAAAGGAATCGTTAGATCGATACTATATTATCCTTCATCAAATGGGCGCAACATCCCTGAGATTTTACGTCTTGTTACGGCTTTACAAAAAACGGATAAGGAAGGTGTTGTTACGCCTGCTAACTGGGAACCAGGAAAAGATGTTTTGCTTCCTCCTCCGCACACAAACGCTGATGCTAAAAATCGGAAACTTGGAAAAGATGGCAATCTTGAATGCATCGATTGGTATCTTTGTTTTAAGAAAGATAAGTAATTAAAAGGCCAAGGAAACTTGGCTTTTTATCATCATAAAATTTTATTGCTTTTTACTAACTTTTTGTTTATAATACTAGCGAGGAAAAAAATGAAGTATTTAGTTGTCGTTGAATCGCCTGCTAAAAGTGAGACGATTCAAAAATATTTAGGAAAAGATTTCGAAGTTGTTAGTAGTATGGGTCATGTGCGTGATCTTTCATTATCGGGAGTTAATGGATATGGTGTCGATGTTGAAAATGATTTTACACCAAAGTACCGGGTTCTTCCTGATAAGCGTACGCTTGTTAAAAATCTTAAAGAAAAAGCCAAAAAAGCCGAAATGGTTTATTTAGCTACCGATCCCGATCGCGAAGGTGAGGCGATTAGCTGGCATTTATATGAAACGATGGGACTAACCGATTCTACTTATTACCGAATCGTCTTTAACGAAGTTACACGTCATGCAGTAAGCGATTCTTTTAACTATGCTCGGAAGATTGATCTTGATCTTGTAAACAGCCAAGAGACCCGAAGAATCCTTGACCGGATTATTGGTTTTTCACTTTCAAAGCTCATGCAAAGAAAGATTGGTTCGAAATCGGCTGGGCGCGTTCAGTCTGCTGCTCTTAAGATGATTTGCGATAAGGAAAAAGAAATCGAAAATTTTGTCAGTGAAGAGTACTGGAAAATCTGGATTGAATACACAAAGGAGAAGAAGCACCAAAAAGCTGAGCTAACTGGTTATAAGGGGGCGAAAATCGAAGTCAAAACGGAAAGTGAAGCCAGTGATATTACTAAAGCTTTAGGTCCTGTTTATTTAGTAAGCGATGTTCAAAAAACTGAGAAGCTTAAGATTCCCCGTATTCCTTTAATTACTTCGACACTTCAACAAGAAGCATCAACAAGGTTTAATTATCAAGCGAAGAAAACTATGATGATTGCTCAGAAACTTTATGAAGGCGTCAACCTAGGGAATGAAAGGGTTGGCTTAATTACGTATATGCGTACCGATTCGCCAAGACTTAGCCAAGAGTTTATCAGTGAAGCCAAAACTTACATTTATGATGAGTTTGGTGCTAAATACTATAAAGGTTATAAGCTCTCCGAGAAGAAGAAACAAAAGATTCAGGACGCTCACGAGGCAATTCGGCCAACGAGTCTTAAAAATACTCCGGAAAAAGTCAAGCCTTATCTTGATAGTAGCGAATTTAAGATTTACGAATTTATATATTTGCGAAGCCTTGCTGCCCTTATGAGCAATGCAAAATTTACGGAAACAAAAGTTACGATTACAAACTCTGGCTATGAGTTTGGAATCACAGGTAGTGAACAAACGTTCCCAGGCTTTTTGAAAGTTTATGGAAAGTTTGAGCCAAGCGATAATCCTTTACCAGAATATAAAATTGGTGATACGATTAAAAATGCTTTGGTAAAAGCGGAGCAAAAGTTTACGAACCCACCACTTAGGTATTCCGAAGCCCGGCTCATTAAAGCGATGGAACAAGAAGGAATTGGTAGACCATCAACTTACGCTTCAACTGTCCAAACGCTCAAGATCCGTCACTATGTTATTATGGAAAATAATATGTTTGTACCAACTGAGCAAGGCAAGAAAACAATTAATGCCTTAGAACAGTATTTTCTTAAAATCATTGACATTCCTTTCACTGCCTCACTTGAGGAGCGCCTTGATCTTATTGCTTCGAGAGAGGTTGACTGGATTAAACTTCTTCGGACATTTTATGATGAATATGTAAAACTTTTAGCAATAGCTAACGAGAAGATGGAAAAAGTTTACCCAATCCTTCTTGATGAGATGTGTCCAGAATGTGGTAAACCGCTTGTCAACCGCATCGGACGCTTTGGTGAGTTTACGGCTTGTAGCGGTTATCCAAGCTGCCGGTATATTAAAAAAGATAAACTAACCGTTAATCCTGTTAAAACAGGCGTTAAGTGTCCTTACTGTAAAGAAGGAGAGATTGTTGAACGTATTTCCAAGCGTGGGCGCTCTAAGGGTCAAAAGTTTTATGCGTGCTCGCGTTTCCCTAAATGCAAGGCAACTTTTTCAACTCTTGAAGCTGCTGAAGAAATTAAATCATAAGGTATATAGAAATATAAACTATATACCTTAATCTTTTGTCCCAATAGCTCAGCTGGATAGAGCAGTAGTTTCCTAAACTATTGGTCGGGGGTTCAAATCCTCTTTGGGACGCCATTTTTAGAGATTTAAAGCTAGAGAATGCTCTCTAGCTTTTTAAATAAATAATGGAAGAAAACAAAGTTTCGTGGTATATTAACTATGCTTTACGTCCTTGTAGCTCAGCTGGATTAGAGTGTCGGTCTCCGAAGCCGAAGGTCGTGGGTTCGAATCCCATCAAGGACACCATTAAAGGACAATAAGATTGATATAAGGATTTTTCTAAATATCAGTCTTTTTTCATTTCTTATTTTCACAATTATCATTTTGGTGAAAGCATGAAAAGCCTTTTTAACAATTAAATATATTTTTATCCGATGATGTTGAGTCTTATGGTAGTGGCTTTAAAAGAGTTTTAAAAAGTTTAAAGAAAGTGAAATGAAAAGAGAATATATTATTGTCATGGAAGGTTTACATTTATTTTTAAACGTCGTATCGTAAATGATGTTTTAAATGGTCACATAAATAGAACATCAACTGATGATAAAAAACATTAATTAAACTAATCAAAAATGATCCATATTTATCAGCGAAAAAATTAGTTAAAATGCTTAATAAATCTTTCCGTTTTATCTAAAGAACAATTGCTAAATCAAAAGAAGATAGCTTTATCAGAAAAATTAGATTAACTAAAGGCTATTGGGAAATTATAGATAATACGTAAAATGGGCTTATGCAACGATTCTTTAATAGGAAAAGTTATTAAATTTTACAAATGATAGATTATAAAAATCAATGTGCGTTGTATACTTTATTGTATACTTTATTGTATACTTTATTGTATACTTTATAAGCAGTTGTGGTACACTATAAATGATATAAAGGAGGAATGATTATGAGTGATAATATTGATATTATTGAGAATATATTATCTTTTTCTGATGAACATGGATGGTTTGATTATAAAGAAAATTGGTTTTAGAAAAAAAGGGTATTGGGAAGTAATAAAATAGTATCTGGTAGCGAAGAATATTTAGGCACATATTTGATTTTTTTTTTTAGAGATCCTAATGGTATTATTCACAAGCAGATGATAGATAAGTATTTTCTTCATGAAAGCACTTTTTGGCGGTTTCTATGATAATAGATTTTTAGTTGAAAAATGAGAACATTATTAGTTTTAAAATTAATTATCTTACATATGTGAATGTATAGGTTTGATACAAGTTATCAGACCTTTTTTTATTTCATTAAGCTTTTTTGTTTATACTTGAAGTATTACAAGATAAAACAAACGACTAATCGATAGTGTTTCCTCATCTTATTATTGACAAAAAATGTAAATATCCACAAAAAAGGGTTTAAAAAATTAATGATTCATTCAAAAAGGTTGTTGTAATTAAAGATAATATACTGCCTTGGTATGATGATAATGGAATATTATATATTGAGTTAGAAAACCTCTCACTTAATCTAGATAGTTTAGAGATTTGGATTAAAGAGTTTTGAGGCGAGCCATAAAAGTTTGATATAACTGAGGGGTTCACTGTAGAATATGATTCCAAAGGAGAAATTTTTGCAGAAAATGCGGGAAAAAGGATCCATTTGATTTACAAACGCAAAAGCATCAATTGAATCTTTCCCTTTTTATTTTAAAAATAGTTTCAGATAATTATTGTTATAACATGGATAAAAGGTAAACTTTTATGTAATTCTTAATATGAAAAAAGTGTAATATTACACTTTTTTCATATTGACATTTTATTTTGTTCATGATATAATGAATATGAGAAAAGTGTAATATTACACAAAATTCATAGTGGAGATTATAATGCATATTATCAAGCGCGACATTTACTTAAATAAATTAATCGCAAGAAAAGACAATTCAGCGATAAAAATCATTACAGGAATCAGAAGAAGCGGAAAATCTTTTCTATTATTTAATTTGTTTTATAATTATTTATTAGAACAAAACGTCCCAAACGATCATATTATTAAAATATCGCTTGATGATGATAAATACGAAAGTTTAAAGGATAAAAAAGTATTAAGAGCATATGTTGAAAAAAAGATTGTTGATAACAAAGCATACTATTTATTTATCGATGAAGTTCAAATGTGCGACGGCTTTGAGGCTATGCTTAATGGATTAAATAGAATTGAAAATCTAGATATTTATGTAACGGGGTCAAATTCAAAATTTCTCTCTTCAGATATTATTACCGAATTTCGTGGTCGCGGAGATGAAGTAAGGGTGTATCCTTTGTCTTTTAAAGAATATTATTCTGATAATGAATTAAGTTTTAACGATGCTTGGAAAAACTTTTTCACTTATGGTGGCTTGCCTTTCATTCTAGCGAAGAAGACCCATGAAGAAAAAAGGGCATATCTTAAAACTTTGTTTGAATATACATATATAAAAGATATCGTCGAGCGTAATAATTTAAAAGACGAGAAGGTACTAGACACGCTTGTAAATATATTAGCGTCAGCAATCGGATCATTTTCTAGCGCGAAAAAAATATCCGATACTTTTAAGTCGATGGGGTACAAAACAACTGATCTTACTATAAGCGAATATATTAAATATCTTCTTGATGCTTTTGTCATTTCAAAAGCGCAAAAATTTGATGTGAAAGGTAGAAAATATATTTCATCACCTTCTAAATACTATTTTACAGATATTGGTTTAAGAAATGCCAAACTTGATTTTCGACAACAAGAGGAAAATCATATTATGGAAAATATTATTTATAATGAATTGCTTATAAGAGGCTTTTCGGTTGATGTTGGAATGGCGATTGATAGGCGAAGACTAAATGACAAATTAAATTACAAACAGTTAGAAATTGATTTTGTGTGCAATGATGGCATGCAAAAATATTACATTCAATCAGTGTATTCAATTCCGAACTCCGAAAAGATGGAGCAAGAAACAAGACCACTTTTAAAAATAGATGACTCGTTTAAAAAGATTATCATTGTTAAAGATGATATTAATACTTGGATAACTGGTGATGGAATTACAATCATGGGGATCAAAGAGTTTTTATTGAATGATCATTTTTAAAATTTATTATAGTTCTCGGTAGTACGAGAACTTTTTATTTGTATCAATAATAAGATGAATATCTTCATATAATAATTACACTGAGGTGAACCCAAAAAGTTGACTATTTTGAACGTTAGAAATTGATTAAAACTAGATATAAAAATAATGATGATTCGCGATTTGTTATTCAAAACTGGATGCGCAATAGAAATACGCTTGAATTTATCGGATTATGGGAAGCACTAAATAATCCCAATTTTAACCGTGTCGAATTCGACACGTTTAGAAACGAAGCCGGTCTCAACAGGCTTACGATGACCCCAAATAAATGGATTGATTCAACTAACGCAATCGGTATAGTCTCTAAATCTGGCAAATATGGTGGTACTTATGCTCATAGCGATATCGCTATGGAATTTGCTTCGTGGATTTCTTCTGAATTTAAATTATATATAAAATAAGAGAATAAAGTTAGATCAGAGTTCTAAATTGTCTCTCAGCTGGAATTTAAATAGAGAAATATCAAAAATAAACTACAAAATCCATGCGGACGCTATTGAAGAATGCTTAACTCAAGATTTAACAGAAAGTAAATTATCTTTTAAATATGCAAGTGAAGCTGATATGTTAAATTTTGTCATTTTTAGCAAAACTGCTAAAAAATGGTCAAATTGAAATCCTAGTTTAAAAGGAAATATTAGAGACTTCGCATTACTTAACGAACTATTAGTTCTTTCTAATATGGAAAGCTATAATGCTATTTTTACTAAAGGGCTACAACAAAAAGAGAGAATGATAGAACTTAAGAAATTATGTAATTTACAGCTACTTTCATTAAATAAAACAACTAATAGCAACATCAAGAAATTGGAAAAAACAAAAAATGATAATAAAATTAGTGTACACAATATTCAGGGGTATGGAAAATAGTAAGGAGTTAAGAAATTGTATCAACCAATCACATACTTATACATTATGATGAAATGGTTTTAATACATGTATTAAATTTTTTATGTTTTTGTTTTATTAGTTGAATTTATATTCATTTCCTTCAAATATCTGAAGAAAGAGCCTCGTGTCATACCGAGTATGTCGCAGGCTTTTTTATTTGTGATTTCTTTATTTAAATATTGTTTTGCGACTACTTTGTAATTAAAAGGTAAAGAAATTCTAGGTCTGCCAAATTTTACTCCTCTAGCTTTAGCAGCCTTAATGCCTTCTGCTTGTCTAATATGTAAAGTTTCTCTTTCATTTTGTGCAACAAATGATAACACTTGTAAAACAATATCACTAATCAATTTACTGACAAGATTTTTTCCATCAATTCTAGTATCGAGAAGTGGCATATCGATTACCACGATGTTCGCTCCTTTACTTTTTGTAATTAATCTCCACTCTTCAATTATCGTGTTGTAATTTCTCCCCAATCTATCAATAGATTTTATTATTAATAGATCATCTTTCTTTAATTTTCTTATTAATTTTTTGTAGTTTTTCCTATTAAAATCTTTACCTGATTCACAATCAATATAAATTGAATTTTTATCTAATCCCATTTTTAACAGCGAATCAATTTGTCTATCTATATGTTGCTGGGCAGTACTGACTCTTACATAGCCATATTTCATGCTTATGACCTCCTCAACGTATATATTAAATAAAAAAATAGACTTATCAAGAATAAGTCTCAAAAAGTACACCTTTCGTAATATAAAAAATTCCTTATAATATTTTAAAATATTTAATATTTTCCACTATGATTATACCACTTTTTTCTCAATTTTTAAAGCCCAATAGGTGTAGGTTTTGGACGATGATTTTAGAAAAAAATATTATTTACATAGGCGATAATTATCAAACCATGTGTCATTATGAATTTTCAAGATTTTTTGGCAACATCAACTTTATTTATATTGATCCTCCATACAATACAAAAAATATATTTTCATACAATGATGACAACGAGGAGTGGGTAAAAGATATTTTTGTGAGACTAGAGATTGCGAGAAAGTGTTTGAGCGACGAAGGTATTATTTTTATGAGTATTGATGACAATGAATTATCCTCATTACTGCATACGTGCTATAAAATTTTTGGAAAAGAAAACTATGTGGGAATATTTATTACCAAACAAGCACAAAGAAGTAATGCAAAACATATTAACATAATACATGAATACGTGGTTGCATTTGCCAAAAACAAAAAGAAGTTGCCAAAATTTTTTATTAATCGTTTAAACGATCCTTTTGAAAATTCAAAAATTAAAGTAATCATTAAAAAAATACAATCAATATATTCTTCTGATTTTAAATTAGCAGAAAAAGAGTTAAAAAAAATGATAGAAAAATACATTATCGAAACAGGACAAACATGGATAAGGAATTATTCTAATATCTCTAATGATGGAAGAATTTACTTTTCTAAAGATTTATCAACTCCTGGAAAACCAAGCAGACTAGATATTGATGAAATCGGATTACATTTGGAACCACTAAAAACTAGAGGATGGTCGAGCAAAGAAAAAATATTATCATTGTATAACCAAAATAGATTAGTTTTCAAAAATGGAAGGCCATATGCTATTGAATATTTAGAAGAAGCAACTAATAACGTTTCCTCAATTTTAGATTTTTATTCTCGTCAAGGGACTAATAATCTTAAAAAATTAGGTTTAGATGGATTATTTGATACTCCAAAGCCGGTTGAGTTAATTAAATTTTTAATTAGATGCTCTCAGCACAACGATGCTATTATTTTAGATTTTTACGCAGGCAGTGGTACAACTGCACAAGCTGTATATGAAATAAATTATGAAGATAAAAGAAAACACAAATATATCCTTATTCAATTGGATGAATTAATTAATAAAGAAACCGATTCATTTAAAATAATGAGTGGCTTAGGATACTCACTTCCGAAAGTTAGTGATGTGATGTTAGTAAGAATAGATACTTATTTAAAACATATTAAAAAAGATGTTGATTACATAGTAAAGGATAGAATTTATGAGTAGCTTGTTAGAAAAAGGAACATACAAACCAATAAATGGAGAATTTTTAATTGAAGGTCATGAAATATTAGAAGAAGTAGCAATTATTCAAGAAAAATGGGGAAAAGGCGATACTGACACTTTCATTAATGAATTAAGAGATTCAATGGCAGGATATTATTTAGGGTATAATTTGGTTAATGTTGAAAAGCATGGTTTTGACTGCAAGTTAGACAAAGAAGTTGATGTGTTTTTAGAAGTTAAATCTGCAAGTTTTTCTGCTTCAACTTGGGGTGCGACTTTTAATGATACTACTATAGAAAAAACAAAATGTTTTCAAAGCGATAAAGTATTTTTATGTTTAGCCATTTGGAAAAACGCTAGTAACCTATTATTTTTAGTATATGGACAAAACCCAAAACTAGGAAAGTTTTTAGAGAAAAAAGTTACTAAATTTTTGTCAGGTGATGGAGGGGTTAGAAGCACTCAAAGCATTAGTTTTAGTCAGTTAATAAATGATTACGGATTTGATATTATTTGTGTAACAAAGTCTAAAGAAGAAGTAAAAAGCATATTGGGTTTAAAATCAAAATCATTTTTATCAATACCTAATGAACGTTTTCTTACCATAGAAGAATATAATAAAAAATATAGTTTTGCAAAATGTTTAGGAAAAGAATTTAAAAAAATATCAATTTAATAAAATAATTCGTCATCAATAATAAATATGGATTTTTTGTCGTTTTTAGTGAATAATGTTGTTGAATGGTCGAGTTGGGACAAGAAAGGAAATAATATTATGTATCACTTTGTAGAAGACAAAGATTTTTTAAAAAGAATGAATAATTTATGTTCTGGAATTATCAATCAATTAGTCCAAATGATTAATAATGAAGGATTACTAGAAGTTGAAGCACACTTAGTTGGAAGCGGAGCAAGGAATTTAGTTACACAAAATGCAAATAAACCAATTGATTTAGATTATAACCTTTGTATTATAGATTCTATTAAGTTTAATATTAATGATTGTAAAAATATCAAAGAATATGTTAGAAAATCATTCAATAAGGTTCTAAAGCGTAAAGGATTGGCGGATTGCCAAGATTCAAAATCGGCTTTAACAACTGAACAGATAAGGTTTAAAACCAACAACAAAACGTTATTTAGTATTGATCTTTGTATTGTAACTGAGGATGAAAATGGATGGCAGAGATTAATCCATAAGAAAACAGGAATAATACAAACTGATGAATGGATTTGGAATAAAGGCAGAAATTCTCAAGGGTTAATAGAAAAAGTTGAATGGTTAAAAGATAATAATTTGTGGACCAAAGTAAGAGAAGTATATTTAAATAAAAAGAATATGTATCTTGTAAAAAATGACTATGACCATCCGTCATTCATTTGTTACATTGAAGCTGTTAATCAAGTCTACGATGAAATGAGGCAAAAGAAATTCATTAAATAGCATATTCATTTTTAAGCTTGTCAATGTAGATAAGTTTTTAGAAAATTATCTTCAAACTAAAAAATATTTTCATATACTTGCATTGTAGAGATATCCTTAGCTGATTGTTCGATTTACCGATCTTCAAAAGTTAGACTAATAAATCTAATGACTGGAGGTCGGCATTTTTATATTTATTTTATAGTAATATATTGCACTTAATGAAACCGTTTCATGTTGACTTTTTCTCGATTACTATATATAATTAAACTGTAGAGGGGAAAAATGGAAGAAAATATTTACTATCAAAGAATTATCGACGAGCTCTTAGATATTAAGACGTACACCTATGGTGCTGTTTTACTGACAGGAGTTAAGGGCAGCGGCAAAACAATCGTTGCTTTAGAAAAAGCGAAAAGTAGTATTCTTTTAAAATATAGTGATGATGATGAAAAGAACCGAATTACCGAAGAACTTAATCCACATTTCTTATTAAAAGGAGCGAAACCAAGACTTATTGCCGAGTGCCAAGAAAAATCAAAGCTTTGGGAAATTATTGGGAGTAGTTTAGAAAATAGAGAGTTAAAACGTCAGTACATCGTTACAAGTTCATGTAAAGAAGAACTAGAAAAACCTTGGCTTTATGAGATTAAAATGTATCCTTTGAGTTTATATGAATCAGCTGAAAGTAATGGAAGTGTTTCGTTAATTGAACTTTTCACTGGCATTGATCGCTTAGAAAAAAGATGCGAAGCGTCTCTTAGTTTAGATGATCTTGTTTTTGCTACATGTCGTGGCGGGTGGCCAGAAAGTTTAGCCGAGAATGATAAGACGAAGCAAATACGTTATGTAGAAACTTACCTAAAAAATATTCCGTCTCCTAAACTTATTAAAGAGAATCAAGTAGTTGATCATGAAATTATGAAGAAAGTTTTGGAAAGCTATGATTATGAGCGCTTTACGTTTTCGAAAGGTAAACTCAATAATGACCTTCTCAATAAGTACATTAAAGTTTTAGAAGATTTATATATTGTTGAAGAGATTCCTTTGTGGGGTAAAAAGGACAATAAAGCTACAAAGAAATATATGTTTGTTGATCCTTCACTTGTTACTGCAATTTTTCACAAAACTCCTGATTATTTACGGCTAAACCTTAGTGACTACGAAACGATTTTTAAATCGCTTGTTTTACGGGATTTAAAAGTATATGCTAATATTTATGGTGGCAAAATCTTTTACTTAGAAAATGATGAACAAATTAGTTTTGTTTTAACACTTGATAGTGGTAAAGCAGCAATTGTCAGTTCGACTCTTGGTCCAAACGGTATTGAAGAAGAAGCAGAAAAGTTAAATAAACTTCATGAAAAAATAACGAAAGATTTGAAAAATGGCTATCCTAAACTTTCAGAATTTAAAATGCTTATTACGAGCACTAACTATGGATACCAAAGAGATGATGAAGTTTTTGTTGTTCCAATTGGCTGTTTAAAAGACTGAGAAACTTTGCGAGAATATCTAAAGGAGTTAAAAAATGAAAGCATGTCCAAAATGTAATACAGTTTTACTAAACGAAGCGAAAATTTGTTCAAACTGTAATTTTGTTTTTGATGATACCGTAGGGCACTTAACAACGCTCAACCGTACGGATGATAATGAATCAAGTACTTCTTATGGAATTCTAGCGATTGTTTTTTCATTTTTCTTACCGCTTCTTGGATTAATTTTTGGGGCTATTGGTCTTGGCAAGCTTAAACAAAGAAAAACGAGAAGACTTTGTGCTATTGGAATTACAATTGCGCTTTTTATGTTTCTTATTCAGCTTGTCATTAGTTTTTTAAATTTATGGAAATTAATAAATATATTTTAAGGAGGGATGATGCGAAAAGTTTTAACAGGCTTTGTTTTGGTTTTGTTAATGTTTGTCCTTGCTGGATGTAAAAAAGATCCAGCAATTGTTTTGAGCAAAGAAGAGTACACTTTAAAAGTGGGTGAAAGTGTTAAAATTGAGTATGAACTTAAAAACACGAAAGAAACTGTTGTTTGGAAAGCACAAGATCCAAAAATTGTTAAAGTTGAAGATGGCGTAGTAACGGGTCTTAAGAAAGGTGAGACGGCGGTTAGTCTCGAGGCTGGTAGTGCGGTTGGTTTTGTAACGATTAAAGTGCTACCTAAGGATGAAGATCCTAGTCCTAGTCCTAAACCAATCAATATTTATATTACAGTTAATCATATGGTTTATCATGAGAACGAATATAAACTTTATAAAACGGAGAAACGCTTTGCTCTCACAGAAACTGAGCTTGATGGTGAAACATATGCTGAAAATCTCGAAGGCTATGAACTTCTAGATTCTGATTATCATTTTCTTGTTCATAAGGGCGATGAGTTTACTCTCGAACTTAAGTATAAAAAGAAGTTTGAAGATCCAGTATCAGAAATTGATTACATTATGAATAAATTAACTGAGTTTCATAATGAAACCTTAACAAAACAAAAAATTAGTCTTCTTTATGATAAAGGCGCTAACACATGGACAGAGAAATATCATTCCGTTAATCTTTATCAAACAGGGAAATTAAGTATTAACACGGAATATGCTTTAACTGATGCCCAGGTGGCGACTCACTGTGGAAGTGCGATGGACAGAGTCGAGTTTGTTACGGTTCACGATACAGCAAACATTAAAGCCGGAGCAATTGGCCACGGTAAGTTCTTTAGAAATGATAGTACACAGGTTTCCATTCACTATATTGTTGGCGATGAAATGGTATTAAAATCAGCTCCTGAGACAAACGTTGCTTATCACGCTGGTGATGGAACGAGCGCACTCTTTGGCTGGGAAAGTACCGGTGTTCCAGCTTTTGTTAATAAGCAGCCAACATTTGATGTTGACCCACTGGCAGAAAAATACATACTAAATGGTATTCTTTCTAGCGTTCATGCTCCACGGGTAAATGGAAGAGCGGCAACAAAAGCCGATCTCTCTGATCTTGGTCCAACTTGGAAAATTGTCGATGGCTTTTACTTTTTAGGAACTAGCTATTATAATAAAAGTTTTAAAAAGATTGCTAGTCGTGGTGGCAACAATAATTCAATCGGCATCGAAACGTGTGTTAATACAAATGGCGATATTATCGACACTTGGCAAAAGAATGCCAAGCTTGTTGCTGATATTTTGTTTAGACATAACCTTGATGCAACCCGTGTTAAGATGCACAATACTTTCTCAGGTAAGAACTGTCCTAATGGCCTGCGTAATCATAAGAGTGATGGTTATAACGGCTGGGACCGCTTTATCAAACTTGTTGAGTTTGAACTATGGCTTTTACAAAATGCCCCAACTGCAAAGATTACTTTCACTCCAGAAGACACGACATACATGAAAGCAAACGGCCGTGTTTTTGGCAGTCCCGTAGCCGGTACTAAACTAGTTTACGAAGTTAAAGTTGAATATAATGGAAAAACTTTGACAAAAACATTCACTTCAACAATTAAATAAAAAAAATAGTTGCAAATTTAGCAATCATTAGTATAATGGGTTTGTTAGATATAAATAAAAGCAGCGCCAATATAATTTGGATAATTTGGTTCCTAAGTTTCTACCAAACGACCTAATCGTTTGACTATTGGTATTCCTTTTTAAGGATTATTTTTGGCGGGCAAAGTAAAATTTGCACGCTTTTTTTATAATCTAATAGAAAGGGAAAAAGGATGCGAAAATTCTTTCAATTAGAAAAATACGCAACGAACGTCAAACGGGAAGCGTTAGCCGGGCTTACAACCTTCATGGCAATGGTCTACATTGTCTTTGTTAACCCACAAATCTTAGGCGCTACCGGAATGCCTGTTCAAGCTGTATTTTTAGCGACGATCTTTGCAACTGTCTTTGGAACGCTTTTCATGGCACTTTTTGCTAACGTTCCATATGCTTTGGCCCCAGGCATGGGATTAAATGCCTTCTTCACTTACACGATTTGTTTTACTCTTGGTTTTTCATGGCAAGAAGCTTTAGGAATGGTTTTTATTAATGGTATCATTAATATTGTCTTATCAGTCACTAAAGTTAGAAAGTATTTAATTCTAGCCATTCCGAAAAACTTACAGTACGCAATTAGTGGCGGTATCGGTCTTTTTATCGCTTACATTGGTTTCAGAAACGCTGGCATGATTGATCTAGCGGGAGCTGTTCCTGAACTAAGCAGTTTCAATAACTGGGCAGCCCTAACTGCTCTCATTGGTATTATGGCAACAGTAGTTTTGGTTGCTTTAAAAGTTCCTGGTGCAATTCTTATCGGTATCGTCTTTACAACAATCGTTGGTATTCCATTTGGCGTTACCAAGTTTGACAGCTTGAAACAAGGCTGGAAGTTCTGGGAAGCTTTTCCTGAGCTTGGCAAAGTTTCTGGACAAGCCTTTTATGGAATTGGTAAGATGTTCTCATCGCTTAAGGCGTTGCCACTTGTTCTTGTTGCAATCTTTGTTTTGTGTCTAGGTGATACTTTCGATTCTATTGGTACATTTATTGGTACTGGTCGAAAGAGTGGTATCTTCAGCGAAGAAGAACTTGAGAGTTTACAAACAAGTAAACAAAAACAGTTACCAGAAAATGGTGAAGTTGTAAGTGAAACTGAGGCTCCTAAAAAAAGATATTTACAGTCACGACTTGAAAGAGCGATGGTTGTTGACTTTGTCGCAACTTCTGTTGGTGCCGTTCTTGGTACATCAACTGTTACAACGTTTGTTGAATCATCTGCTGGTATCGAAGCTGGCGGTAAAACTGGTCTAACAAGTGTCTTTACATCACTATTCTTCCTACTTATGATTTTCTTATCACCACTTGTGGCAATTATTCCAGGATGCGCTACAGCGCCAGCCCTCGTTGTTGTTGGTATTATGATGGCAACAAGCTTTAAAGAGATTGAATGGTCGGATTTCCGAGTTGCTGTTTATTCGTTCATGACTGCGGTTGTGATGGTTCTTACTTATAATATTTCCAATGGTATCGCTTTTGGAATCATCTTTTACATTCTTATGCAGCTCACAACATTTAAGAAAGAAGAGATCAAAAAGATTCATCCTTTGCTTTATGTGACGGCCGCTTTATTCATTGTTTATTATTTAATTTTCGCTTTAATTAAAGCCGGAGTCATTAAATAGTAAAATAATAAGAGGGATTATTCCCTCTTATTTTTTAAAATATTAGAGAAGTAAAAAAAGGAGGAAATTTATGTTATATAGTGCTAGTCAAAAACCGCCCTTTGGTAAGGGTCTCGCTTTAAGTTTTCAACACGTGTTCGCAATGTTTGGGGCAACGATTCTCGTGCCCCTTTTAACAGGGCTTCCAGTGAATGTTAGCCTTTTTACGAGCGGTGTAGGTACACTTATTTATATTTTGATTACAAAAGCTAAAGTCCCTGTTTATCTTGGATCAAGCTTCGCTTTCATTTCTTCAATTATCATTGCCTCTGGGTATCACGGCGTTGGCACGGGAAACTACGGCTCAACGATGACGGCAATTATGGTTGTTGGGCTTGTTTATGTGCTTGTTGCTACCATTTTACATTTTGTTAAAGGCGACTGGCTCAAGAAAGTATTACCGCCCGTTGTCATCGGACCTGCCATCATCATCATTGGTCTTGGGTTAAGTCAGGTTGCCATCAAAAATAGTGGTTTACTACGTGGTGATAATAGCTACCAAGATATGATTATTAGTGTGGCTAGTTTAATAATTGTTTTAATCGTTTTATTTAAGGCCAAAGGATTCATGCGGATCATTCCATTTCTTTTTGGAATATTTGGCGGGTTTTTAATAGCGGCAGTTCTTGGGGCTATCGACTTTAAACCACTTATCGAAGTTTTAAGAGCACCGCAAAACTGGTTCAAGGTCCCTGATTTCATGTTCCTTGGATTAACTAATAAGAAAATTAGTTTCCTTAGTACAAATATTACAATTCACAAAATTAGTTTTCAAGCGCTTTTCACAATTGTTCCTTTATCAATTGTAACAATCAGTGAACATATTGGTGATCACGCTGTTCTTGGTAAAATCACTGGTCAAAATTATCTTGTGAATCCCGGACTTAAGAAAACGCTTTTGGGAGACGGCGTTGCAACAATTGTTGCCGCACTTTTTGGGGGACCTGCTAATACAACATATGGTGAGAATACAAGCGTTGTTGGTATGACCAAGGTTGCAAGCGTTTGGGTGACAGGCGGAGCTGCTATAATTGCAATTGTCATGAGCTTTTGTAATATTATTGTTACACTAATTTCTCTCATCCCAGCTTCGGTTATGGGTGGTATTTCAATTGTTCTATATGGCTTTATCAGTATTAACGGTTTAAAGGTACTCATCGATAATAAGGTTGATATGGGCAAAACCAAAAACTTAATCATTGTTTCAACGATGCTTGTCGTTGGTCTTGGCAATGCCTTTTTACCGTTTGACAAAAATGGTATCAATGGTATGAGTGGAATGAGTCTCGCAACACTTATTGGTGTTTTATTAAATTTCATGCTTCCAAACTACGATAAACTTGAACTAACGGAAGGAGAAGAACCGCGCCAGCTTCCTGGTGTTATGAAGTTTTACGAACAGTTCAATAAGAAAAGCCCCATAGAAAAGAAGTAGCTGATAGTTCATAGCTTACGGCAAAACAATTGCTAATTAGGGTAAACGGTGGTATAATCAAAAAGATTAAAATGAACGATTACCAAGCCAAACTCGAAAGCTTATTACAGGAAAACATTTTGTGTTTCAGTTTTTTCTTGTATCTTTTTCTAACGAAACAGTACGCTTATTTTACACTTCTTAAACTTAAAAATAACGATCTCAAAGCTTTCTGTAAAGTCTACGAAGAAATGGGGTTTATGGGACTTCAAGAGTTTAAAGGAAAAGAAAGTTTATATGTGCTTTCTTACTTAGCGGAAACTCTTCAAAAAGAAGAAGCTTCTCTTGATCCTTTTATTAGACTTTATGATGCCATAAACAACTTAAAAGAGATGGGAGTAAATAAAGATATTATAGAAGAACTGGTGGAATTTGGTAATTTATTAGGGGAGAGGAAGAAAAATGAAAATTAATTATTTATCAAAATGTTTAGTTGAATTAACAGGCGAGGTATCGCGTCAACAGTTTGACAACGCTCTTGACGAGGCGTTTTTAAAAAAACAGCCAACTGTTGAGATTAAGGGTTTCAGGAAAGGACATGTTACGCGGGAACTTTTTCAAAAACATATCGGTGATGAAACGCTTGTTGTCGATGCTTGTGACATTGCAATTAATAAGTTTTTATACGAAGGTATTACTAAATATAAGGTTAGTCCTTTAAACCAACCAAATGTTGATGTTGATTTTTCAAAAGTCAAAATTCACGAGCCATTTAATATCAAAATTACTTTTGAAGTATGGCCTGAAGTTGAACTTGGAAAATATTTAGGGGTTGAAGTTAAAGAAGAAAAGAAAACCGTATCGGATGCGAAAGTTAAAGAACATATCGATCGCACCCTTAAAAGCTACGCTTCCCTGGTTTTAGTGGAGGATGACAAACCACTTGAAAAAGGGGAAACAGCAATCATCGATTTTGAAGGGTTTATCGGAAAGACTGCTTTTGAAGGTGGAAAAGGTGAGAACCATCCACTTGAGATTGGATCTAACTCTTTTATCCCCGGTTTTGAAGACCAACTTATCGGCATGAAAAAAGGTGAAACTCGGGAAATTAAAGTAACGTTTCCTGAGAACTATCATGCGGAAAACCTCAAGGGAAAAGAAGCAACTTTTAAAGTAACGCTTCACGAAATTAAAAAACGGGAAATTCCTGAACTTACTGATGATTTCGTTAAGAGCTTAGAAATTGAAGGTGTAAATAAAGTTAGTGAATACAAAAAACATGTGAAAGATACACTTTTAAAAGAAGCCGAAGAAGCAAGCACTAATAAGTTTAACAGTGATGTTTTAGAAAAAGTTGTAAATGATAGTAAAACTGATGTTCCAGAAACGCTTGTTGAAAACGAACTTAAGTATCATCTTAACTATTTTGAAAAACAAGCAAACGCTTATAAAATTCCAGTGGAAGATCTTTTGAAAATGTATGGTATCGAATCGCTTGAAAAGCACAAAGAGCTAATGCGTCCAGGAATTGTTAACACCGTTAAAACACGAATCGTTCTTTATGCAATTAGTGAGCAAGAAAAATTAAAGTATACTGATAAAGATTATGAAAAAGATTTAGAAGAGATTAGTAAAGAACAAGAAAAACCTCTTGAGGAAATTAAAAAGCTTTATCCAAAACACCAAATTGAAGGTTATGCTTTAATTCAAAAAGCCCAAAAATTAGTACTTGATAAGGCCGTTAAGAAATAAATAGGAGGCTCTAAATGTTAGATTTTACAAAATCACAAAAGGTAACACTACCAGTTATTAAAATCAAAGACGTCTTAGTCTTACCTTTTTGTGATTACCGTTTTGAAGCTAGCGACGAAGATGTCATCAAAGCGATTAATCAAGCAATGGAAAATGATCGGATGGTGATGCTTCTTTTTACGAAAGCTGACGGTAAAGAATATTTTGAGACAGGAGTTATTGCGAGAATTGGTTACCGAATGGGTAGCAGTAAACCCTATAAGATTAAAGTCATTGGTTCGATGCGGGCGAAGATTTTAAAGATCATTAAAGATAACCCAGTAATTGCCGAGGTTGAGACAATTCCGGTCGTTTTAAAACACGACCAGGAAGAAGAAGTAACCCTAAAACTCATCGACAAGGAAGTTAGTAAATCGGACTTCTTTAGAGAAAACTTTGATTTTACGCGTACTTATAATGAAGCTGTTGACCTTGAACAAAAGGTTAATGTGATTGCTTATTTTTTAAAAAGACCCCTTGATAAAAAACTGTATTTTCTTGAAGAGCCAAGTGCACTTTTAAGAGCCCGTAAGGTTTTGGAAGAAGTTTTGAAGCAATCAGAGTTTCGCGAGCTTGAAGACAAAATTGAAGAACAGATTCGCAAAAACATTGCTGATAGTCAGAAAGAATATTATCTCCGGGAAAAAATTAAAGTTATTCAAGAAGAGCTTGGTGATAAGGCTTTGCAAATTGAAGAAGTTGAAACAATCAGAGAAAATATTCTAAAAGCAAAGATGCCGAAAGAAGTTGAAGAAAAGATGCTCAAGGAACTTGAGCGTTTCCGGACGGTTTCAACGATGTCACCAGAATACACGATGCTACGAAGCTATCTTGATTTTGTTGTTGGGCTTCCTTGGGGTAAGGAATCAGTTGATAATACGGATATTCACAAAGCCAAAGAACAGCTTGATAAAGATCACTATGGACTTGAAAAAGTCAAAGAACGGATTCTTGAATATTTAGCTGTTAAAATTATGTCAGGAAGAAATCCCCAGACGATTTTATGTTTTGCTGGTCCTCCGGGAGTTGGTAAAACTTCGCTTGCGAAATCAATTGCGAGTGCTTTAAACAAAAAGTTTGTTAAGCAGTCGCTTGGCGGCATTAGTGACGAATCAGAGATTCGTGGCCATCGGCGGACATACGTTGGCGCGCTTCCTGGACGGATTCTTCAGGCAATGCAGAAAGCCGGAACTTCAAATCCCGTGTTCCTTCTTGATGAAATTGATAAAGTCGGAGCTAGCTGGAAAGGTTCTCCTGAAGGAGCACTTCTTGAAGTACTTGATCCTGAACAAAACCGGTATTTTTCCGATCACTATTTAGAAGAGCCTTACGATTTAAGTAAAGTGTTCTTTATCACAACTGCTAACTTTTTACAAGACATTCCGATTCCTTTAAGGGACCGGCTTGAAATCGTTGAATTAAGTAGCTATACAGAATTTGAAAAGCTTGAGATTGCGAAAAGACATTTGATTCCCAAGCAACTCCAAAACCACGGTCTTACAAAAACGAAATTTAAAATTACTGATAGCGTTATTTTAAAAATCATTCGCGATTATACGATGGAAGCGGGTGTTCGTGAGCTCGAACGGATTTTAGGAAATCTTATTAGAAAATCAATCAAGAAGATTTTATCTGATAATATTAAAGATGTTTCGCTTAACGATACAAATATTGGTGAGTGGCTTGGAAAGCCAAAGTTTTTCTACAACAAAGTTAGCAAAGAAGACCAAGTCGGTATCGTTATGGGACTTGCGTATACACAGTTTGGTGGTGATACATTAGCGGTTGAAGTAACAACTTATGCGGGCGATGGTAAGCTTACCTTAACAGGGCAGCTTGGCGATGTAATGAAAGAATCGGCTCAGGCAGCTTTGAGCTACATCAAAGCTCATGCCCAAGATTTAAAACTTGACTCAAAGATGTTTGAAACGCTCAGTATGCATATTCACGTTCCTGAGGGAGCAACCCCAAAAGATGGACCGTCAGCTGGTGTAACCTTAGCAACAGCGATTGCCTCAGCACTAACGAAACGAAAAGTTGACCGGCTTCTTGGCATGACCGGGGAAATTACATTGCGCGGAATTGTTTTACCAATTGGCGGCTTACGCGAAAAAGCAATTGCTGCGCACCGAAGCGGTTTGAAGCGAATTCTGATTCCAAAGGAAAATGAGCGTGACATCGAAGAAATTCCGGAAAGCGTTCGCAAAGAGTTAACAATTACTCTTGTTTCAACAATCGATGAAGTATTTAAACTTGCTTTAAAATAAACCTTGCTAAAACCATGGTATTAAAGTATAATCTAGAATGCAGTGGAGGAATCTATGACTGTTTGGGATATTCTATTAATTATCGTATCAATTCTTTTGATTATTATTATCATTTTACAAGAAACAAAAGAAGATGCTAACGAAGCGTTTACGGGACGTAAATCCGAACTTTTTGCAAATCGCAAACGGCGCGGAATTGAAGCTTGGGTTGGCTGGATTACGACATCATTAAGCGTTGTCTTTTTGATCCTGGCATTCGTAGTAGCCTTTTTTACGCATAATTAAAAATGAAGGTGGCGCTTTTAAAAGCGCCTTTTTAAATAGGAAGAATAAACGTGACAATAAATGAATTAAAACAGTTATTTCATAAGCCTTTTACGTTTTTGGAGTTTTTAGATAAAACTAAGATTAACGAAATAAAGGCCCGAAAGATTTTAAATAGTTTTCGGAAAGATTTTAAGATTTTCTTTTCAAACGGTAAGTTTCGGTTTTTTGATGGCGGAGTAAATGTCGGAACTTTAAAGTATGAAGGGGGAATGCATTTTAGCGTGGATGGAATTAAGGTTTTTAAATCGCGTGCCTTTTATGCTTTTTCTGGGGCTAAAGCCATTTACCGTATCGGGGCAAGCATTGCAAAAGGAGAAGTGGCATATGTTTATGATATTATTGAGCCGTTTCCGGAGAAAACTTATGGGTATTTAACTAGGGAGAAAATTTTTGAAACTTTTTTGAAATCTAATTTTTCGTTTCTTTTCGAAACTTCAGAAGACTTTAAAAGTGATACCGTTCTTTTAGTAAAACTTACACCTGTTAATTTAAATATTGGTCTTTTAAAAGTTGAGGTTTTAAAAACTCTTGATTCACTTAAGGGACGTAGTGGTGATATTGTGCGCCTCGTTTACGAGTTTGGGTTTCACCCAAAGTTTCCCGAAGATGTTATCCTTGAATCAAGAAAAATAAAAGACGCGCCTTTAATGGATCCTGTTACTAAAAACATTTATACGGTAGACGCAGTTAGTGCTAAAGACCTGGATGATGCTATCAAAATCACAAAAGTAGAAAACGGTTATCAAATTGGTGTTTATATCGCTGACGTTGGGTTTTATGTCCGAAATCAATCGAAAATCGCTTGTGAGGCGCTTTTTCGGACGACAAGCCTTTATCTTTCTGACTATGTTTTTCCGATGCTCCCAGAAGCGATTTCAAACGGCGTATGTAGTTTAAAAAAAGGCGAAATGCGGAAAGTTATTGGGGTTGAGTTTTTTCTAACAAACGAGGGTCTAATAGAAAAAAGAACATAAAGCCTTTAACAATTGTTGTTAGTGACCGGCTAAGTTATGAGGGACTAGAAAGAGCTCTTATAAATAAAGAAGAAAAGTATCATAGCTTAGCCCTTCTTTTTAGAGAGTTTTTAGGCGTTTTAAAAGCCCGCGATGTTCATCGCCGCCGCATCAATTTTACGTTTCCTGAATATTTTTTAGAACTTGATAAAAATGGTTTTCTTTTAAATTTTGTTAATCGTAAGCGTTATACTATGGAAGACCTCATTGAAGAACTGATGATTATCGCTAACGAAACGGTAGCTTCTTTTTTAAAGGAAACAAATGTTGATACAATATATCGTGTTCACGATCGACCTCCAGTTCAAAAAGAAAAAATGCTCAAAGCCTTTTTAAAAGCTAAAGGCTTTTTGGTTAAAGAACGCCTAAAGGCTAGTACTTATAATTATTTAGATAAAACGCTTCCTGACAATTTAGCTTACCGCTCGCTTCTATTACGCTCGCTTGCAAAGGCTGAATATACAGCCTCAAACATCGGACACTTTGGCCTTGGAAGCTCTTGCTACACTCACTTTACGGCGCCAATTAGACGCTTCTCTGATCTTTATATTAACTGGTTAATTCATAGAGAGCTTTTTAAAGAGGAAGGATACACACTTCCAGATATCGAAGCTGTTATAAGTAGCATCAACGAAAAAGAAAAAAATGCACTTGCATTAGAACGAACGCTTCTCTCAATAAAGGGGGCTGAATATATGGAAAAACATCTTGGCTCAGTATACCAAGGCATCATTATGAACATTCAAGAGTTTGGAATGTTTGTGAATTTTAATGATGGTTTTGAAGGTCTCGTTGTTTTCAGGCATTTAAAGCGTAAGCCAATTGTTAACTTAAAAGACGGTTTTGTAATAATAAACAGCAAACATTATGAAATCGGTGGTAAAATAAAAGTACGAGTAAAACACGCTAACAAATACAAAGGCGAAATTGATCTCGAGATAGTAAGTGGATAACAAAGAAAAAACAATTTTAGTTAATAAAAAAGTCTCTTTCAACTATAAAGTAATTGAGCGCTTTGAAGCTGGGATTGTCTTAACGGGAACTGAAGTTAAGGCTTTGAGAGAACACGGCGTTAGTTTTAATGATAGTTACTGCTATATTAAGGGAGGACAAATTTTTGTTTCCCTTTTAAATATTAGTAAGTACCGTAAGGGAACTTTGTTTAATCATGAGGAAACGCGCGATCGTAAGCTTTTGCTTCACAAAACGGAGATTGTGCGTCTCGGTTCCAAAATTCACGAAAAAGGGTTAACGCTTATCCCAACCAAACTATATTTAAAAGGCGGATTAATTAAACTTGAGATTTCTTTATGTCAAGGTAAGAAGTTATATGATAAAAGACAAAGTCTTAAAGAAAAAGAATTAAAAAAGGAAAAGAAAAGCCGATGAAAAAATGTTTACGTTGTGGTCAAGAAAATGATGATTTTAACAAAACTTGTCCAAATTGTCAGTATGAGTTTTTAACAAAAAAGGAAGAAGAGGCTATCAAGAAAGAATACCGAAATCCTTCTGACTTAAAGGACAACCCTATCCTTAGTTTTATTTTAGCAATTTTAGGATTTCTAATTCCCATTTTTGTTTTAAGTATTATTGCGATTATTTTATCGCGTAGGCCCGCAGAAAAAAATCTCAAGCCTTTCAGCGTTGTTGGTCTTGTTTTAGGAATTACCGGAATTTTTGTCAATATCGGGATTGTTATTGCGTTCATTATTATTAGAATGAGGTTAAACTAATGAAAATGTTTTATAAAGCAGCACTAGTTTTTTTACTGTTTGTTTTAACTGGTTGCACCGTTAAAACCAAAACGTTTACTGTAACGTTTGATGAAGACAATGGTAGTTCTTTAGTTACTAAAAAAGTTACCGAAAATTCTTTAGTTAATAAACCAATTGATCCAAAAAAACCGGGGTTTGTTTTTAAGCACTGGGAGCTTGATGGCGCAAAATACGAGTTTATAGAACCAGTTAAAAAAGACATCGTTTTAAAAGCTGTTTATGAACCTAGTGTTTTATATTCCGGGTTTTACTTAATGATTAAAGAAAAGATAAGCCCTGAAACTAACGAAAAACAAAAGATCGAAGAGCTGATGACAAAGCTTTCGCTCACACGTGATGACAGTATTATTTTGTATAAAAACCTCAGTAACTATTTGATTCACGAAAAGCTTTTAGCTGATAATCGCACGGATCTTTTGGTTTTGGCGGCTCAATTTACAGCTTCTAACAAATATTTTACAGCAGAAGTTCTTGAGGTAAAAAGCCAAGTGCTTGTAACTTATAAACTCGTTAACGTTAAGTTTTATCAGGTGAAGCAAATTGGTAGCTATTTAGAAGAACCAGAGTTTTTAAATAGCTATAACTTTTTTACAGAAGCCAGGGCTAATCAAAAATCATATATTTTTGGTAGTGAAAAACTCCTGACTAGCATAGTTATCGATATTGAATTATATGGACATGCAACTTTTGACTATAACATGAATGATGAAAATGGTAGTATCAAAACTTTAAGGCAGAAGTTTTATTATGGAAAGCCGCTTGAAAAGCCTTCTGATCCTGTAAAGCCTGGGTTTACCTTTTTATACTGGCTTGAAATGTATGATAATAAACCATTTGATTTTACTCTGCCCATTTCAACCATTAATTTGAACCCAACAAAGAATCGCATTATGCTTATTGCAAAATATAAATAATAGAAAAAACTAGGAAATTATGGTATACTAATACTCTAAAAAGGAGAACTTTTATTATGCATATGATAGATTTAATCGAAAAGAAAAAGCATAAAGAGAGCTTAACAAACGAAGAAATCAAGTTTTTTGTTAAGGGTCTTCTTGATCAAACGATTCCTGACTATCAAACTAGTGCTCTACTTATGGCAATCATCTTTAATGATTTAACCGAAGAAGAAATTTATTTTTTAACAAAGGCGATGGTTGAATCTGGAGAAATGATTGACTTAAGTCATATCTCAGGGATTTGTGTTGACAAGCACTCGACAGGAGGGGTTGGTGATACGACAACTTTGATGGTTGCCCCAATTCTCGCATCTCTTGGGCTTAAGCTTGCGAAGATGAGTGGTCGGGGACTTGGGCATACTGGTGGAACACTTGATAAGCTTGAATCGATTCCTGGTTTTTCGATTAACCTAACTAGTAAAGAATTCAACAATCAAGTCGAAAAGATTGGTTTAGCAGTCGTTGGTCAAACTAAAGATATCGCACCTGCTGATAAAAAACTTTACGCTTTACGTGATGTCACGGGAACTGTTGATAATTCTGGTCTTATCGCTTCTTCGATTATGAGTAAGAAACTAGCAAGCGGTGCCGAATACATCCTTCTTGATGTTAAGGTTGGTAGTGGCGCTTTTATGAAAACGCTTGATGATGCGAGGGTTCTTGCCAGCAAAATGGTCAAGATTGGTTCAGCTTTTGGAAAAAAGACAGTAGCTTTACTTACAAATATGGATGCTCCCCTTGGGGAATATGTTGGTAACAGCCTTGAAGTTATGGAAGCGATCGAGGTTTTAAAAGGTAGGGGCGCGAGCGATTTAAAGCTTTTAGTTTATGAACTTGTCGTTGAACTACTTTTAATGACTGGTAAATATCCAAATCGTGATCTTGCTTTAATTGCTGTTGATGATGCCATCAAATCTGGCAAGGCTCTTGAAAAACTTCGGGAAATGATTATGTACCAAAAAGGTAATCCTGAAGTTATTGATGATTATAAACTTTTCCCAAACTTTAAAGAAACAGTAGAAGTTAAATCGCTCCTTGAGGGTTACGTCAATGAAATTGATACGACATCGATTGGTGTTGCAGCAATGAATCTTGGAGCTGGGCGCGAGACAAAAGATGATAAAATTGATTTAGGGGTTGGCCTAAGAATTATTAAAAAGCCTGGCGATTATGTGTCTAAAGGTGAAACGTTAGCTTTTCTTTACGTTAACGAAAAAGGTAAGAAAGAAGCTTACCAAAAAGTTATGGATGCTTATACAATTACTAAGAGTAAACCAAAAATTAAACCGATGGTTTACGAAATCGTGAGGTAATTATGGAATTTTTATTTAAACTTGATGTTAATTGGTGGCGAGTTTTAGAGCAGGCGTTACAAGTTCTTGCTGCTGTCATCGTTGGTGCTAGTGTTGGCTACGAACGGGAGATTAAAAGTAAACCCGCGGGATTTTTAACCTTCACGCTTGTTTGCGTTGGTTCCTGTCTCATTGCTATCCTTCAGCAAAACGTTACGCATACCGCAACGACCGTTGAGGACTCTGCTTTTCAGGCAATTGTTAAGGTTGACCAAGGTCGAATCATTGCTCAGGTCGTTAGCGGAATTGGTTTTTTAGGTGCGGGAACAATTATCCATACTAAAGCTAGCGTTAAAGGCATCACAACCGCGGCCCTTTTATGGGTTGTTGCGGCTCTTGGACTTTTAATTGGAACTGGTGGTATTTATAACTATATCGCCGTTCTTGTAACCGTCATTATCGTGTTACCTTTTAGTTATTTATCACGGCATTTAAGTGATAAATTAATTATTGGAAAAAAAGTTCACCGTGTTGATATAACGTTTGAGGAAGCCCACGAAGAAGAAGTCTTAAACAAAATTAAGGAAACAGGAGCAACGATAAGAAAGACGTTTCTTGTTAATACTTTCAAACAAAACGATGTTCAGTTTAAAGAATTAATTGTTTATTTGTCTGTTCCTTCCTTGACAATTTTTGATGAGTCTTTGACTTCGCTTGCTTCGAATAACTTTGTTTATAAAGTTGAAGAACTATAGTGCTTTTAATCCTGCCGAAGAGGCAGGATTTTTTAATAATAAAATTGACCTAAATATTATAAGGTGGGGTATAATTAACCATAATATTGGAGGAAAAAGTTATGAAATATACGGATGACTTTTACACAAAAGTTAATAAGGGCTGGATTAAGCGTCACCGCATTCCTGGCGATATGCCAAGAATTGGTTCGTTTAGTTTGCTTCACGAAAATATCGAGAAAACAATTGCCCACGATTTCAAATCTAAAAAGGTTTTGAAAGATCAATCACTTAAGAATGCCTACAGTTTTTATAAACTCGCAACCGATTTTAAGACGCGTGAGCGCGACGGCATTAAACCTTTAAAAGAGATTACTAGTTTTATTGACAGTATTAATACTATTGATGATTTCAACGCAAAACTTGAAAAACTTATTTTAATGAATCTAACGCTTCCTTTTGAAGCCGGGATTGAACCTGATTTCATGGATTCAAGTGTCAATATTTTTCATTTCGGCTGGCCAAAACTTATCTTGAGAGAAGAATCTCGTTACCAAGAAAGTTTTCCTTTAAAAGAACAAATTCTTAAAACGTTTAAAGATAACCTCGTAACTTTCTTAAACAAACTAGGCTATGAAAATGCGATAACTGTCGCTGATGAATGTTTAGCTTTCGATAACATTTTGAAAGATGTTGTTCCAACAGCTTTAGAAAAAGCCGAGTATGTTAATTTTGTTAACCCAACGAAAAAAGAAGAGTTTGATAAACTCCTTGGTTTAGTTAAACTATCACCAGTTATTGAAACGCTTACTGGTAAAAAACTCACACGTATCAATGTAATGTCTAAAAAATATGCTGAAGCTTTCAGTAAAGTTGTAACTAAAGAAAACTTTCCATTAATTAAGAGCTGGATGCTTGGCTGGGCGGTTTATGATCATACGCGACTTCTTGATGAAACAACGCGCGTGAGCGCTGGCAGTTACATGCGTATGCTCATGGGAGTTAAAAAGCCATCGATTAAAGAAAAATCGGCATTTAATATCGTTCGTTCAACTTATGATATGCCAATTGGACTTTACTATGCTCATGAGTATTTTGGTCCTGAAGCCAAAGAGGAAGTTCTTCATATGGTTTTGAATATTATCGAAACGTATAAAGAGCGCCTCAAAAATAACGAATTTTTAGGCGAAGCAACAAAAGAAAAAGCCATTTTAAAACTTGATAAAATTGTTCCACATATTGGATATCCTGAGGAAATTGAAAAGTATTATGATCTGCTTATTCCTGTAGAAGCAAAGGAAGGTGCTCTTCTTAAATCTAGTTTGAAATTTTCGGAAATTGTTACCCGCCATGGATTCTCAAAATATCTTGAAGAACCAAACCGTAAGCTTTGGCACATGTCACCAGATACAGTGAATGCTTACTATTCACCAACTGAGAATATGATTGTTTTCCCAGCGGCTATTTTAGCTGATCCATTCTTTAGCTTAAAACATTCGCGGGCCGAAAACTATGGTTCAATCGGTGCAGTTATCGCTCACGAGATTTCTCATGCTTTTGATAATAATGGTGCTCATTTTGATGAAAAGGGTTGTATGAAAGACTGGTGGACGAAAGAAGATCTTGATAAGTTTTCGAAAAAAGTTGAAGCGATGGAAAAACTTTTTGATAAACGTGAAACTAAAGTTGGACCATGTGATGGTAAACTCACAGTTTCCGAAAACATCGCCGATGCTGGTGGCATCCGTTGCGCGCTTGAATGCTTTAAAAAGGAAGGCTTAACTGACTACAAAGGCTTTTTCCTATCGTGGGCAAGATGCTGGCGCGGTAAAGACAAACCAGAGTTTGCTGAGCTTTTGTTAAAGTCTGATGTTCATGCTCCACACGAACTTCGTTGTAACGTCCAGGTAATGAACTTACCAGAGTTTCACGAAACTTTTAAAACTCTTCCTGGTGATAAGATGTACTTAAAAGAAGAAGATATGGTTAAGATTTGGTAGTTAATTAGTGGTAGCATTTATATGCTACCACTAATTTTTTTCCAAGAAATACGATAAATAGTGTATAATCAAAGTATGAAAAAAATAGCTATTATTTTAAGTTTTTTATGTGTTTTAGTTCTGTCCGCTTGCAAGGTGAAACGCGATATGCCTCTTGAAGTTGTGAAAGTAGGCCTTGAGGAAACCTTTACGCTTGGCCTCGATAATCCTAAGCGTAAGTACACGATTGAAAACAAAAACATCGTATCGCATGTTGGTGATGGGGTGTTTCTCGCTGAGGATTATGGAAATACAGTTATCAAAACAAAGATTGGCACGGCAACATACGAAACGAAAGTTTTTGTCGATATTAAAGTTAAGATGCCACGCGTCGTTTCTTTAAATAGTAAACACCAGTTAGGAATTATTGGGTTTTATAGTATCACCGATTACACAGTCGAAACGAATGATTATTTGATGTTTGATGGTCAAAAAATTAGTGCAGTTAAGATTGGTAAAGGTTTAGTTAAAATCACTCATAAGGAAACAAACACGGTTCTTTCTTATGTTGTTGATATTATCAAAGCCTTTCCACTTTTAGAGCTTGGACAAGATTATACAGCTGTTGGAAACAGTAACGCAATTGCTTTTTTAAATCGTGATGATTTTGTTGATCCTGAGAAAGAGTTAACTATAAGTCACGATAAGAAACTTAGGATGACGGATTTTCTAACGTTTACTGCTAGCATGCCAGGTAGCTACACAGTAAAGATTGGGATGAAAAAAGCTCCTAATTACGAAAAAGAATTTACGCTTGTTTTTAAAGAAAAAGAAGCAAGCGAATTAAGCGTCGATCTTCCAAAAGGCTATGTTATGCTTAATCCCCAAGCTGAAGAGCTTCTAAGCTTTGATTTTAAGCTTGACAGTTCTAAACCAGTTTACGAGCAGCTTAGGTTTTCAGTAAGCGATGATAAGATTGCCCGCGTTAGCGAAAACGGTAAGGTTTTAGCTACTGGAGAAACTGGTTATACTTATGTTCTTATTAAATCACGTACTAACGATAAACTTTATAATAAGATTCTTGTTGAAGTGAAGGGCGAAAAAAAGCCCAAAAACTACCGCGAAACAGTTGTTAATGTTGCCTTAAAGGAAGTTGGGACCCTTGGATATTACCGTCCCAATGCTTCTGATCCTTATTCTAAATACAATTTATGGTACGGATGGGAAGACGGACACTGGTGTGCGATGTTTGTCAGCTGGGTCATGAACGAAGCGGGCGTCAGCGGACGCTACTTTAGACAGTTTTCAAACTGTGACGAAGGCGCTTTATATTTTGGTAAAGGCGTGCCTGGTGGTGGCAGTTTTAATCTTTGGCGTGAGCGTAAAGACTATACGCCCCTTCCTGGTGATATGATATTCTTCGATTGGGAACTTGATGGTAATTTAAATCATGTCGGAATTGTTGAAAAAGTTGAAGGTGGTTATGTTTATACGATTGAAGGAAATTCCGGCAATCAGGTAAAGCGTAATCAGTATAAAATCGATAGCGATAAAATTATTGGTTATGCGATTCTTAAAACGGAGTAAAAAAAGCTTTAGGTACTTATATTATAAGTACCTAAATAAATGCCACCGTGTTGGAACTGGTAGACAAACTTGACTCAAAATCAAGCGCCCTCAAAGCGTGCGGGTTCGAATCCCGCTGGTGGCACCATAATGTTTTATTGATGCATATAAATTTTGTATAACAAATAGCGAAGCAAAAATCCCCTTAACATAGTTACTTTCAAGTTGTTTTTCTAAAAAACAGTAGCGAATAAAGCAATTTTCACATTGTTTAATATAGTATTTTTTAGTATTTGATGTTGTTAATATTTTGTTAGAAAATAAAAATTTAATAGATCGTTTTAATAAGATAAAAAAGTGTGATGATTAGCTGACTTTCTACATAGGGATAAATTGTCCCTATGTAGATATGAAATTACAAAACATAAGCACATAAGAAGTTGTACGAAAAAATCGTACAACTGTAATTTTATCATTTGTATTATTTGTGTTCAAAATAATAAATATAATATTAAGTAAATATTGCTTTTAAATTAGAAGTAGCTTTTTAGCCACTTTTTTCTTATTATTGAATCAAATGCTGTAAATAAATCTATTGACTTTTTTTATAAAAACTTGCAAAAAAAGTCAATAGAAACTTGACATATTGTCAAAGTTATGAAATAATGAAATTGCAAAAAGCTTGTAGCTTATATAAAAAACTGGAGGATTTTTATGAACATCATTAGAGATTATTATTTGGATGAGCTAAAAAACCGGATGCATAATTCTTTAATCAAAGTGATAACAGGAATTAGAAGATGTGGGAAATCATATTTGCTTAATAAGCTATTTTATGATTATTTGCTTGAGGAAGGCGTTAATAGTGATCACATCATTAGAATTGCTTTTGATGATTTAGAAAATCTAGAACTGCGTGACCCAGTTAAACTTAATAGTTATATTAAAAGTAAGTTATTAGATAACGATATCTATTATCTTTTTCTTGATGAAATTCAGGAAGTTCATAACTTCGTTTTACTATTAAATGGACTAGCAAAGCTTCCTAACCTTGATATCTATATTACAGGATCTAATTCTAAGTTTTTATCAAGTGACATAATTACCGAGTTTCGTGGGCGCGGTGATCAAATTCATGTAAATCCCTTAACGTTTAAAGAGTATTTTGAAGCTGTGAATATGGAATATGATATGGCTTTGAGCGAATATTTAACATATGGAGGAATGCCTTTTATTCTAAACCGCAAAACTGAGAAAATGAAAGCTGATTACTTAACTAACCTTTATAAGGAAATTTATTTAAAAGATATCAAGGAAAGATATAATATTCGCAATGATGTAGAAATGGGAGAGCTTCTCGATGTTATTTCATCATCTGTTGGCTCTTTAACAAATTCTGTAAAGCTTGAAAATACTTTTAAAAGTGTTAAAAAAACTTTGGTTTCAAAAAACACAATTGATGCTTATTTGAAAATCTTTGAGGAATCGTTTCTTGTTACAGGCGTTTCAAGATATGACGTCAAGGGGAAGAAGTATATCAAGAATTCTAAAAAATATTACTTTACGGATTTGGGATTACGAAATGCTCGGCTCAATTTTCGACAAACCGAAGAGAACCATTTAATGGAGAACATGATATATAATGAATTAAAGGCTCGAGGGTATTTAGTAGATATAGGTATCGTTTCTATAAGTGAAAAAAACAAGAACAACAATTACGTAAAGAAGCAGACAGAAGTAGACTTTGTTGCGAACTCTGGAAGCAATAGATATTATATTCAGTCAGCATATAATTTGATAACAAGCGATAAGAAAAACCAAGAACTACG
Organism: uncultured Acholeplasmataceae bacterium; assembly: GCA_963542825.1. GTDB lineage: Bacteria > Bacillota_I > Bacilli_A > ML615J-28 > CAG-698 > CAUTZD01. The sequence continues at coordinate 18,359 of CAUTZD010000004.1, read as the reverse complement.
CCCTTTAATTAACATCTCTGATTCTTTTAAAAAGATTATTATTGTTTATGATAACATTAAACTGCGAAGGGATGAACATGGAATTGTCACGATGAGCTTAAGAGATTTTTTGTTAAACGAAAATGCGCTCGATCTTTAAATTTTACTAGAACTAAATAGCGATTATTTAGTTCTTTTTATTTGATGTTCTTTTGACAAATCAATGATTATCTCCAGAAAAATGTAATATTTTGGAAATTTCATCTCCAAAAAAGTGTAAAAAACTTGATTTTTTATACACAATATGATACTATCTTTGTGAAAAGAAAGGGATATGTTAATTCATGGAACGAAAAATATATAAAGATTTACTAAACTGGAAACATTCTTCTGAGAGAAAACCTTTAATACTTCAAGGAGCAAGGCAAGTTGGGAAAACCTATATTGTTAATTTATTCGCTCAAAACGAGTATGCTAATTATGTGTACTGTAATTTTGAAAGAGAAGAAGCTTTAAAGGATTTCTTTATTACGCTTTCACCGTCTAAAATAATAAAGAACATAAGTATATACAAGCATAAAGAAATCTTGCCAGAACACACATTAATTATTTTTGATGAGGTTCAGGCTTGCCCTAAGGCACTTGCATCACTTAAATATTTTAACGAAGAAGCAAACAATTATCACATCGTTGCTTTAGGTTCGCTTCTTGGAGTTTCTGTTAATAGAGAAAATAGTACTTTCCCCGTTGGGAAGGTTGATATGATGATGATGTTTCCGATGGATTTTGAAGAGTTTTTACTTGCTCTTGGAGTTGAGTATAAAGTACTTAGCGAAGAAATTCATTCATCTTATGAAACTAATAATCCTCTTCCCGAACCTTTCCATGAAATGGCACTTGATACATACAATAAGTACTTATACGTTGGCGGTATGCCAGAAGCTGTTAAGGCGTATGTTGAAACGAAGAACACGGAAATTGTGCGTATTATTCAACATAATATTCTTGAAGCATATTTTAATGACATGAGTAAATATAATAAGGCAACGGAGATTCCCAAAACAAAGCTTCTTTTTGAAAACATCTCATCACAGCTTGCTAAGGAAAATAAGAAGTTTCAGTATAAAATGCTAAAAGACGGAGCAAGAAAATCGCTTTACGAAGAAGCTGTAAAATGGCTTTGTCTTTCAGGACTAGCCAGTCAGCTCTTTCGGTTAGAACAAGTATCATTACCGCTCGAAAGTCATAAATCAATGAGTGATTTCAAGTTTTATATGAACGATGTTGGCCTTTGCGGGGCTATGCAAGATGTGTATATTGAAGATATTGAGTCAGATATAAATGATTTTGAATTTCGTGGGGGACTTGCGGAGAACTATGTTAACAATCAGCTAGCTGTTAACGGCGTGAAAAGATATTACTGGAAAAGTAGGTACGAAGCCGAAGTAGATTTTATTGTGAGACTTGGATCTTGTGTTATCCCGATAGAAGTCAAATCTGGTAAAAATATAACATCTAAAAGTTTAAAAAGTTATATAGAACTCTATACTCCTAAATACGCAATAAGAGTATCAAAGAAAAACTTTGGGTTTGAAAATAGTATTAAATCAGTGCCACTTTATGCTGTTTTCTGTATTAAAAATAATAATTAATTTATTATTTTATGTAAAAATGTCTTTTGATAATTTTCCATTACTTCGATAAAAGGGTATAATGTTATTAGCTAATAAATAAAAATGTCGGTTTGAATGTCGGTTTGAATGTCGGTTTGAATGTCGGTTTATAAAGGAGGATACTATAGTGGAAAAATATGTGGAATCAGAAACTCTAGAATTAAAGAAAGAATACACGGATAATATAGTAAAAGAAATTGTTTCCTTTTTGAATGGTAATGGTGGAACTATACTCATTGGAATAAACGATGATGGCACTATTGTCGGCGTAGAAAAAATCGATAATGTCCTCAGAAAAATATCTGACATTATAACTAACCAAATAGAACCGAATCCCCAAGATGAAATTAATTCTGAACTTAAATTTGTCGAAGGAAAAACGATAGTTGCAATCAATATCAAAAAAGGGCAGAAACATATTTATTGTCAGAAGAAGTATGGCTTTTCAACTGCGGGCTGTACGATAAGAATTGGAACAACTTGCAAGGAGATGACTCAGGAACAAATAAAAACCAGATATGAAGGGAAATTTGTGGATTCAGAGTTTATCTTAAAAAAGCGGTCGAGTTTGAAAGAACTATCATTTAGAGAACTCAAAATATATTATTCGGAAAAAGGTTACCATCTTGACGATAAGTCTTTTGAAGCAAATCTAAATTTAAAAAATGAGAAAGGTGAATACAATTTACTGGCAGAGCTTCTGGCTGATAAAAATAATATTCCTTTTATATTTGTAAAATTTAAAGGAAAAAACAAAGCCTCAATATCAGAGCGAAGCGATTATGGATATGGATGTATTTTATCGACTTACGTTAAAATCAAGAATCGCTTAAAAGCTGAGAACATCACGATATCAGACACTACAGTTAGACCAAGAAAAGATGTAAGTTTGTTTGATTTTGATTGTGTTGATGAAGCTGTTTTAAATGCTTTAGTTCATAACGACTGGACGATTACTGAGCCACAAATATCGATGTTTAGTGACAGGATTGAAGTGCTTTCTCATGGGGGATTGCCAACCGGGATGACGAAAGAACAGTTTTTCGAAGGAATCAGTAGACCAAGAAACACAACACTTATGAGAATATTTTTAAATATGGATCTTACTGAGCACACGGGGCACGGCGTACCAACAATTGTCAACAAATATGGTAAAGATGTTTTTATGATCGAGGACAATTATATTAAATGTACCATTCCTTTTGAAAAAGATATTGTTTCTAAAATAGAAAGTAGAAACATTGAGTTAGACGTTAATTCAGATTCTGGCTTAAGTGAAACCGAGAAGAAAATGATGAAGCTTCTTTTGAAAAACCCCGGTGCTACATCAACTTATCTTGCTGAAAATATTGGGGTTGCGAAAAGAACAATTGAGAGAGCGTTTAAAGCGCTTAGAGAAAAGAAAATGATTGAGCGTACTGGATCGAAACGTGACGGTAACTGGACTATTATTAGATAATAAGTTTTTAAAAGGAGAAAAGAAATAAAAGCTTTAATTTTGTTTTATTCGTTTGGTGGAAACACGAAAAAAATTGCGCAGATGATTCACAAAGAAATTCCAAGCGATATGTGTGAAGTGGAAACAGCAAAGCCTTACGAGGGTGATTATGACACTGTTGTTGAATACGCAAAGAAAGAAGTAGAATCTGGCGGTAAACCTGATATTAAAAAGCTCCAAGTTAATCCAAGCGATTACGATGTTATTTTTCTTGGGTCGCCGGTTTGGTGGTATACGTTTGCTCCAGCTATTAATACAGTTTTAAATAGTTTTGATTTAAAAGGTAAAACAATTTATCCATTTATTACAAATGGCGGCTGGCTTGGAACGACGATGAAAGATATTAAAAATAAATGTAAAGATTCTGTAGTTAAAGATGGTATTAACATTGTTTTTGATGAGAAGAAACTTCGGACAAAGGAAACCGAAATCAATAACTGGATTAGTAAGATTAAGAAGGAACTAAATCTTTAGTTTCTCTTTTCTTTACAAAAAAATATTTTGGGTATGATAAATAGCGTGAAGACGAAAACAGTAACAAAAACAACACTCGATACATGGTATGAAAAAATCTTTCATCTAGATTTTGACGACTTTGAAGATTTTGAAGGTTTCCTGTTATATCTTGATAAAAATAAAAGTGAACGCTTTTTCCTTGATTTTAACGCTTTTAATCGGGAGTATGCTAACAATAGTGGGATGGAAGACAGTTTAAAAACTATTAAAGAAAAAATTACTTTCTCTTTCTTTTTTATTACGCACTACGATCAAGCTGATATCTCAGGGTTTGTGGAGATTAAAGGCGGGATGACCTTTTTACCTTATGAGAATAAAGTGCATACAGTACTGTGTACTTTACTTTTGTATTTAGGTTCGCACAATGATTTAATAGGACGCGAAGAAATTAATTTTATGAGAGCTGAGTTTTTGCTTGCGAAAGCTTCGTTTAAACTCAACACTTTCTATATTTTTAATCCGCATAATTACCAAAAGGGAGACCTTATTATCTCACGTACCGGCATTAATGAATGTATAGGCATTATTGATGAAGTTAGAATGTTTTCGCTAGCTGAGCTTAACTATTCGTTTGAGATGGTTGATTATGACCACTTTGAAAAGGTTGTACAACTTAGTGAAGACACTAAAAACCACTGGAAAGCGTTAAAAGCAAAACCCAAGTCTTATCAGATAATTAGTTATCCGATTGGCTATGAAAGAGAAATGCCTATTTTTGCAACCTCAACACTTTCTTATAATACTTGGGGAAAGGTTTTAGTAAAAAGAAGAGGCGCGAAAAATCCAATGCCATTTTATATTATCGGTAGTGATAGTTTCGTAGAAACACCGTTAACAATTATTGATGAGAAAAAAGAGCGTCACAAAGAGATTTTAAAAAATGATACTCTAGGGAGAATCACTTCTATGGACTTCAAATTGCTTGATTATCATGGCAGTATTACGGGAAATCATCCATTAATAAATTTTGCGCCCCATGAAACCCTTGAACTTTTGAAAACTATTTTCCGCTCACTTGCTTGTATCCCTCAAAGTGAGCTTGTCCCTAAAAGCAGTGATGTTCTTTTAAGTGCGCGTAGAATAATCATGGGTCTCATTCACAAAGATGGGCTATGGAAAAGTTATGGCAAAACCTCAAGTTTTTTCGATCTCACAGTATTTATTTTACTTCTGCGAATCGAAGAGTTGAAGCCTGGGGTTTCGCAGTTTCTCTTCTCGCTTGCTGAGGACGAAAAAATTAGCATCGTTTACGTTAACTCGATGGGACGCATTTTTAAAATCCCGTATCCTGGTGATGTTAATATGCGGGGAGAAACAGTGATATTTTACGACCTTAAAAACTTTGCAGGAAGCTATGGATATATTGAAACCATCAAAAAGGTTTCGTTTCGCGAAGTTTTAACAAATATTGAAGAATATCTTGTTGGGGTAATTTTGTTTCTTGATGAAGCGTATGAACTTGCGACGACTCCGCCTCTCAGTAATGAAATTTTTTACTTCGAAGTTCACAATAATAAAACTGGTTTAATGTCCTTGTTTTATTCAGATATGTTTCCGCCACGCCTTGGTTCTTTTATAGAACATAAAGATCCGGTATTTGTGCTTACGGCTCCGAAACTTGTTGATAAAGATATTCTTGATTCTGACTTCATGCTAAACGAAGCTGATCCGTTTTTCATTAACAGTTACGACATTAAAAAGCATTAAAAAAGCTTTAAGGAAGTTACCTTAAAGCTTTTCTGTTTCTCTTTTGGAGGCTCCAGCCAGATTCGAACTGGCGATCAAGGTTTTGCAGACCACTGCCTTACCACTTGGCTATGGAGCCGTAAAAACACTAAATACGTTTCTTTTAAGCCTTCTTATTATACACGAAAGCAGATGTTTTAACAAGCCCAAACTTTTAAATCAAGTTATTGATAATTTTACACCTTAAAAAAGATAATTGTCTCTAAACTTAAGTTTCGATATCGTTTTAGCCCGAAAACCCCTTTAAAACCTATTAAAAACCCCTGTAAAACAGTGTTTTTGGAAATTTTCTAAAGTTTCCCTTTCCCGTGATTGTTATTGCAAATAAAGGTGATTAAAGGTATAATTATAAAGATTTAAAGGAGCGTTTTCGCGATGGAACATAACGATTTTATCGAATTTTATCGGGCAATTAAGAACGAATTAAATCCATCGGAACTAATGCTTTTACGCCCTTGTAGTGTTAAGTGGAGTGATTATTTAAAAGCTAAAAAAGACGCTACTGTGAAAAGAACAGTTGGAAAAACGGAAGCCGAGCGTGATGTTCGGTATTTCCTCGACATCCTTAAACATTTTTATAGTGGCTATGAATATTTTAATCTCCAAAATGTTTTAGAAGTTGTTGAAGAAAAGATTAAAACCAGGATTAAAAACAAACTTTCAAATGATAAACTAATGCAAATAATTTATGAAGAGATTAGTCCATACATTAACGATGGTAATCTCTCGATGATTGCTTACAAAACTTATCTCAACTTTTATAAAGGTAAGGTAGCTTATGTTGCTGATACTATTTTGGAAGAAGATGCGGGAGAACTTGTCTTTTTAAAGAAATGTGGCGTGTTTTTAGAGCGTGAACGTCTTAAAATCAGTGCAGTAAAAAAGTTTCTTTTACCAACGCTTCCTGACCGAAAAACCCATAAAAAGCGTTATTTAATTGGTGTTTATACAAACCACGAAGTGAAAAGCATCGAAGTTTTGAACCGTAGTATCAAGCTTCACCGTTTAAAAACTGATACCATTGAGATGACAAGTCTTGGTTCAGGATTTGAACAGGAAGATATTTTGTATCTTGCTATTCACTCGTTTAATCTTGATTTAAAATCGAAAATTAAATTTGATCGCCTCGGTTATAAAGCTCGCGGTAAACGTATCGTCATTTTTAATTTTATTAATAACTCCGGTGGTAATATCGAGTTTATCCAGTCGTTTTTTAATGGCCTTTTAGGAGAAAATTTTGAAACCTTGAAAGCAACAATTGAAGAAGCACACCTTAAGAAATTTAAGTATCTCGTAACTGATGATACTCCAAATAAAAAATATGATATGCCGATTATCTTTATTCTAACGAATAAAAGTGTCGCTTCAGAAACCGAAGAAGCAATCGAGTTTATTAACCATCTTCCGGGAACAATCATCATTGGTGGAGCAACTTCGGGAACGAGCGGCTGTAAAGATATTGATGTTTTTAAACTACCAAATTCCGGGATTTTAGTAAATATCCCACAAACAAAAGTATATACAAAAATTACGCCTGGGGTCGGTTTCATGCCGCACTTTTGGCTTGATACAAATAGCCCCGAAGAGGCTATCCTTAAATGGATTGGAAAGGAAAGAAATGAAAAAAATAATTAGTGTTTTTTTATTAGTACTTGTTATGACGGTGCTTGCTGGCTGCAAGAAAAAGGTAGAGCTAGTTCTCAACTATAACGGCTTTATGAGTAAAGAAGTTGAGGTAAGAGAGATTGACTACAACAAAGATTATGTTGTTGACTATCCAAAAAACCCTGGTTTTAACTACGATGGTTGGTATGTTTTAGGCGGGAAAAAGCGCCTTGAAAATAACACGATTAAAATCAAGAAAAGAACCGAGATCATCCTTAGGTGGACTGAGAAGTATCTAAATGTTAATTTCGATACTTTAAGTGAAGAACTGGAAGAAGAAATTGTTAATGAGCAAACATTTAAGTATGGTGATGTTATCAAACTCCGCCCCGTTGGTAAAAACCATTTCTTTGCTGGGTGGTATGTTAGTAAAGAATTTAAAAAAGAAGACTACTTTGGTAAAGCAAACCCTGTTGAAACTAACATGACACTTTACGCTAAGTGGGTCGATTACGAAGAGCTTTTTGAACTTGAGGAATTAACTGATAGTGTTAAGGTAAATGGTCTTAGTAAGTTTGGTCATGATCAGGAAAAAATAATCGTCCCTCGCTCTTTAAAAGGCAAGACAAACATCACTTTCAAAGAAGAAGCCTTTACGAAAGCTGAAGGTAGTTTTGCTCGAAGTTTTGATTTGAGCCGGATGGAAGTGAAATCGCTTGTTCCTGGGCTTTTCCAAAAGTCTGATGCTACCGAGATCATTTTACCGAAAGGCCTTGAAGAGGTTAATGATTTCTTGTTCTCGGGAGCTTACAATCTAAATAGCATCGTTTTACCAGAATCGCTCAAACAAATTGGCGAGAAAAGTTTTTTTGGCTGTGTTGGTCTTTTAGAAATTATAGTTCCCAAAGGCGTTGAAACTGTTAAAAAAGATGCTTTCCTTGATTGTTTACATAAAGAGATAAAACTAAGAATCAGAATTAAGGGCCACGAAGCAAAGCCAAGTGGTTGGGATGATGGCTTTAATCCAAGCGGCTGCCTTGAGATTTATGAGGCCTAGATAATGAAACTAACACTAATTAATGGAACAAACCAAGAATCCCAAGTTTACAAAAAAGGGCGCGGTTATAGTTTTCTTTTAGAGGATGGTGACGATACGCGTTTAATTCTTGATGTTGGTAGCTCCAAAAACTTTTTCTATAACGCTCGGTTTCTTGACACGGATTTTCGGCGGATTTCTTCTGTCGTTGTCATGAGTGCTTTTACAAACAATAATGGCTTTTTGAAAAAGACGATTAAAAAAAGTTATAAAGCCAGGCTTTTAATCAACGAACATGTTTTCTCCGATTTCAAAAAAGAAGAAGGTGGAAAACTAAAGAGCTTAAGTAAAAGCTTTAAAAATAAAAGTTACACAACGATTTTCCAAAAAGACTACAAGGTGAGTGATAAGGTCACGCTTTTTTCGTTCCCTTTAGATCTTGACCGTCACGACATTTTGGAAAATGACAGCAAAGATTTAATTGAGCACGAAGTGTACTGTTATATTACAAACGAGCTTGGAAACATCTTAGTAATCATGAATAGCCAAAAACCTATCAAAGAAATTATCGACTACACAGAGAAACATTTTAAAACGAAGATTGGCTACGTTGTTGGTACGATTCCTGATAGCCTCGAAGATTTGAAACCAAACGTTTACTACTACGACGTTTTAAGAGACGAAACAACTAACTTCAAGCGTCCTGTAAAAATTGGTAACACTCTCGATTTTACGATAATTGATGATTTTGGTTTGAAGGAGGAAGAATATGAGTTCTAATAAAGAAACAAATAGTACTATTGAACCGAACGCAAGTAAGAAACCGAAGAAAAAATTTAAGCCCTTACTTTTAGCTGGTTATATTTTTGCTTTATTCCTCATTGGCTTTATGCTCTTCATTATAATTGACCGTCCTTCGAAGAATAGTTACGTAATTTTAAAAAATAAGGCGATTACTGCCCTTGTGCTCGATAAAGACGGGAAGGTCGATAGTTTATCGCCTCTCAATGAAGAAGCGATTAGCCTTAGTGTTAACTATGAGCCTAGCGTCAAAGGTGAAAACCTTAATAAAGCCTTAGAACTTATCCTCAAAGCTTACCGTGATACCTTCCTTTTAGGGACTGAGGACATCGTTGAACTTGAGTATTTAACAAATAATACCGCACGCGAGAAAGAACTGAAACGAGAACTAGAAGTGTTTAAAACAAACCTTGTTAACTTAAAACTATTTAGTTACCCCGAGCAAAATAAACGCAGGCCTGATAGCCTCATTTATATGCGCAAGGAAGCAAGAAAACGCTTAAAGAATTTTTCTCTCCTTTTAAAGTATTATGGTGCGGAATATGATACTCTTCAAAAGAAGTTTAACGATTACACAAACACCGATGATTTTGTGAGCACACTTTCTTACCGGGAAAAGTTAACGGAAATGCGTAATACTTATAGTAATACTGTTAAGGAATTTAATAAGAAATCCTGGGCGAAGTTTAAAGAGAAACATAGTCTTCCCGATACTTTAAATTCAAAAGAGGCTCTCGATAACCACTTTACTCGGGAAATTACGAAACTTAACGAAGAATACTTTACGTATTGTTTCTACCGAAAACTCAAAGAGAAAAGCACTATTAATAGTTTTGACTACACACTTCTTGTTGAAAATGAAAGCGTAAAAAGCACTTTAGATAAACTGATGCTTTTAAAAGAAGTCTATAGTAAAGAAGAAATAAAGCCTTCGCTTAAAGCTCATTTTAAAGAACTTGCGAGTAGCTTATTTATTGATCTTGACAAAGTCCTTAATCCAGATCTTAAAAGCTTTTTACTTTTAGGTTCTAAAGACTTTGGGGATATTATAGAATTCAAGGAGCAAATAAAATGAGAATCAAAAAAATCTTTATTATTTTGAGTTTGTTTCTATTAACACTTGTTATGACGGGCTGCAAAAAAACGAAAAGTTTTGCAAATAGCTACTTGAGTTTGAAATCAGTAATTGAACTTGATATCACAACTGATGACAAAGGAAAAGTAAAGTCAATAATTTCTCATAACGAACAGTCACATGTTCTTGCTACGTTTAGTGAGCTTATGGGTAAAGATTTACTTGAAGCTTTAGAACTTATGGTTGTTGATGCGACAAATAAAGGCATCCTAACAAACAGTAAAGATACGACAATTTATTATAGCTTTTTAAAAGACAGTGATAATACAATTAACATTCAAAACGAGCTTAATTCCCTTCATGGGGCTACTAAAGCTAAATATGCTTTTAAAGAAGCCAAAGAAGTATATGATGAAAATCTGAAAAGCTTTTTAGATTATCATCTTATTGATTTAGCAAAGCTTTCTTTAATTTCAAATGTTATGAAGCTTGATAGTTCGCTTTTGTTTGACGATCTCAAGCAAATGGAAATAAAAACTCTTTTAACAAAACTTGATAAACTTTATGAAGAAAGCAAGGAAAAGTTTTCGGGAACTTTAGAAGATATTCTTATTTACCGTAATATCCAAAGCTTTCTATCGCAAAACGAAGACATTCGGATTTTTGAAGTTTTGAAAAAACTAAATCCGGAAGCTTCAGAAATCAAAGAAGTTTTTAAACTAAACGACGAAGAAACAGAGAATCTTCTCAAGGTTTTTAAAACGTATCGTGATGAACTTCTCGATTTCAGTCTTTTGCATTTTGACTATAGCTCTTTAAAACTTACAGAAACTGATGTTAATAGCTATCTACAAATAAAAGGAAGACTTAAAGAAACAAAAAAAGTTATCTTTGAACTTTTAGCGCTTCGGGAAACTGCGGTCGAACATAATGAACACATCACCGAAGTTATGGAAAAACTTGTGTTTGCTTTTAGGCGCTTCGTTAGTTTAAAAGAAGAACTGCAAAAGAAAGAATATACGCTTCTTACTTTGATTATCAATCCAAACAAACAAACGTTTGATGAAGGCGAGATTCCATCTATAATTAACACTGATGGCAAACTTAAACTTGTTTATGTTTATGATGAACTTTCTAAAGTAAAGAAAGTTTTTGAAAGTTTTGATGAAGAACTAAAGAAATACGAACTAAATAGTGATAAATTCTTAACGCTTTTTTCAAAAGTAAAGAAATACACAAAAGTTTTAAAACCATTTATCGATTTAAAAGAAGCACTTTTGAAAGATAGTGAAAAAATTAAAAACCAAAAACTAAGTTTCTATGAAGGACTTAGCTTTGCACTTAATACACACAAATAGAAGGAGAAGAAGACAATGGGGAAATGGGTATGTACGGTTTGCGGTTACGTCTATGATGAAACCAAAGGCGATCCTGATAGCGGTATCGCGCCTGGAACAAAGTTTGAAGATATTCCTGATGATTGGGTTTGCCCAATATGCGGAGTTTCTAAAGACAGTTTCGAATTTATTAAAGACTGAAACAAGTAGTGAAACCCCCAAAGCTAGATACATAGCTTTGGGGGTTTATTTTATTTTGAAGAAGCCTTAATTAGATTTTATAAAAAGATAATTGGAAACATATTTTTAAGGTATATTGATATTGTAAAAAAGCCTACTAGAAATAAAGTGTATTAAGGAAAGGAGAAGATATGGGAGCATTTGTTGACAAAGTATATCCAAATTTTAAAATTGAGCACCTAGACACAAGAGTTATTGAAAAAGCAAGAAAAATGACTTTTTCTACAAACCAATACCATCCTTGGAAAAGGATGGATGATGAAGAGCTTCTTCGAAGTGCCGGTTTGATTTTAGATGATCCAGAAACTGGTAAAGAAGGAATAACTTTAGCGGCGATTTTACTTTTTGGAAAAGATAGTACAATTATGTCTGTTCTTCCACAGTATAAAACAGACGCGATATTTAGAGTAGAAAACAAAGATAGATATGATGATCGTGATGTTGTCATTACAAATCTCATCGATAGTTATGAAAGACTTATTAGTTTTGGGCAAAAGCATTTGAATGATTTATTTACTCTTGATGGAATCTTTAGAGTAAGTTCTAGGGATAAAATACTTCGGGAAATAGTTTCTAATACGCTTGTTCATCGCGATTATTCAAGTGGCTTTCCGGCAAAGATGATTATTGATGATGAAAAAATTGTTGTTGAAAATAGCAATCTAGCTCATGGTGTTGGGGTGCTTGATTTACAAAAATTTGAACCGTTTCCTAAAAACCCACCAATATCTAAAGTTTTTAGAGAAATTGGGCTTGCTGACGAACTGGGATCAGGGATGCGTAATACCTATAAGTATACACAGCTTTATTCATGGCAAAATCCAACTTTTGAGGAAGGAGATGTTTTTAGAACAACCATTCCTCTTAGAAAGATTGCTACCTTAAAGGTCGGTGGATCAAATGCTATTCACTATGATGTTCACGATGATACTCGCCATGTTGTTGGCGATGTCGCTCACGATGTCGCTCACGAAAACAATATTGATTTTGTAGAATTTATCAAAACAAAAATCCGAGAAAACAATAAAATCACGAGAAAAGAAATTGCCGATGGTGCTAAGGTTAGCGTAAAAACAATTGAACGAATTGTAAAAGAAATAAAGAATTTAAAGTATGTAGGTAGTGGAAACAACGGTTATTGGAAACTCGACGAAGATTAATTTTAAAAAGCAACGTACCCTAAACTTGCAAGAACCAAGTTTAGGGTATTTTTATTATAAATAGTTCCAAGCTAGAATTTTCTATTAGTTGTTTAATTAAGTGCCAAAAGAACAGAGTTTATAGATTCTCCTTTAAAATAAAAAAAGTCCTAGCATTAATGAAAATTTCCTTATTATTTTCAAAAAACCTCGGAAAAAGTGAATAAAAAACGAAAATTAGGAAATTTTGAACATTTTGGGAGTTGAAGGTATACCCCTTCAAGAATTTTTAACAAAAAGCTATATATAAGGAAGACCTAAAAATTTTAGTTGAAGGTATACCCCTTGAGGTGTTTTTAGGTCGTTTTTTTTTTTTTTTGGTTTTTCTCTTTATAAAAAATCTTTTAAGTTTTTTTACTGCATAAAAATTGCTCTTGCTTTTTCTTCTTGTATAATCAACGGTGAGAAGGGTTCTAATTGAAAGAAAACAAGGAGGATACACAAAAGTGAAATTAGAAGAAGAAAAACTGACTTTATCTTCTGGCGAATTTGTAGTTTCTGAATTGGCTTCACGAATCAAAGCAATTCCAGCTGCAGAACTTCTAAAGTTCTTCAAGGATCGGAATTTGAGTTTTGATCGTCGTGTACGGATGGCAGCGATGAGGACCGCCTTGCGTCCGTTCGTGCTTAAAACTCGTTATGAGTGTTTAACACTTGATAGCCGGCTTAACTACCGCTTGCTGTGGTTTAATGTTTTCTCAGAATATCAAATGAGCATATTCTTTAGCCAATTTGATGATGAGAAGATGCAAACATCGTATGCGGAAGATTTGTTCAGCCACATGATCTACAGTCTTGCTGAAGATGATAAGAACGAAATGGTTCTTGTTGAGTTTATTGAGTTAGCCGACAAGTACCAAAAAAGCGTTGGTAAACGGATTAAGATTGATCCTGATAAACTAAACGCCCAGATGGAAGAACTTTTCATCGACCTTGAGGGGATGCTCGATGGTCTTGAAATGAAAGACTTTCGTCCAATCCTTTATAACTCAGCAACAAAAGACCAGCTAATTGGTCTTGGTAAAAAGTACGGCATTGAAGTTCCTAACAAACTCTCAGGTGATGGTTTACGGGAATACGTTCGTGGTATGCTTGAAGTGAGTGGTCTTTTAACCCCAGAAAATGAAGAGACTTGTAAATCTGGACGCTCTACTGACATTAAGGCACTTGCAGCAGCTAACGACATTAAGATTGCGATTGAACTTAACAAGAAACAAGTTATTGAGTTCATTCTACAAAGAGCAAGTACGACTAAAGGCATGTACGTTTTACCAGAATCTGAATCAGTTTATGAAATGAGTATCCCATCAAATGATGATGAGAAGCGTTATGAAAAACTTTTATCAGAAGCTAATACGCTTGAAATGGAACTAGCTAAAGCAAAAGATGATATCTCTAACCTCAAAGGTAAAGAACGGGAAGAGATGGAAAAGCTTATTGCTGAGAAAGAAAAAGAAGCTGAAGAGAAAAATGAACTTCTTAACCAGTTACAACAACGCCTCGACGCTGGGGAATTTGTAATGGTTGAAGAAGAGGAAGAAGAACGAAAGGAAAAGGTTAAGAAAGAGAAGAAAGCGAAAGGCGAAGTCGGCGAAGTTATTGAACTTCATCCTGGACTTGTTGCTCTCATTGCGATTGGTTTCCCAATCATTGCCGCCGTTGTCTTTACAAGTCTTTTCTTTATCTTTAAGTAGGAGGAAAGAAAGCTTATGAAAAATTATGTATTTTGGCTTTTATATGTAATTTCTGCTATTGCCTTAGGAGCAGCAATTTTTGTCATCACAAAAATTGCAGCGCTATAAAGAGGAATTAATCTATGGCAAAAATTAATAGGCAAAATTTATTTAGGGGAATGCTTTCTTTAACAATCTCCACTGTTTCCCTTTTAATCGTTTTACTAATTACGCTTTTTGGACTTGGTGCTACGAAGAATAATGGTTTCAAAGCCGGAACCGTTAAGCCAGTTGAAGAAAACCAAGTTACCGTTGATGATAAGAAAAAAGAAATCAACTTCGTGCCAACGAAGAGTGGCAGCAAAGTTGATTTATCAACAGTCTTTACACTTCCAAGCAAAGATGATAAAGCTACTGTTGTTGGCACTGAAGGTGAAAATTATTTATCACTTGATCCTGAAAAGAAAAGTTACGAAGTTGACATTACAGTTGGCGGTAAGAAAAAACGTTATACAGTAACTGTTGATTATAAAAACTTACTCTTTGTTTACAAAGCAACTAAAGGACATGATGGTAACGTTCAAGATACACTTCTTGGAAGTATCGCTAAAGCTGAGCTTAATAAGGCAGAAAACAACCAAGTAGCACGTCTTGATCTTTTACGGAAAATTGTTCCTGGAATCACTGGTGATAAATTCTATTTTCATCGCGACAAGACACTTCTTCCAACATCAGAATTTCCGATTGAAAATAACCAAGCAGTTTTAGATGGAACAAAGGTTTACGTTCACTCTTTGATTGCTTATGAAGTAGAAGTATATTTCCAATCAGAAATTAAAAATGATAACTCATATTCTAAACAAACAAATATTGTTAGTGGACAACCAACATCAAGAATCGAATATGGTGAGGTTGGTCAGGAAGTTACTGTAGATTTTGTTAACTATGTTGGCTTAAAACCTGCTGATGCACAATCTAGCGTGCGAAAAGGTGTTTTAAAAAATGGCGAAAAAACAATTCTTAAACTTTTCTACGACCGGGTTCTTTGCGATGTTATCCTTTACTATAACCATCCAACAAACCAAGGTTTCGATAAGATCCAGGTAAAATATGGTGGTAAGATTTCTGACTCTGATATCCAAACTGGCTTAATTCCAAATACGGTATTTACAGGTCTAGCAAGAAAAGCTGACAATACTTCACCTTTTGATTATCACACAACACCAATTGAAAACTTTAGTGAAACGTTAACGCTTTACTATATTTGGAACGACAAACCAGTTAAAGGTAAGATTGAAACCTATTACGAAGACTTACAAACAAGTGAATATCTAAAAGGCAGTGATGTACTGCTTGAAAATCTTCCTGCAGGTAAGAACTATAACTTACAAAATAATCAATCACTTATTCCTGAACGCGAAGGTTTCCAAGTTAAGTGGGATCACAATGATGCTGTTTATAACTTAACAGTTGCCGAAGAAGACAATCAAACAGTATTTAAACTTTACTTCTCACGGAAAACGTTCAAAGTTACTTGGAACGTTAATGGTGGTAAGTTTAAGCACACTAACGAACAAACTTTTGAAAACTACTTCAAGTTCGGTGCTAAGATTATTGAACCAGAAATTCCAACACGGGCTAACCACATCTTTAAAGGCTGGTCTGTTGAAGGAATAGCTAGTACGTTTAACTTTGAAGATCCTCAAAACACAATCAAGAAAGATATGACTTTCGTTTGTTTGTGGGAGGAAGGTGAAGAGTCAACTTACTACATGGAATATTACTATGAAACAACACAGTTAGGTGTTTATCCAGCTGTTCCTGAAACTCGTATCGAGCGGCGTGTTAAGACTAATTCGCCAATTTCCATCGAACACAAACACCGTGAAGGTTTTATTCACGATAAAGACGATCCTGGTAATGTTTTAAGTGGTTTTGCGGTTGCTAATACACCAACGGTATTAAAAGCCTTTTATAAACGTCGTAGTTACGATGTGGCGTTTGATATTCCGGCAGGAGCATATCCAGAAAGTATTGATACAGTCAAAGGTCAACTTTTTGGAACCGAAGTTATTAATCTTAAGCCAGTTTCTTATGAAGGCTTTACGTTTATCGGCTGGTCAACTGAAAAGAACAATCCTGATAATATTGTTAAAAATCCAAGCGATCCTAATGATACTCGTAAGTTTATAATGCCAGCTCATGATGTTACTTTATATGCTGTCTTCACACGTGAAAATTATGATTTGAAACTTCTATATTATGTTCAAGATGAAGCTTCAGTTGGCTCAACTCCAACTTACAAATCAACTGCTGTCAAAGCAATTACAATTCCTAAGGTTCCATTTGGTACTTACCAGATACCTAATGAATATATTTACAATTTACAAGGTCTCGAAGGCTACCACATTTCTGCAAGTAGTTTAATTAACACAACTGTTACTAATACTAAACAGCCTAACGAACAATTTACACGTGAACTTAAGCTTTACTACGATAAGAACGTTTATGCTGTCAACTGGGATCTTAATAAACCTAGTGGAATCACTGATCAAATCAAATTTAAAGACGGTGGCGATCTTAACGCAAGTGAAGTTTATAATAAAGTTTACCATGGTTTAAAGATTACAAACCCACCATCAGATGCAGTTGTTGATACAGGAAGTGGTTATAAGTTTGCTTTCTGGTCAACTAATAAAGATGCTCTTTATTCATCACAAGATGATATCTTCAGATTTGGTGATGTTACTGTTTTTGAGAATATGACTCTTTATGCTATTTATGCACCACTTACTGGTGGAACATACTATACAGAAGAGTACTGGGTTTTAAAAGAAGGCAAAAATCCTAATGGCGCTACGCCAGATGATTTTGATCTTCTTAAACGTAATGTCATTACTTCAACTGCTGGACAAAACGTCACAATCAATCCACTAACTGGTGAAGATGCGAATGGTTTAACAACAGTAAATGTTGCTGGCAGCGATGGTACTAAATTAACTGGAGTTGTTGTTGGTGATGGAAGTCTTGTCTTAAAAGGCTTCTACGTTCAAAAAGACTTCACGCTTAATTATTTCCTTGATGGCGGTGAACCATTAATCAATCCACAAACAATTCGTTATCGTCATAAGCTTGAGAGTTTCCCTAACACTTCTAATCCATCTGAAGGCGATTACATCTCAAAAGATGGTCATGAGTTCAAATTCTGGAGTGATAACGCTGATCCAACAAACACACCAATAAATCTTAATGACTTCCGGATGCCTGCCCGTAACGTTGTTTTAAAAGCTAACTGGGAACGGACAACATTTAAAGTCACTGTTAAGTATTTATACGAACATGAAGACATTGATGGTGAATATGTAGAAGATGATACTTTACGTGAAGTTTTATATCTTCCACTTGGACAGTATAATGCTTCTGACAAACCAAAGATTGGTTTTGAACGTCATAGTGATAATGTTTATAACTATACAATCACAAACGATAGAGAAATTACTCTACGTTACAAACGGAAACTCATTAAAGTCGTTTATGACGCTAATGGTGGAAGTTTCAAAAATAACTATAACCCTAACGATTTCGAAGGATTTACTGATGTTAAATTCGGACGTAAATTCAGCGAAGCACTTCCAGCAGCTTATAATCCAGAACGGTTAAATTCAGAATTTAAACACTGGAGTACAACTCAAGTTGATGGTCCAGCTTTCAACTTCCTCACAGGAAGAGTAGATAGAGAAGACTTTAGACTTTATGCAATTTACAACACAACAGTTGCTAAGTATGATATGGTTTACTATATTCAAAACGTTAATAACAATGGATATAGTATTTACAAAGCTACATCTAAACTTGGTAGTGTTGGAACTTCTGTGACAATGCCAGTATCAATCGAAGGCGATAGTTTCCTTGATAACTACTTCGTACACACTGATAGTCCTCTAGGCTTCACTCCTAATCCAACTGGATTTGTTACACCTG
>CAUTZD010000003.1:0-76390 GCA_963542825.1 uncultured Acholeplasmataceae bacterium | reverse complement strand
TTTTTACACGAACTAAGTATATTATAAAGTGTTGCAATATTTTTTACAATTCATCGGTTTTAAAAAACAACCTGAAAGAATAAAAAGAATAAACATAAACGCAACTGTAAAAAATCCAAATCTAATTTTTTTCATAAGTTAAAATTTACCCCCTTATATGTTTATTATACTACGAGCCTTGTTTGTTGTGAAGGATTTTTTTCTTACGAATTCATTCAATTATCGTTTTTCACCAAAATAATTTATTTTATCATTAGTTTTTCATTTTCAATATCGATAATAATTTTTTTATTAGGTACTATTTCATTTTCTAAAATCTTTCTTGCGATAAATGTCTCTACCGTTCTTTCGATATAACGTTTAATTGGTCTTGCACCAAATTCTATATCGAACCCATTTTTAATTACATTTTGAATTAAACTATCAGAAAAGTTAATTTCATAATTTTCTTTTAAAAGTCTTTTCTTTAAATCGTTAAGCATTTTCTTAGCAATTTCAATAAGGACTTTTTCGGAAAGCGAGTTGAAAATAACTATCTCATCAATTCGATTAATAAACTCAGGGGTTAATGCTCCTTTAAAAAGTGTCTCTTCCTTTAGGTTACTTGTCATAATTATGATTGTATTTTTAAAATCAACAAGTCTCCCTTGGGAATCTGATAATCTTCCTTCGTCTAAAACTTGTAGCAAAACATTTAAAACTTCTCTATCAGCCTTTTCGATTTCATCGAACAAAACGATCGAATAGGGATTCCGTCGAACCTTTTCTGTTAATTGTCCCCCTTCTTCATAACCAATATATCCAGGAGGAGCACCGATTAACCTGCTCACACTGTATTTTTCCATATACTCACTCATATCGATACGAACGATTTTTGTCTCACTATCAAACAAAGCTTCAGCTAAGGCTTTCGCGACTTCGGTTTTACCAACACCTGTTGGACCTAAAAAGAGAAAAGTTCCAATTGGGCGGTGGGGATCTTTTATTCCCGAACGTTGTCTTAAGATTGCATCACTTACTAGTTTAGTTGCCTCATCTTGCCCAATTACACGCTTTCGTAATTGTTCTTCAAGTTTCAAAACTTTTTCTTTATCCCCTTCCATAATCTTCTCAACAGGAATATGGGTAGTACGAGCTATCACATATGCGATATCGTTTTCTGTTACTACTTCTTTTAGAAGTTGGTTGTTTTGGTTTTTTAGTTCAAGTTCAGTTATTTCTTTTTCAAGTTTAGGAATTTCGCCATAACTAAGTTCACTAGCTAATTTAAAATCGCCTTTCGAATAAGCTCTATCAAGTTCAAATCTTTTTTGTTCAAGCTCTTTCTTTTTCTCTTTAACTAAACTAATTCCTTTCTTTTCTTCGTTCCATTTTTTAGTTAACTCTTCGACTTTTTCTTTTAAAGTAGCTAACTGTTTTTCAATTTCCTTTAGTCTTTTCTTACTTTGTTCATCCTTTTCTTTTACTAAAGCTTCGCGTTCAATTTCGTTTTTTAGTTTCTCCCGCTCAAGTTCATCAAGTTCTTGAGGCATCGAATCAATCCCCATTCGAATATTACTACAAGCCTCATCAATTACATCTAATGCTTTGTCTGGTAAAAATCTATCAGTAATGTACCTATTTGCCATGATACTTGCTGATACGATGGCGTTGTCCGTTATTTTAACACCATGATGAGTTTCATATTTTCCTTTTAGCCCCCGTAAAATGCTTATCGTATCTTCAATCGTTGGCTCCTTAACTAATATCTTTTGGAAACGTCGTTCGAGGGCTCTATCTTTTTCGATATACAGCCGATATTCTGTTAAAGTTGTTGCTCCAATAACTTTAATTTCTCCACGAGCAAGAAGTGGCTTAAACATATTAGCAGCATCAAGTGCCCCTTCAAGTGCTCCCGCACCAACAATCAAGTGAATTTCATCGATAAACATAATAATATCACCATTCGAATCTTGAACCCGTTTTAAAACGGCTTTTAACCGCTCCTCAAATTCTCCACGATATTTTGCTCCCGCGACAAGTGCTCCCATATCTAGTTCAAATATTGTCTTGTTTTTTAAGGTTACGGGAACATCATCACGAACAATGCGGTTAGCAAGTCCTTCGAGAATTGCCGTTTTCCCAACCCCAGCTTCGCCAATCAAAATAACGTTGTTCTTATTTTTTCTTGTAAGAATACTAATTATCTTGCGAATTTCTTCATCGCGACCAATGACTGGGTCAATCTTACCATTCCGACTAGCCTCAGTCACATCTCGACCAAAGCGTTTTAGAACATCTTGTTCTTCTTGTTTAAGTTCCATTTTGAACCTCCTTTTCTATTTTAGCAGTCTCTGTTCTTCTCTGCTAATTACATTATATCACCTTTTTGTTTGGCGTCAAGAAAAATAACTTATAGAAAAAAAGCTCCCAAGGGGAGCTTATGTATTTACTAAAACTATTATGCTTTTAACTGGATCCTTGCAACTTCTTTTAAAAACTCAATAAACAGTTTGCGCGGTCTTAAAGGGCGAGAAATTAAAGCTGGATTATAATAAAAGCCATATCCAAATCCTTTTTCCTTTTCATAGGCAACCGGTTCTTTTAAATACCAGACACAATTTTTCATTCCTTTGGGGGCTTCTTGGTCTTCAACGTTTAAATTTGTGTAGAAACGTTCACGAACTTTTTCGTTTTCATATATTTTATAAATATGCGTTTTTGGATCAACATCAAGATCGCGTCCCCCAATTCGCCAGTGGCTTACAGTGTTTGGCTTACGGTTTTCATATGCCTCAAACAAAGCCAAAGTTCCTTCCCCAATTGTTAAAAACGGCAAGTGGCTATTTTTAAATTCCTTAAGAACCATTACTTCTATTTCTTGGGCTTTGCTTTCAAAATCAGGTCCTATAACATACCCACCAAACTCTTCTACTGTTTTTGTTATTTCTTCTTTTGTCGTTGTTAAAGGATCAATATACTTAAACTCAACATCATATCCCAAAGCATACCCAGCATGCTTAAAGGCTTCACTTATTGATATATAGGCATCTCTCAAGGCAACAAATGGCGCAATAAACGGCACATAGAGTTTTTGCTTGGCTTCTAAAACTTTCTTTCTAATTTCATTAAGATGTGTTAAATCAATTGGTTTAACTTCTAACCCGCAGTGATTTAAAACAATTTCATCAGCATGCTGCTTTGCAAAACTTAAAGGGATTTCATATATTGATTTGACATCGATTGCCTCAATAACGCTTTCTTTTTTAACATCACAAAATAAAGCAATCTTATCACGTTCTTCATTACTAACCTTTTTTGATGATCTTAAAATAATCATATCAGGATTGATACCAATGCTTCTTAGTTCTTTGACGCTGTGCTGCGTTGGCTTTGTTTTTAATTCTTTTGATGAATCAAGATAAGGAACAAGCGTATTGTGAACATAGAAAGTATTATTAAAACCTTGCTCAATTCTTACTTGCCTTATAGCCTCAAGAAAAGGAAGCCCTTCGATATCACCAACCGTACCGCCAATCTCAGTAATGACAAAATCAGCTCCACTATACTTAGCGGCATTATAAACGTATTCTTTAATCATATTAGTGATATGGGGTATTACTTGAATAGTTCTTCCGCCAAACTCATTATTACGCTCTTGTTCAATTACTTTTAAATAAACTTTACCAGTTGTCACGCTGGAATGCTTACTTAAATCAACATCAATAAAACGTTCGTAATGACCAAGATCAAGATCTGTTTCAGCCCCATCATCGGTAACAAAAACTTCGCCATGCTGTAGTGGTGACATATTTCTTGGAGTAACATTCAAATAAGGGTCAAACTTTTGCATAAATACTTTGTATCCGCGATTCTTCAAAAGCATTCCAATCGAAGATCCGTTGATCCCCTTACCAAGGCTTGAAACAACCCCTCCTGTAATAAAAATAAACTTTGCCATTTTATAAACCCCTTTCAATGAAAAAGAAGTTCTCCAAAGAGAACTTCTAGGCTCTTTTCAATTATACTTTCTTTGAGAAAAAACGCAACTTATTTTTTGACGGTTTTTAAGAATTTTTCAACCTTTTCAATAAGCACATCCTCTTCTTCGGGTTTCATCGATCCTTTAAACTCAAAACTATCAACAAGCTCCCATTTAAGTTGACTTGTCTTTAAATAATTTTCAAGGTCTCTTTGTGCTCCACCACTCCAACCATATGATCCGAATCTGAAGAGTTTACGGTTGATAATTTTCTTTCTTTCACACTCACTCAAAAGCTCAGCCATTGGTGGAAACATTTTATACTCATAGGTAGGCATTCCAATAATCACAGCTTTTGATAAGAGAATACTACCAAGTGCTTCTGTAACTGACATCTTCGGAATCTCAATCCAGTTATAATCGATATCATTCTCAATCAAAACACCTTCAACGAGTTGCCGCGCTTCATCAGTCATTCCATACATACTACCTGTAATTAAACTTACTTTATTGCCGCTTGGTTTTTCTTGGTAGGTTGCTAGTTTTTCATAAAGCTTCATTGCTTTCTTAAAATCACGAACAACGAGACCATGCCCTGGCAAAATTAGTTCCGGTTTAAGTTCTTTAACTTTCGCTAATGCTTTTAAGCTGAATGGCGCAAACGTAGCAAGAACAGTTGCAAAGTACTCTGCTGTCTCCTGTTCCCATTCTTCTTGTGGTCCTAATCCTTTTTCATCATTATAGACATGATTTAATAGTTCATGATAAGATCCAAATAAATCGCAAGTAAATAAAACATTACTGTTAATTTCGTGTGTCATCATCGTTTCTGGCCAGTGAACATAAGGAATCTTATGGAAAACAAGTTCAAGGTTTTTGCCAACTACTAAATGCTCACCATCTTCAACTACATGAATGTTAAGTGGTTCATCAAAATGATAGAAAGCATTAATAACATCTACTGCTTCTTTCATACAGTAAACTTCAAACTCTGGATTGACTCTGATTAAATCATTTAACCAGCCTGTATGATCTGGTTCAACATGATTTAGAATTAAAATATCAAGTTCACGAATGTCTTCACCAATTTTTCTGAAAGCCTCATATAAGCCTTGTGATGCCTCATCATTATTTACCGTTCCATCGATTAGTACTTTCTTATCGCCTTTTATGTAATAGCTACTTATTCCAACGCCATTATCTAGCTTCCACATCCCTTCAAATAGACCATGATAATCATAAGAAAATTGATAAATGTTATCAACAATTTTGGTTACTCTCATAAACCCTCCTAAGATAAGAAAATATACCACATAATTGGGTTTTAATGAAATAAAAAAGTGCCAGTACTTCTGTACTGACACAAATAAGATTACATTAACACTTAAAGTTCTGTGTTATTCATTAACTAGTGCTTATTTTTGGCCATTATAAATAGTATTAACCTGGTTCCATAAAGCAAAAGATTTGAAGTAATTAACAAGAGGTAAAATCATAAGCGTTAGAAAACCAATAAGTACTCCTAGAAGCCAGCTTCCTGCTGTTAGTTTTGGATGTTGGTTACTTCTTCTTGCTTTGGATTCCATACGCTTAATAATGCCATAATTGTATATTAGCCAGTAAATTGGACCAACACCAACCAAACTAAGAAGTAGCATTATAATAAAAGCAGAAAGAGGGTTTCTTGTGTGCTCGCCATCTTCTTTACAAGTAACGTTGACTTCTTTTGCCTTTTGAAACATTAAAACGATACCAAAAATCCCAAAAGTAATAATGTTTAATAAAAATGCAATTATTCCTGAACGGTTTGTTTTCATTTCTCTCCTCCTTTCGCTTTAATTATACCAAAAAAAGAAAACAAAGAACGACTTTTTTTATAAGTTTGTTTTACCCAGTTAAAAACGGTGTGATAATTTCACACCGCTGTTTTTTATTTTATTCTAATTTAAGAGTTTCCATTTGACTTTGTTTATTTTGTTTTCTAAAAATAAAAAACACAACTACACTACTAATAAAAACAACAATAGTTAAGGGATAAAATATTAGACTAATAACATATCCTTTATATTTGGTGCTTAAAGCATATGGAATATATGCAAAGGAAGAAACGATACCCACAATCTGTAAAATAATTCCTGTTAATCCTAACCTATTTCTACTACTATCAATCATCGACACGATTTGAAGAATTACCCCGATCATTAAAATTTCCTGAAACATAAGTACAAATGAAGATAATATTTTGTGTAAATCTTTTATTTTGTGATTGTTAAATCTATCATAAAAGAAATGTAATGCAATTTGAGAAGCGCTAGTTAAATAAAATGTTATGAATACAAAAGCAATCGTCGAAACTGTTAAATAAGCTATCCCGGTCTTTGCTTTAATAATCTTTTTGTCATCTAAACTTTCTTCTTTTTGTTCTTCCCTAATTTTGATATGTGTCAGAAATATTTTTAAACTAAAATTGAATACTATTATTAGCAAGAAGAGTAAATGCAAAAACGACCAAGGGACAATACCGATATACTCGGGAACATCAAAAATTCCAACTTCATTATCAACACTATAAATGAAAATAAGCTCAGCAAAAAGAAGAATTGTCGCTACATATGAAATTATTGAAAATATAAATCTTCTTTTATTTCGCTTTAAAAATATTAGCGTTAACTGAATGCCATATCCTATTATTAGCAAAAGAAACGGCACAACAAAATCTAGTAGTTCTAGGAAAATATAATTGTCAAAAAAATCTACAGTCGAAAAGAAATCCCAACTTATAGAATTCCATGGAAAGACAAGAATCGAATAATAAAACCACGATAAAATAGCCGTTATAAATAAAATCGATAATAAAGCTTTGTTTTGTTTAGTTGATATAATCATTCTTTTTTCCTTGTTGTTCTATCCTAATATTCCTGGTTTCAGCTAACTTATTCTGCTTTCTAAAAATGAAAAACATGACCATACAACTAATAAAAACGGCAATAGTTAGAGAGTATAATATTATATAAGAAATTTCTTCAGCTTTAATTTCTTTAAATTCATTTTTGAAACAATAGGGGAAATATAGAAGGGAAGATATGACGCTTGTTGCCTGAAGAATAATTCCTGTTAATCCTTGCTTTCTTTTCTTATTATCAATTATTGAAACAATCTGAAGAGTAACTCCAATCATAAGCATTACTTGAAATACAAGTACAGCGGAAAGTAATATTTCATCAATGTTCTTTGCATATATAAAATTTTTAAATTCATAACCTCTCAGTTTTTCGCGAAGAAAAACACCCATAATTTGAGAAACACTAGTTATATAAAAAACTATCAGTGTAAAAGAAACTGTTGCAATAACTAAATAAGCTATTCCGATTTTAGTTTTAATAATCTTTTCGTCATGTAAACTTTCTTCTTTTTGTTCTCCTCTAATTTTGATATGTGTAAGAAAAACCGCTAAACCAAAATTAACCATGATAGTTAATAAAAATAGTAAGTGTGTAAATGACCAAGGAACGATACCAATAGTCTCAGAAAAACAAAAAATCCCGATTTCTGCAGTAATATCATAAACAAAAATAAGTTCTGCGAAAAGAATAGCAATTAACGAATAAGATACTATTGAAAAAATGAATCTTTTCTTATTCGGTTTTAGAAAAATTAATATAAACTGAACTCCATATCCCATTATTAATAAAGGATAAGGCAAACTTAACGCAGTAAACCAGAACCAATTATTAGTAAAATTATGTAGCTCTCCATAGCCCATCCAGCTTATGATGTTATACAAAAAAACAAGATTTGAATAATAGAATAAAGACACAATTCCCGTTATGAAAAGAATAACGTTTAAGCTTCTTTTTTGATTAACAGATATAGACATTTTTGTCCTCCATGTAATAAGTGTACTACAATAAGCAAATTAATCAAAGAAAAACCAAAATAAAAAAGAACTTTTAGTTAAAAAGTTCTTTTAATAACTATTTATTCGTCTGTATCTTCAATATCTTCATCACCGAAATCAGCATCGTCGAGTGTGATATTCACATCTTCTCCTGTTGCGTCAAGTTCAACATCTTCATCATCAAAATCAGTGTCATCGGTGTCATCTTCGCTTTCTTCGTAATTGCGAGCTCTTTCAAGGATATCGTCTTCCTCATTAATTCCGTCTTTAAGCTCATTAGTTAGTGCTTCTTGTTCGTCATCAGAATTGTCGATATATTCAAGATCATAACTACTCTTATCAAGTATCGCTACTGATTTACGAGCTTTTAGATCCCAAACCTGTTCACCCTTAGAATTATCACCACAATAAACAAAAAGACCGCTGTTCATAAAATCAGCCCAGAACCTAGCAATCTTTTCTTCTGATGGCTGTTTAGTGTCTTTAAAAACACTATTCACGATACTGCGAAAAGTCAAACTCTTGGGTCTTTTTTGGGTCTCAAATAATTCAAATGCTTTGTTAAGCATTGAGGGTTTAATATTCTTTTTTTCTTTTTCGTCCATTATTTCACCTATTCTATTCATTCTATCATAACAATCTAAAAACCGCAATTAGTTTTTATTGAGGATTACTCCTAGTTTAATAAGATCTTCCTTGCGACCAAAAACAATTAGCGTATCGTTTTTTTCGATCATCGTCTTACGATTAGCAATGAGTGCTTTGTTTCCTTTTCTTACAACCATAACGTTAACATTATAATTATTACGAGGATTAAACTTTTCGATATCGATGGCTGTAAAATTCTCGCCAACCTTGATTTCTGCTACACCATAGTCGCTATCAATTTTATAGTAATCGGTTAGATTGCTACTAACGATGTTATTAGCAAGCCGGGCTCCAATAATTTCTTGAGGATTTATGACATCTGTTGCCCCAAGCTTTAAAAAAACTGGACGGTACAGTTCGTCATCTATCCGAACAGTAATTCGGGGAATCTTCAGATCGTTTAGAATAATTGTTGATAAAATTGAAGCTTGTAAATCTGAGGGAACACTGACAATGGCATGATCAACATTTTTAATTCCTAAATCAACAAGTCCTTTTTTGTCAGTAGCATCGCAAATAAAACACTTATCAGAAAATTCGGAAGCTTTCTTAACATTGTCACGCAAAATGTCGATAGCAATAACGTCTTGGTTTGTTGCTACCAGTTCTTTAAATATTGAAAGACCAAAGCGCCCAAGTCCAATGACGGCAAATGTTTTTTTCATATTTTTCTCCTAACCTACGATAATCGTATCTTCTAAATAATAACTCTCTTCAAACTGGTGAAGTCGTTTCGCAAAAATCGAAATGAAAGTGATTGGACCAACGCGTCCAATAAGCATCGATAATATCAAAAATAGTTTACTAACAGGATGAAGGCTTCCAGTTATCCCAAAACTCTTACCAGTTGTTGTGAATGCCGAGAACACTTCGAAAATGATTTTCTCAACGAAGCGATCACTATGGTCAAGCTTGACGTTATTATATTCAATCGATGATATAATAACCACAACAAACATAATCCACGCAAGACTTGCCACAATCAAGGTTAAAGCTTTAATGATGCTTGTTTGACTAATCCGCTTATTGTAGATAAGTGGAGGACGACCAGTTGCCGTTGCAGCAGTTGTTTTTAGAATTGTATAAAGTGTTGTTGTTTTAATGCCTCCACCCGTTGATGCGGGGCTCACACCTATATACATTAAAATTATAGTTACAAGGGAAAACGCTGGAACCATAACATTTAAATCAACCGTCTGAAATCCGGCAGTTCTACTACTAACAGAGCTAAAGAACGCTTGTAGCCAGCTGACTTTATTATACGCAATTATTTTAAGAAGTAGGAATCCAAATATTAAAAGGAAAAATGTCATCTTCAAAACAATCTTCGTGTGTGATGAAAATTTCTTCCAGCTTCTTCTTGTGATAATTTCGTAATGAACAAGGAATCCAAGTCCTCCGAAAATAATGAGAAAAGCCGTATTAAGATTCAAAATGATATCATCTTTATAACTCATTAAACTAGATCCGTCACATGAAATGATATCAAAACCAGCATTGTTGAAAGCGCTACTTGCATGAAACGAAGAAATCAGTAAAGCCTTACCAAATGAATATCTTTTCGTAAAAACAATTAAATTAACCATCGTTCCTACAAACTGGAAACTAAAACTAATAATAATTGCTGCTAAAACGAGTCTAACAATTCCTCTGATGCCGTTTTGGTTTAAAGCGTCCTTCATTAAGAACCGATCGCTTATTCCAAACTTATAGCCAAAAATTGAGAGAATAGCAATCGATATCGTTATGACTCCTAACCCACCAATTTGAATGAGAAAATAAATAACTACTTTTCCAAAAACTGAAAACGTCGTAGCAAGAGGCGGAGTTGACACAAGCCCTGTTACACATGTAGCACTAGCTGATGTGAACAGAGCATCAAGATAACTTATTCTAACTCCTTCCTTTACTGATATCGGCAGAATAAGTAAACATGATCCTAAAAAGACAACCAGGACAAAACTTAAAACAATTGTTAATAGAGGTGGAAACTTTTTAATTCTTACCATACTTACTCCAGTACATACTTAAAGCAAGCATCGCTTTAGGATCAAAGTGTTTTGTTTCCTTCATAATATCATGAACGTTTTCCCACATAAGAGTTATTTTTTCATCATCCTCTAGCTTTTGTTTTGACTCTTTGTATTCCCAAACAACAAACAAAGTTATTTCCTCGTCACAAAACCCTGCAGAAGTATAAAAAGTTCCTAGCTCCTCATATTTAGTAGGAAAGAGGCCTGTCTCTTCCTCAGTTTCTCTTATCATAGCCTCCGCAAGTGTTTCTTCATTTTCTACTTTTCCAGCCGGAAGTTCCTTTGTTTCTTTGCCGATTGGATAACGATACTGAGAAACAAGTAAAACTTTAGTTTTATCTTCGTTAAATATTAAAGAAGCAACAGCCTTTTGTTTCCGTACAACATCGCGCTGAAAAGTTTTGCCGCCAACAAAAACTAGGTCTTTAAAAACCTCGATTATTTTTCCCTTATAAACTAACTGTGATTCTTTTTTTACTTCTTTCACTTAATTTTATTTAAAACATCAAAAGCGGTTTTATTAGTTACTAAAGGCATGTAACTAGTGTAGCCTGAAATAACTAAACGGATATCGCTTTTTTCATCCTTATCAAGTTCAGGATGAGGAACACCTGTTTGGTAAATCCCTCCATCCCTATCTGTAAAGATTTTTTCGTAGTGGAGGTTTCCTTGCTTAGAAAAGCGGCCCCCTTTACTTATTATACTAGGCATATTGATGTTCCAGTATAAATGTTTGTTAAGTAAATCATTTGTAAAAACAAACGATAGTGCCTTCTCTAGATTCTCTTCAACCGTTTCTTTGTGCCCTCTTTCAACAGAAAAAGCAATCCCTGGGCGTGAAAAGTTTCCACACTCCATAATTGCGCCGACTGTTCCGGAGTAAG
The DNA here is from genome assembly GCA_963542825.1 of uncultured Acholeplasmataceae bacterium. Taxonomy (GTDB): domain Bacteria; phylum Bacillota_I; class Bacilli_A; order ML615J-28; family CAG-698; genus CAUTZD01. The sequence continues at coordinate 64,966 of CAUTZD010000003.1, read as the reverse complement.
AAATATCTTCGCCGACATTATATCCATTATTAACTCCAGATAAGACAAGATCAAACTCATACCCTAAATAGTACCATGCAAGCTTAACACAGTCCGCAGGTGTTGAATCATATGAGTAGGTTTTAACGCCTTTCACAATATCTTTTTCTAAATTTAGTTTTCGTGCTTTGTGAAAATTACAGGAGTGACTTGTTCCTGATTGCTCCGTAAGGGGAGCAACAACTAAAACTTCGCCATATTTAGTGGCCGCTTTTGCAAGCTCAGCGATTCCAAACTTATCAAAGCCATCATCATTAGTTATGAGAATTTTCATTTAACATTCTCCAAACAGCTTCGTTTGTCTTTTTCACAACTTTCATGATGTCACTTTTCTTATAAATCGTGCCCCCACTAGCTAAACGGTGTCCGCCGCCATTAAAAAGATTGGCAACCGCGGCTACGTCTGTATTCTTACTCCGGAACCGTATCATAATTTTATCTTTCACATCACAGAAAAAGAGCCACGCCTCAACGCCTTTAATCCCCGACATAACAGAAACTGTGTTACGTGCTTCTTCTGGTGATACTTTGAATTTATTCATTGTTCTTTGTGAAATATAAAAATATGCAACCTTATCGTAGATTTTAAAATGGGACGCTACATATCCTTTGATTCGCACCGAATTAAGTTCAACTTTTTCAAGGTCACGATAAACACTTGTTAGATTAATTGGTGCAGCTTTTAAAAGTTTACCAACAATTACAAAAAACTCCCCATCGGGATTACCATAGCGAAAACCGCCAGTGTCAGTATAAATTCCAACAAACAAAGCTTTAACAGCTTTTGGCGTTATTTTTAAAACATCTTTGAACGCTTCATAAAACTTAAAAATAATCAAAGCGCAGGCAGGACTTTCTTCCTCAACATAATTTAAATCACCAAACTCTTCTTCAACGATGTGGTGGTCAATTTTAATGATTTTATCGCCCTTATCGCTCCAGTTACAAACGCGCTTACTGACAGATGTGTCAACTGTTATTACTAAAGCCCCTTTGTGGTCGTCTTCAGTAACCTCGTCACCTTCATTTAAAAACTCTAAAAACTTCGAGTCGTTTGGACTATCAAATAAGATACGCTTACTTGGAAAAGAAGCCTTTAAAATTTCGGTTAACCCAAGACCACTGCCAATACAGTCTCCATCAGGAAATAAGTGGCGTTTAATGATGATTGTGTCATAACTTTTAATCGTCTCAAGAATCTCTTTAAATGTGTTCACTTAAGCACCTCTTTTAGCCTATCGACCATTTTCTTAATTTCGTCTTTATTTTTTAAAGTAGCCCCACAAGCAAGTGCGTGTCCGCCGCCACCAAACTCCTGTGCAACATTAACAATTGTCTTATCTTTAGATCTTAGCTCGGCAATGAAATTTCCTTCTTCGTTTTCCGTAAAGTTTGCCCAAATGTCAATTTCTTTAATTCCTGACATCACACCAACCATACCTCTTGAAATCGTGAAAAAATCAAAACCCGATTCTTTTACTTCTTCTTTGGTATTAATCATATAAGCAACACGATCTTCAATTACAAATTTTAGAGTCATTTTAGCTCGCAACAGTTTAAGGTTTAAATCTTCATCATATAGATTTCTATAAATGTATTCAATATCAGCACCTTGTTCCATAAGAAACCCCGCCTCTTCAAACGTTTCCTTATTAACTCCGCGATATAAAAAACGCCCACTATCAGTAGTAATTCCTGTGTATAAACAATTAGCGCCTTCTTTGGTGATTTTCCATTTGAACCTGCGTACAAGTCCCGTAACTACGGATGCCGCGCTAACGTTGTCCTGTTTAACGTAATTTAAATCAGCATACTCTTCAACAGGCTCGTGATGATCAATTTTGATTTTATATTCGCCTTTAACCCAATCATCTCCCTCGATTAGGTGCGTAGCTCCTGTGTCAGTAACGATTACTAAAGCGTTATCGTAAGTATAGTTTTCAGGATTATCCATCTTTCCTAAAAAACTAAAACGCTCTGAGGTTTTCCCGGCAGCATAAACTTTCTTATTAGGAAACGTTGTTAAAATAGCGTTTTTAAGTCCTAGCTGTGAACCATAAGCGTCCCCGTCAGGAAGCTTGTGCCTGTGGATAATAATCTTATCATATTCTTTGATTTTGTTTAAAATCTTTTTTTCTAATTTTTCCATTTCGTTATCTCCTTCTTTCTTTAAAAATTTAATTATTTGAATGTCTACGATACCAACAATGATTGAAGTAGCAAAACTAACAAGTACTAAGAAAAATCCATAATATGGCAATACGCTCATGATTTTATAGAGAAGCCCAATTACTAAAAGCTGCGTTAGAATATGAGTAATTCCTCCACCAAGCGAAATGCCAACTGGTGATACATGTTTTTTTAAACTATGTTTAATCCCTTCCATGATAAGAAAACTAACGATTGTTGCAGTACCACCAATTGCTAAACTCATGAGTCCACCAAATGGCACAGTCGTAAGTATAGCTTTTAAAACAGCAAACATTAGACCTTCGATAAATGAGTATTCAAGTACAACAATGACAACGACAATATTAGCAATCCCGACTCTGATTCCAGGAAGCATTGGTAAAACATGTCCTGATATCGTGCGATCAATAAAAGAAAGACCAAAAGCCAATGCTAAATATACCCCTAATATTATGTACTGATCACCAGTTTTTCGTTTTTTTTGCTTTTCGTTCATCGTTATTTACTACTTCTTTTATTATACCCACATTTTATAAAATTTCAATTTATGCATTATACTACTTTTGTGGTAAAATATTTTGAGGTGATATAAATGTGTTTATTTTGTGAAATGGTCGCAGGGAAAATTCCTCACTTTAAGGTATATGAAGATGATTCCTTTTTGGCGTTTTTAGATATTTCTCCAATTTCCGAAGGACATACCATTCTTATTCCTAAAAAGCACTATGATAATTTTATAGTACTCCCTTTTAGCATCAATCAAAAGCTAAATGAAACAGTTAAAAAAGTTTTAGAACTTCTTAAAACAAAATTAAATTTTAAAGGAGCGAACGTTTTAACAAACATTGGTGAGATCAGCGGACAATCTGTTTTCCACTGCCATATCCACATTATTCCAAGATACACTAAAGAAGAATTAATTTTCTCGCGAAAGACAGATCCTAATCCCCATCCACTTGACGAAATCAAAAAAGTTCACGAAAAACTTACCAAATAGAAAAGACGGCTAAGCCGTCTTTTTTTATTTAGAGTTTTGTTTAAAATACTGATAAAGCGTTTTAACGCATTCTCCGGTTGCTCCTGGATGTTCACCATAAAGTGGTGTGCCTCTGAATGCAGTTCCTGCAATATCAAGGTGAATCCATTTAATTCCTTTGTTGATGAATTCTTGTAAAAACGCAGCCGCTGCTTGGGCTCCGGGAACACTTCTTCCGGTTGCATTTAATAGGTCAGCGACTTTGCTTGCTTTGACACCTTTTTTCGTTGAATCGTTGATCGGAAGTTCCCATAACTCCTCAAGCTCATTCTCGCCAGCTTTAATGATATCATTTGTGAACGTTTTGTTATTGCCAAACGCTCCTGTTGTATAGTGCCCCAAAGCATAGATAACCGCTCCTGTTAAAGTCGCCATATCAATGACCCTTGTAACTTTTTGTTTTTGGATATAAGTTAAAGCATCAGCAAGTGTTAATCTTCCTTCCGCATCTGTTGAAATAATCTCGATTGTTTTGCCATTCATTGAAGTAACGATATCATCAGGAAGATAAGCAGCTTCGTTTACCATGTTATCAGTAGCCGCAACAGCAAGCTGTAAGTTGATTTTTAAGTTGTTAGCTACAGCAGCTCTAAAAGCTCCAAGAACAGTAGCAGCTCCTCCCATATCCATTTTCATATCATTGATGAACTGTGATGGCTTTAAAGAATACCCGCCAGTATCAAACGTTAACCCCTTACCAACAAGTCCTAAAACTTCTTCAGATTCAGGGTTGTTCATAAATTTAAGATGAATAAGTTGTGGTTCGTATTTACTACCTTTATTAACCGCTAGAAACGCTCCCATCTTAAGTTCAGTAACTTCCTTGCGCCCAAGTACACTCACTTCAACTTTTGGATTATTAAGCTCTTTAAACGTCTTTTTAACAAAAGCCGCTAAATCTTCAGAATTAAGATCGCAGTGTGGCGTATTAATTAAATCTCTTGTCATATTAATACTCTCACTAACGTTTGTGTATTCATTAATGATGAGTGGGGCTTTCTTGAAAGACCGTTCAGTTGTCCACAAAATATCAAGCTTCTTATTTTCTTTCTTGTCACTTTTGTAACGGTCAAATACATAATTGTAATCATTAGCAAAAAGAACTAATTTCTTTAAGCCTTCTTCTTCATTTAGTTTTCCTAAAAACGTACTGACGATAACTTCAAAGTCTTCACCTAAACTACTTGTGATTGTACTTGCAGCCTTGCGCAAGGCTTTCATATCATAATCGCGTTCTTTACCAAGCCCAACAACCCAAATAAGCTCGACGTCTTTTTGGAATGTTGGCACTTTATTAACTTCACCAAGTCCAAGCTTTAACTGTTTTCTTTTAATTAAAAGCTCAAGCTTTTCATCAAAACTTGGATTGACCTTAACTTTTTTACTATCTTCAAAAAGTCCAATAACTACTGTTTTCTTCTTCATTTGTTTTCCTTTCTTATCTCTTTTATTCCTAACATATATGGCACTAAGACTTCAGGAATTTTAATGCTTCCATCTTCCTGTTGATAGTTTTCCATAATCGCAACAACGGTTCTTCCGGCAGGAAGACCTGATCCATTTAACGTATGGACATACTCGAGTTTAGCTTCGTTATAGGGGCGCGTTGTGATGTTAGCTCTTCGCGCCTGATAATCTTCAGCATTACTAATACTTGCAATTTCTCTGTACGTGTTTTGTGAAGGCAGCCACACCTCGATATCGATTGTTTTGGCCATCCCAAAACCCATATCGCCTGAACACAAACTAACAAGCCGGTATGGAAGTTTTAGTTTTTCAAGAAGTGAACATGACTGCTCAATCATCTTATCAAGTTCTTTATAGCTGTCTTCTTTCTTACTTAGTTTAATAAGTTCAACTTTGTTGAACTGATGCATTCTAATGAGTCCGCGTGTATCTTTACCAGCGCTACCTGCTTCACTACGAAATGCTGTTGTGTAACTTGTAAATGACATAGGTAGTTTACTGTAATCAACCGTTTCTCCTCTAAACATATTGATTGTTGGAACTTCAGCAGTTGGGTTTAAATACCACTCGTTTTCAGAGGCCAGTTTAAAAGCCGCATCTTCAAATTTTGGGAGCTGCCCAGTTCCATACATCGAATCTTTATTAACAATGTATGGTGGCATAACCTCGGTATATCCAGCCTTATAATTCTCATCCATAAAGAAATTAATAAGTGCTCTTTCAAGACGTGCTCCTAAACCTTTGTATATACAAAATCTCGCCCCAGAAATTTTGGCAGCTCGCTCAAAATCAAGAATTCCAAGTTCCTCACCAAGCTCATAATGAGCCTTAACAGGAAACGAAAATTTCGTAGGCTTTTGGGCTTTCAAAACTTTATTCTCCGTTTCATCTTTACCAACTGGAACTGACTCGTGAAGCATGTTTGGGGTTTTAAGTAGTTCTGACTTAATGTATTCATCAAGTTCTTTAACTTCCTTATCTAGGCGCTCAATTTCTGAACCAAGTTTAGAAACTTCATTTAATACGCTTGTTGCATCCTTTTTCTCTCTTTTTAAAACGCCAATTTCTTTACTTAAAGTGTTGCGTTTATTTTTATACTCTTCAACGGTAACAAGTTTTTTTCTTCGTTCTGTATCTTTATCAATAACCGTTTTTAAATAGCTAAAATCACCACCGCGTTTATTTAAATTGGCAATAACAACATCTAGTTTTTCTCTTAATAGTTTTATATCTAACATAATATCACCTACAGTAAATTATAATCTTCTTCGTCTTGCTCATGATTTTCTTCTTCAGAATCTTCTTGGTCACGTTCATCGAGGAATTTATAATCACTATCGAGCTGAAGATTTTCAAATTCATTGATCTTTTCTTCACTTGGAACGATAGCAATATGACTAACGCGTTGTCCTTCATTAAGTTCCATAAGTTTGGCACCCTTAGCATCGCGTCCAAAAGTTGAAATCTGCGATAGCGGAGTTCTAATAACCATTCCCTTATCGCTAACGATGAAGAGATCTTCGTCACCACGAACAGTTTCAAGAGCAACCATTGAACCGCTCCTATCGGTGATACTTAAAGACTTACAGCCGCGCCCGCCTCGCTTTTGTAGTCTAAAACTACTTACAGGGGTACGCTTGCCGATACCGAACTCAGTAACAATAATAATCTCATCGCCATCTGTTGTGACAATTGCCATACCAACAATTTGTTCATTTTCAAAAAGATCTAAACCTCTAACACCAGCCGCTACTCGCTTCATCGATGGCACATCGTTTTCAGAGAATCTGATAGCTTTACCGTTTGATGCTCCTAAAATGATATCCTTATCACCATCGGTTAAACCAACTTTAAAGAGCTCATCACCTTCATTTAAATTGACCGCCCTAATACCATTAGTACGGATATTTTGAAACTCGCTGAGCGGTGTTCTTTTAATAATACCCTTGCGGGTAATAAATACAAGATAATGATCCTTTTCAAGGTCATCAGGAATTGGTAAAACTGCATTGAGTTTTTCACCTTTTTGCATATTCAAATGATTGTTGATATGCGTCCCGCGGCTCGTCCGTGAATAGACAGGGATTTGAAAAGCCTTAAGTTTAAATACCGACCCCATATTCGTAAAGAAGAATAAATTATCATGACTTGATGTAAAAATAACCTGCTGCACATAATCATCTTCGACAAGCTTAGCTCCCGTAATTCCTTTACCACCACGGTTTTGGCTAGTATACGTATTAGCAGTTAAGCGTTTAATATAACCAGTGTTTGTGATTGTGATGAGCGTCTCCTGAACTGGAATGAGATCACCATCGGCAATTTCTGTTAACTCTTTTAGGTTTATTTCGCACTTACGCTCATTAGCGAAGCGTTCCTTAAGTTCTGTAAGTTCACCAACAATAACTTTAAGTTTTTTGTTTTCACTACGCAAAATATCACGGCACTCTTTGATAAATTTCTTAAGTTCAGCTAGTTCATCACGAAGTTTATCAACTTCTAAACTAGTTAATCTACTTAAGCGCATATCAAGAATAGCTTGCGCCTGAATGTCGGTTAACCTAAATGTTGAAACTAGACCACGCTTAGCTGTTTCTGTGTCTTTACTTGATTTGATAACAGCTACAACTTCATCGATACTTGCAAGAGCAATCAAAAGACCCTCGACGATATGGGCTCGTGCTTCAGCTTTATCTAAATCAAACTGCGTTCTTCTTGTTATTACTTCGATTTGGTGTTTTAAGTAATACTCAAGCATTTCCTTAAGCGTCAATGTTTTTGGTTCGTTGTTAACTAAAGCAATCATATTCGCCCCAAAAGTTGTTTGCAGTGACGTGTGCTTATATAGCTGATTCAAAACAACATTTGGATTAACATCGCGCCTAAGTTCAATAACAATCCGCGTTCCTTGTCTTCCGGAATGGTCTTGTAGATCAGTAATTCCGTCGATGATTTTGCCCTTAACACATTCGGCAATCCGTTCGATAAGTCGCTCTTTGTTTGTTTGGTAGGGAATTTCCGTAACAATAATCTCTGACTTTCCAGAAGCAAGCTGATGAATCTCCGCTTTCGCTCTGACAACAAGTGTTCCTTCACCTTGCATGTACATGCGCCTAATTTGCGCAAGCCCCATAATCTCCCCACCTGTTGGAAAATCAGGACCTTTAATATAGTTCATGAGCCCATCAACATCGATTCCTGGATTGTCAATTAAAGCGAGAATTCCATCAACAATTTCTCCTAAATTGTGAGGAGGAATGTTCGTTGCCATACCAACGGCAATTCCTGTTGATCCGTTGACAAGAAGGTTTGGAAAACGGCAAGGGAGAACTTCTGGTTCTTTCTCGGTTCCATCATAGTTATCGATGAAATTGACGGTGTCTTTTTGTAAATCCCTAAGCATCTCCATCGCAATTTTACTAAGGCGTGCTTCGGTATACCGCATCGCTGCCGGCGCATCACCATCGAGTGATCCAAAATTACCATGACCATCAACTAAAGTATGCCGATAGTTAAAGTCCTGAGCCATTCTGACCATCGCATCATATATTGCTGTATCACCATGAGGGTGAAACTTACCCATGACTTCACCGACAATTCTCGCGCTCTTTTTATACGGTTTGTCGGGGAATACACTTAGTTCACTCATCCCAAAAAGAATTCGCCGATGAACAGGTTTTAAGCCGTCACGAACATCAGGAAGCGCCCGCGAAACGATAACACTCATCGCATAACTTAAAAATGAGTTCTTCATTTCCCGGCAGATATCAACTTCTTTGATCCCAAGATCGCCTTCTTCGCGCTCTTTTTGGTCACGTTCTAGTTCGGAATCGTCGATTTCATCAAACTTTTGTTCTTCAAAATCGTGATCTTCGTTTTTTATATTATCATCTACCGCCATTTAATGTCTCCTATACATCTATATTGCTTGCGAATTTCGCATTCTTATCGATGAAATCACGCCGTGGATCAACATCGTCTCCCATCAGCATACTAAAAACCATGTTGGCTTCAAGCCCATCAGCAACGGTTGCCTGAAGAAGTGTCCGCGTTTTTGGATTCATTGTTGTCTCCCAAAGCTGATCAGGATTCATTTCACCAAGTCCTTTATAGCGTTGAATTGCCGGACGGGCGTTTTTAGGGAACGACGCTAACAGTCTTTCCATCTCATCATCTGTATATGTGTAATAAATTTTCTTATTAAATACCACTTTAAAAAGTGGCGGCTGAGCGATGTAAACATACCCTTGCTCGACAAGCGGCTTCATATAGCGGTAAAAGAAAGTTAAAAGTAGTGTTCTAATGTGTGCACCATCAACATCGGCATCAGTCATAATAATGATTTTATGATATCTTAGTGTTTCAAGATTGAATTCATCACTAATACCCGAACCAAAAGCTCTAATCATCGAAATGATTTCTTTGTTACTTAACGCTTTATCAAGACGAGCTTTTTCAACATTTAAAACTTTACCGCGAAGTGGCAATATGGCTTGAAATTCGGGATCTCTTCCTTGTCTTGCGCTACCTCCCGCACTATCTCCTTCAACGATATAAATTTCACATAGTTCTGGATCTTTATTTCGACAATCAGCAAGTTTCGAAGCAAAATCGAGGGCATCGAGCGGATTCTTTCTTCTGGTAGCCTCACGCGCTTTTTTGGCAGCGTTTCGCGCTTGTAAAGCAATATAAGCCTTCTCAACAATATTTCGCGCATCTTGGGGATTTTCATTTAAATAACGCTCAAGGCCATCACTCAGGATTTGACTGACAATTTTCCGGACTTCGGTATTTCCAAGTTTTGATTTTGTTTGTCCTTCAAACTGTGGATCGGGATGGCGTACAGAAATAATCGAAGTAAGGCCTTCTCTGACGTCATCTCCAGACAAACCCTCATCTTTTTTAAATATTTTGGCTTGCCTACCATAATTATTTAGTACACGCGTAAGACTCAACCGAAAACCTTCTTCGTGAGTTCCACCTTCTGGAGTAATAATATTATTGATGAACGAAAGGATGGAACTGTTATATTCTTCCGTATACTGCATCGCTATTTCGACTTCAATATTTTCCATCACACCACTTACATAAATAATTGCTGGATGAATAACTTTTTTACCCTTATTGATGTGTTCAACATACTCTTTAATACCGCCTTCATAGCGATACTTGACGTTTTTCTCTTTTCCTTCTTTTCTTGTGTCATTTAAAGTTATACACAAACCTTTATTTAAAAAGGCACATTGTTGCAACCTAAAAGATAAAGTTTCGAAATCAAAAACAGTTGTATCTTTAAAAATTTCTGGGTCTGGTTTAAATGTAACACGCGTTCCTTGAAGCTTTGTTTCACCAATTTCTGTTACTTCGTTAAGTTTTTTCCCTCGCGTGTACTCTTGCGCATAAATTTTTCCATTTTTATATACTTCAACTCGGAGTTGTTCACTAAGAGCATTAACAACGCTCGCACCAACACCATGAAGACCACCAGAAACCTTATATCCGCCACCGCCAAACTTTCCGCCGGCATGAAGTGTTAAAAAAACCGCTTCTAGGGCACTCTTTTTCGTTTTTGGGTGAATATCAACCGGAATTCCCCGGCCATTATCTGTAACTCTAATAATATCTCCTGGTAAAATTTCCACTAAAATTTCGCTACAGTAGCCAGCTAACGCCTCATCGATCGAGTTATCGACAATTTCCCAGACTAAATGGTGGAGTCCACGTGGTCCTGTCGACCCAATGTACATTCCGGGACGCTTTCGAACCGCTTCCAAACCCTCAAGAATCTGAATATCATCTGCTTTATACTGTTGTTCTACTTTTACACTCATTTGTTTTCCTCTCTTTCGATATATATTAGATGGCTATTTTTAAGTATTTCATCATTTATTTCATTAGTAGATGTTGTTGTAATAAATGTTTGCACGTTTTTTGGAATAAGTTTCAGAACATTGTCCTGGCGAACCTTATCAAGTTCACTCAAAACATCATCTAAAATGATAATAATTTCATAGTTTTTCTTCTCTAAAATCTTCGCAGCTGCCAGTTTTAATCCCAAAGCAACTGCCCGAATTTGCCCTTGACTAGCAACATTCATAACAAGACCTTTAGCGTCCGCAATTTTAAGCTCGTCTCTTGTAATACCAAAGGTCGTTTTTTTCGCTAAAATGTCTGCCTGAATCAACGTTTCTAGATAATTTTCTAGGTTTTCTCCTACGATATTTGGTAAGTATTCAAGAAAAATGTCTTGATCGATAGCTAAATCCTGTAAAAACGGCTTAATTTCCTCGTTTAACTCACTAATGAAGACCTTTCTTTTCTCGATTATAGGCTTTGCGGTTGTAAGCAAGTATTTTGTCAAACTCACAAGAAAAGAACGATTATATGGTGATTTTCCGGGGTTTTTCAGAAAAATATTGCGCTCTTTAAGAGTTTTTTGGTAGTGAACGAGGTTTTTCAGGTATTCCTTGTCAATTTGACACAAAATTAAATCTAAAAACCGCCTTCTTTCACTTGGACTTCCCTTAATTATTAACAAATCATCAGCGGTAAAAGCAACGGGAATTATTTCTCCAAGATATTCACTAGTTTTTAACAAGTTATCATTAACTTTTTGAATCCTTTTTTCGCCATCAAACATAACAATTCTTTTAGATTCTAATCCATTTCTTAAAAAATGGCCTTCTAAACGATAAAAAGGCATTTCTTTCTTTAATAAAAACGGGTCTTTTATTGATCTAAAGCTCTTGGCAGAAGCTAAAACGCTGATTGCATCAGCTAAATTCGATTTCCCAACGGCGTTCTCGCCAACAATTATGTTCATTTTAGGTGAAAAATCGAATGTTTTATCAAAATAATTACGAAAATTAACAATTTTCGCAGATTTTAGATACATCTTAGTTTCTGATGACATATTTTTCCTTATGGATTTCTATCAAATCACCATTTCTCAGCTTTTTCCCGCGTTCTTTTACGATTTGGTCGTTGACTTTTATTGTGCTATTGGCAATAAAATTTTTCGCTTCGCCACCATTTAAAATGACACCAGAAAACTTTAGAAATTGACCTAAAGTAATGTATTCAGTAGTTATTTTTATTTCTTTCATTCCTCTGGTCCTTTTCTTCCTTATATATATCATATTACTATAAATCTTCACTTTTTTCCATAAAAATATGTGATTTTAAGCCTTAAAACGTTAGTTTTTGAAAGTTTTCCTCATTTTTAATAAAAAATGGTTTTCTGTGGCTGTTTTTTACCATAAATTCTCTCAAAAATCAGCAATTTTTTGGATTTTTTGGGGCGTATTTTTTAATATTATTAAAACATACTAAAAAGTAGCTAGTTTTCCACAACTTATTAACATTTTTACACTTTTTATCCTCTTTTTTAAGCTTTTTTGGTGTTTAAAACAGCATTTTCTTCTTAAAATCCAATTGCTTATACTTTATCCAGTGTTTTTTGATGATTTTATGTACTTTTCTTGGATTTTTTAGTCAAAAACACTTAAAAAATTAGTTACTGGTTAATGATTTTGGTTTTCTTAAACTTTTTCAAGTTAATCCAGCTACTTTTTTACTGGATTTTTGCGTAAATTTGGGCGTTTTTTGTTATTTAGATCTAAAAACAGCTGCTTTCTTGCTCTTTTGGCCATTTTTTAACAAAAAAACGCTTGTTTTTGCTAAATTTTCGCATCTTTTTTTGTGTTTTATACCTGCTTTTTAGGCATTTCTTATTATTTTTCCTTTTTTTAACATAAAAAAGATCGTTTTTAGGCAAAAATATGATGATTTTGTCGTATTTTTTCTGCAATTTTTGTGTTTTTAGTGATAAAAATCGTATTTTAACTACTTTTCGCCTGTTTTTTCGATGGTTTTCTGCTAAAAAAGAGAGATTTTTTAATAAAAAACAGCATTTTTTATATTTTAAATTGATTTTAACCAGTAAAAAGGGGCAAACACAGCCTTAAAACGGGTAAAAAGCTATGTTTTTTCATATTTTTTGGTTGTTTTAGAGCTAAAAAACACAAAAAAGCGGCATTTTAACTTTTTTGTGCCTTTTTTGTATATATATAAGGAAGAGTATTTTTAAGAACTGTTAATTTTTGAGAAAATTCTTATTAAATAAGCCGATTCTTGCTTGTTTTTGCTTAATAATGCTTAAAAACGGGCTTTTTTATCCATTTTTTAGGTACTTTTTTAACCTCTTGTTTATGATCTTAAAATAACCACCAAAAATTAACTGTTGACAGGGTATTTTTTTATGGTATTATGGCTATGTGTAAATAAATAAAAGTGGTTTTATTTATATACATAAAACAATAAATACATAAATACATATTTATGTAAATAAAACAAAAAATCTTCTTTTAACAGCTGTTTGCAAAAAATTCAAACTTTCTTTCGGGCTCTGTGATAATTTTTAGCCTCAAACCTGAGTAATTTTCTTACACTGGCGAAAAAAGCGATTTAAAAAGCGATTTTCGGGCTAATTTTTAAAATCAGAAGATATTTTCCGATGAAATACCCAAAATCTGTTGATCAAAACACAAAAATTGCAAAAATTTACTTTGTTTTTTGAAAAAATAGGCGCTTTAGAATCAAAAAATAAATATGGTTTTATGTATAAATGTAAATATGTATATATTTATATATTTATTTATGTATAAGAACATATACGTAAATATGGTTTTATGTATATATACGCATTTTAAAGAAAAATGATCAAAATTTTATTAACCTAAAAAAGGAGGCAAAAAAATGGCTAATAAACCCCTACCATTTAAGAAAAGATCAAACCCAATGGAGAATGAAATCCAAAAAACGATCGAAAAAACGGCTGTTACACCCGAAAAAATCGAGCAAGACCCGCCTTTTTTCACACAAAAGGTCGAAAATCCTGAACCAAAACCCGTTAAAGCTACAAAACCTATAAAGGATAGTGGAGAAATTCGGGAAAAATACACCGCAACTATGAACGTAAACCTACGAAGAAGGCTCAAAATTGCTGCTGCAACCTATGGTTTACAGATTTCTGACTACATAGAAGAAGCTTGTCGTGAGAAATTAGATAGAGAAGGACGCTAATTATGCCAATTATATCTGCTTATTGCCGAAAAGGCGGGGTCGGAAAGACCACAATTCTTAGTTATTTAGCTCATTATTTCGCTAAAAAAGGAAATACTGTACTAATTTTAAGTTCAGATGACCAAAATAGTGTCTTTAAAGTCTTTGGAGTTGAAAAAAAGATCGACGAAAACGTCGATAATTTCTTTGAACACCTATTAACTGGTGATAAATATGAAGGAGACATCCTAATTGAAGCTCGTGAAGACCTATATTTAATTAAAACTCTCAATACAGATCAGATTTCTATGCAAATAACATTAAATAGACCTTACGAAAAGAAAGTTATTGAAGCGGTTAAGGAATATGCTAATGGTTTTGATTATGTTTTTATTGATTTTCCACCTTCTGGCTGCCGTTTAACTGAAGTTTTATTAGAAATAAGTGATGAAATCATTGTTGTTGTTGGTCTTGATAGTCTAGGAATTGATGGATTCTTTAACACTATCCAGTATTTTGTGGATAAAGACCTCGATTTAGACAAAGTAAAGTATGTTGTTCCTAATGGATACGCTAAAAACAAACGAGCTCCACAAGTTTCCTTAGAACATTTGGAACAGCAAGTTAAAGATTTCACGAAAAAAGCAGTTTTATTACCAGCTTTACGTGATAAATCGATAATTAAAAACATTCAATCAGAAGGATGGAGTGTTTATGATGATAATCTCCCTTTAAAACCTTATGATAAAAGCATGTTTGAAGAATTAAAGAAAGATTTAGAAGATATTTACAGTCGTTTTAAATTTAAACCAAATAAAAATGTTGTTAAGTAATAAAAAAAGAAGGAAAAATCCTTCTTTTTTTAATTATGGACGCCGCATTGGTAAAACCAAATGAATAAAATTCTCATCACCTTCAGATGTGAAGACAAAAGGCTTAACTTCGCCTGTGTATTTGAGGCTAATTAGTTCACCATCGAAGATTTTTATCGCTTCATGAAAGTATTTAGCACTGAAAGCAACAATAAATGGCGTGTCATTATCAACTTCTATCGGTTCAAGCTTTTCTTGTGCCCCTCCGGTTTCTGTTGTTGAAGAGTTAAATTCAAGAACTTTTTGGTTATTTAACTGGATTTTTATCATCTTAGAACTATCAGATTCAATAAAAATATTCATTCGCTCAATCGTTGCTAATAAGTCTGATCGTCTAACAACAAAACCGTTTGTGTATTTTTTAGGAATAAAAACATCAGTTTTAGGATATTTACCTTCAATAACTGTTAGTTTTATGTGAATATTCTTATATTTAATGATAACGTTTGAAGGTTTGAAGAATAATTCAACCTTTCCTTTCTCATCTTCTAAGATCCTTCCTACTTCTTCTAAGGATTTTGCAGGTATTACGACACTAACATCTTCAAATTCATCAGTTTGGTCGATAATTTTTCGCGATAATCGGTAACTATCTGTTGCTGAAAAGATTACTTTTTTATTATCAATAGTTAAATTAACACCAGTCAAAACACCATCACCGAGTCTTTCACTAGCAGCAATTGTTGCTTTTTTGATAATATCTTTAAAAACGACTGTTGATAAACTGAGTTTTTTATCAGAAGCTATAAAAGAAATATTAGGAAAATACTCAGGATCAAACTGATTAATACTATAATTACCTTTTTCGTTGTAAATTTTGAGTGTTTTTTCTTCAAATAAACTAAAATTTAACCATTTCTCTTCGATTTTCTTAATAAGGTTTAATAACACATTAGCTGATATTACCGTTGTTCCTGTTTCTTCGATTATTAAATCCTCGTTTGCTTGAAGTTTTGCCTGAATCGAAAGCTCGCTGTTATTGGTCGCTGAAAGGACGACTGTATCTTTTTTTACATCAAACTTAATGCCAGTGAGCACCGGCATTTGAATGTTCCTTGATACAGCTTTAGATACAGGTATTAAATTATTTAAAAGATAAGAAGTTTTAATTTTAAATTTCATTTTTAAAGCCTTTTTGTTTATTAATTTGAATAATAAAATTACTTTTATTATTATGAGTGTGGAAAAGTTAATAACTAACCATTTTTCCGAGAAATATTTGCCTTTTTCGTCAAATAAGATATATCATTTTTAATATTATGATTTGTTTTCATCTCTGATGCTATTTTTTCGATGCCATGTGCAACTGTAGCATGGTCGCGGTTACCAAAAAACGATCCAATTTCCTTTAAAGGAACCTTAAAATACTCTCTAATTAAGTAGAAACAGATATTGCGAGCATAAACAACAGCGCTTTTGCGTGTCGAAGACTCAAGATCGCTAATTGGGAGTTTAAAATATTCACTAATTACCTTTTTTAAATCGTTAGTTTCACTTAGATAATAATTTTCTTTCTCATTATTATTTGTCGCTAAAATATCTTTTAAAGCGATTTCAGCGTTTTCGATAGTAAACGGCAAATCAAGGCCTACACAATAAGTGATAAAGCGTCTCGTTGCTCCTTCAAGCTCACGGATATTAGAAGTAAAAAGACTTGCGATTTTAACTACTACTTCTTCAGGGACGTCTTTTGGGTTCTGAATTAAGGTCGAAAGTTTACTATAAACAATCTTTTCACGTAAATTTTGATCTGGATAATTAATATTAACTTCTAAACCCCAGCTAAACCGACTTTTTAAGCGATCCATAAGTTTTAAATCGTTCGCTTTTCGATCACTTGTTACAATTATTTGCTTACTATTTTCGTATAAACGGTCGAAAATCTTAAAAAATTCGTCTTGGGTTTTATTTTTTCCTTCAAGATACTGGATATCATCAACAAGTAAAATATCGGCACTATTATAATAATTATAGAAAGACTCAATCTTTTGTTTACCTTCGCGGTCGTTAGTATAAAAAAAGAAATTCTCCGCAAACTGTTGAGCTGTTGTATAAATGATGTTTGTTTGCATGTTGTTTTCGAGGATATAATTACCAATTGCCATCATGAGGTGGGTTTTTCCAAGACCAACGTTTCCAAATATATATAGAGGATTTAATGTTGAATTAGGATTTTGGGCAACTTGCAAAGCATTAATATAAGCAAACCGGTTAGCTTCACCAACAACAAACATCTCAAACGTGAACTCAGCACGAAGACGCCGTTCACCCCGTATTTTATCGCTTTTTTCAGGAGTTAAAAACGTCATGTCTTCAGATTTTTCTTTAATAACTTCGTCGGAAGTGATAAATTTAAAGATAATTTTTTCGCCAGTTAACTTTTCAGCGATGTCGTTAATGGAATTTTTAAAGAAACGATCGAAACGAAATTGAGCTACTTGATCGGTAACTTCAACAAACACGACGCCGTTTTCATATTTATATATACCATAAACATTATTAAACATGCTTTCGATATTTTGACCGTTCTTATCGACTTTTTCTTTTTCCTTAATAAGCTCGGTTTTTATCTGATTAAAAAGGGTTTGGTAGTAACTTAATTCCATTATTTTGTCTCGTTTTAATATACCATAAAAGAAAGATCTTTGCATCAAAAACTTTTCCACTTTTCCACATTCATAAAATGATTATAAAATGGTGAAAAAGTATTCCATAACCTTGTTTTTTATCCTCATGTTGATAAGTAAAAAACTTCCCATTTTTGCTTAATCTAAAGTATAATAAAACCTAAGTTATAAATTAGGTAGGTGAAATATGACACAAAAAGCCGAAGTGAAAAACTATCGTGATTTTAAAAAGATAAACTATTTATGGATTATTTTAGGAGGAATTTGTTTTGTTTTCCTCGTTGCTTTGATTAGTTTTTTGATTACAAGAATCGAACTCAAAAAGCGAAGTAAGCTCATTTACATTAATTGGAATACAGAACTGTATAATAGAGGAAACGTTTCAATTGAACTTCATATGAAAGGCGATTTGGCTCGTGACAGCCAAACCGATGAAGTTAATGTTATCGCTCATCTTATGTATATGCGTTTAGGGACAAAAAAAGACGAACCGTCTGAATGGAAAAGTAGCTACATTAAATATTTAAATATTAATGCTGAAGTTGATAATTTTGGTATCGTTCCACTCATTACATATTATGAACGAAGTTTAAGTTCTAAGTACACTTCCGATGCTTCCCGCAATATTGCGATGAAGAAAGATGGTAAAATTTATAAATTCGGGGTTAACAAAGTTAGGGATTTCTATATTAGCTATTTATATAAAGGCGAAGAGAAGTTTAAAGAACCAACTGAAGTTAAGTATCAATTTGCGGAAAAACATTTCTTTTATTTCAGCGATTTAAAAGAAAAAAAGGAAGATTATAATAATAACAATTTCCTAGAAGCAAATGGCGAGAAGATTTTTACTTTCTTTATTAGCCGTAAACACTTGACAGCTGAAGAAAGTAAAGAAAAGCACTTAACAGCTGAAGAACGTGATAATTATAATTTTGGTTTAAGATTGTCTGATAATGAAAAATATATTGAAAAAAACCGGCACATTTCTTATCAGTTATGGCTTGAACGTGAAGACGGGACAATGGATCCGTTTTATGGTGTTTATGGTCTTCGTCCTAACACTTTACAAAAAGAAGCTCGTGAAAATTTCTTAGTTAAGACTGATAACTACGTGGTTTTAAAATCTCGTAAATATAGTAAGATTTATTGTCGCCTCGTATATAATGCAGAAGGCGAAGAACAAAAGATTTTGCGTTTTAGTTACGATATTAAATCGTTACCAAACACTTTAGCTTAATCTTAAGTTGACCTATAGATATTTATAAGGTAAAATAATTTAAATTGGAGGTGTAAAAAATGGGATCAAGCGCAACACAAGGTACTTTCCAACCTAACCAAAGAAAAAGAAGCAAAGTTCATGGTTTTCGTGCCCGGATGGCAACTGTCGGTGGAAGACGCGTCATTGCTAGTCGCCGGAAAAAAGGAAGATACGAACTAACAGCATAGACATCTGTGGACCTCTTGTTTGCAAAAACAAAAGGTCCTTTATTTTGTGTGAGGTATTAACTTGGAAAAAGAATACATCATTAAAAAAAACGAGGATATTGCCACACTTGTCGGCAAGAAGAAACGTCTTTACTCTGATAACTATATTGTTTATTACTATAAGCATGAAAGATTTAAACTTGCAGTTTCGGTTTCAAAGAAGCTTGGTAAGGCTAATATTAGGAATTATGAGAAGCGGGTGGTTAAGGAAATTTTACGCCCTCTAGTCAAACAAATGCCGAGCTATCAAATGCTAATAGTGGTTAGAGAAAAAGCACTGGAAAGTGAATTTCTCGCGAAAAAAGAGGATTTATTAGGTCTTATTAAGAAAATTAGGTGAAAAGAAGCATGAATAAATATTTACGAAAAACGTTAACTATTTTTATATTCATTGGTGTTTTGTTCCTTTTAGCAGGTTGTCGAAAGGGTGATACAGGCGCTAGACCAATCGAAGGATTTACGGGATTTTTTGATATTTTTGTTTATCCGATGGCAGGGCTGATGTGGCTTGTTGGTAAGGTGTGTCTTGGTAATTATGCTTTAGCGATTCTTTTTACAACGATTATTGTGCGGACGCTTGCTTGGCCAATCTACGCCAAGACAACCGACCTTAGTTTGAAGATGCAGCTCGCTCAACCAGAAATCGATAAAATTAACCAAAAGTATCAAGCAACGGGAGCAAGTAAAGATCCACAAACCCGGCAGAGAATGTCATTAGAACTTAGGCAAGTGTATAAAAAACACGGCATTGGTATTGGTGGATGCCTGCTTCCGCTTCTTCAGTTTCCAATCTTCATTGGCTTTTTCGACACTTTGTATCGAATTCCTGTGACCTATGAAAAAGGCGGATGGGCTGGCAGTCTTTTCACGAACCACATGATTGGAAGTATCGATCTATTTAAGGGGCGTGAAGGGAGCACAATTCAGTTATGGGGAATTATTATTCTCGCCATTTTAGTTGGTTTAACGCAAATTTTTACAGTAATTTATTCACAGTACACCCAAAGAAAGCAAAAACAAACAGTTGTTTCTGATATTCCAGAGTACCGAAGACCCAAACAAACTGACAAGCAAAAGTCTCAAGCAGTCATTATGAATGTGATGATGTATGGTATGTCGATAATGATGGTTGTGTTTGTTGTACTGCGTCCGGCAGCCCTTGGTTTTTACTGGCTTGTTGGTAACATATATTCTTCTTTACAACAGATACTAAGTACAGAAACACAGGAAAAACGGAAAAAGAAAATGGAAGAGAAGCTCAACAAGAAAAAGGAGGGCACGATATAAAATGAAATCAAAAATCTACACAGTTAAAAAACTTGAAGAAGTTTGGAAGATTGCACCTAATGATTTAGGAATTCAGAAAGACGATCTTGAAGCTAATATTATCGAAGACAATAAAAAAGAACTAACAGTTGAAGTTAAGACAACAGCTGATGGTGTTTTAAAAGGACGTGATTTTTTGCAAATGCTCTTAATTGAAAATCAGCAGGGCGGAGCAATTGAAAAAAGAGTTCGCGATAACCAAATTAGTTTCAACATCGAAGCTGATGAATTTAATGGCGTTTTAATCGGAAAAAACTCTCAGCACTTACGAGCTTTACAAGTTATTGTTGAAACAATTATCAATTCTTACTATAATGCTGATGAACAAAAAATCGTGCAAATTGATGTTGGTGAATACAAGACAAGACAGATTCATAGGCTAGAACGGATGGCTGTTCAATATGCAAAAGAAGTTGCAACCTCTAAACAAAAAATCGAATTAAGTAATCTTAATCCTTATCAAAGAAAAATAATCCATGATAAACTTTCTCGTTCTAAAAACGTCTTTACACATTCTGAAGGCGAAGGACTTGAGCGTAAGTTAATTATTGAACCCAAAGCAGAGTAATACAAATCTCAACAAAAATCCCCCAAAGTTGGATAGCAACTAAAGGGGATTTTTTAAAACGTTATTTGTATTGACAAAAAAATAAAGACACAGGATAATAAGTTAGGAGGTTGATTTCTATGAAATTAAACAAAAGAAGCTTAAACAAAATAATGAAAGCCTTCTTTGCTATTGCTTTGGTTTTTCTTTTTTCTTTCTTTGCGTTCTTTAATTCAGCTAGAATAAAAGCGTGCGAGGATTGTGTTGCTGAAAGCGAAATTACAGAAAATTTCGATTCAATTCACGAAACGGAAAATGAATTTGAGGCGATGTCTTCATCTGAAGCACCTGAATGGATGAAAAATTATTATAAAATCGATGATGGTCTCAAAACGACACCTATTTTTGGCAATAAAAATCTTCTTGATCTTGTCGAAATAGGAGATCTTTATTATGAAAAAAATGCAGCAGCAGGACAAGGGCATGTGGCAATAATTACAGGAATTAAATTCGATTATCGATATAATAAATATTATATAGAATTAATTGAAAACGCTAAGGGATATAACGTTTGCTATGGGATGTTAGATGAATATCGTTTCAGTGAACGGAAAGGTGAGATATACAAACCTAAAAACATTGATAATAGCAAAAGAAGTATAATCGTTAATTATTTGAAGAGTAAACTAGGAACCACATACAATCTTGAAACGTTTAACTGTGTGACTTTGGTTAAGTTTGCATATTGCCAAGTTTTCCCGATTCATTATTTTATGTTTATGATGATACCATTGGAAATGATTGAGTGTGAATTATTTAAAAAAATTTTCATAGGAAGTCACAGTTGTTTAGATGACTGCCACTATTGTTATTATAGAGTATATGACGAGCAATATCACGTAAATATTTGTTATTGCGGAGAGGAAATCGGCAAAAAGCAGCATTTTACAGTCAATAACGGTTTTAAAAGATATTGTAAATTTTGTGGGAAAGATTTTGCCAATAATTCACCAACACCAGAAATTCCTTTTGTACTTAGAAAAAAAGTTTTTGTAGAATGGATTAATAAGAACAATGTTTTCATTAATAATGTTAAAAGTATCAGTAAAGAGATTACCGAATGAATATCACGAAAAACACAAAAAAAATCTTATCTACGATACTATTTTTAACGGGAATCATCTGCCTTCTTTTTTATTTACCGATAATCTTTTACTTTACTATCGTGGACTACTACTTCGAATTTCTAGAATATATCTTTGATGATATTGGCCTAACGCCTTTTTTGACTATAATATTGCCAGCTTTTCTGGTTTTCTTTGGATATGGTGTTCAATTAACACTTGTGCATTTAAATCCTAACAAAAGAAGATTTATATTTTCAATAATCTCATATAGTTTTAATATCTTGTTATTTATTGATTTTATTGTGATTAATATTGTATTTCCTGATGCTGTTGAATTCTTTGCTATTTTAGGTGTCTCTGGGTGGTCGTTTATTTATATATTATTCTTTTTAATCATCGCTTTTAATATAGTACTACATATTTTCTTAACACATGTCAAAGTTAAAGAAGATGAAAAAGAAAAGGTTATTAGATATAAGGATTTACTTAATAGTAAACTTAAAAAAGCGCATTTTATTATTTTTGTTGTTCTTGCTGCTGTGCTTTTTCTACATGTACAAGCATTACATGAAATATTAACTTTAGAAGAATTTTTTAAAAAAGTGTTTCCGGGTTCGGAAACGTTTAAAGACAAACCAACAAAAATCAGACATTTTTATCATTCATTTATTGTAGCGCTTGATATCTTATTAATGGTTGGTTTAGCTTTACAAGCTAGTTCAATTGTCGATCCAAAGAAGCAAAAGGAAGGATTTATTGGAATCATTTTAGAAATCATTTACTTTGGTTTTTCTGTGATTCATTATCCAGCAGTGCTTCTGATCGCCGGAGTAAGAATTTACGGACTTGGTCGTTTCATTACTATATGGGTTTTTACAGTTCTTGTGAGTCTTTTGTTTATCACGAATTTTGTTTTGTATTTCCTCAAGAAAAAGAAAGATAAAGAAGAACTTAGGAAAGAAATTATAATGACTGAAGAAGCAATAGAAAAGACACAGGCATGATCCTGTGTCTTTTACATATTATAAAGCTTCCAAAACGAGAGCTTCTTCTTTTATTAAATATTCAACAAACGGTTTAATGTTTTTTTGGACTTTGAACTCTTCAAGTAAAGCAAAGTATTCTTGAGGTTTTTTATGGTTAATAATAATTGGTAGAAAACCGTTTTTAATGAGATGATAGTTAAGTACAATTCTTGCAAGGCGGCCATTGGCATCAATAAATGGGCGAACCTTTGTTAGCTGCAGGTGAGCATAACTGATGTTTTCATATAAATTGCCAAACGGATTTAAAGTTTCAACAAAGTATTTATTCATTTTATCATACACTTTTAAAAAATGAGGCGGGATGTACGAACTGCCTTTAACACTAATATTTACCTGGCGATATAGTCCTCCAAGAGGATTTAAATCTTTTAGCAAGATTGCGTGAATATCTTTTAAATGTTTTTCATCCATGTCTTCACCTTGTTTAGCCATATCGAAAATTTTCAAAAAGGCTTCCTTTTCGTTTAAAATACCTTTTTGCATTTGGACAGTAAGTTTTGATTTCTTATCTTCGAGAACTTTCAAAACTTCAATTTCATCTAATCCATCTTCCTCAAACCCAAATTGACTAGTAATAAATTTTGCTAAAAATTCGTTAGTTGGCGCGAATGATTGAATAACCTCAGCTTTAGCTTTTTTTAGGGTTTCTAATTTATCCATAATTTGTTAATAACACCTCTCGATAATATTATAGTCGAAAACACGCGCAAAAGCAATTAAAATATTTTTGTAGGTAGATTTTACTTTATTGTAGAAACGGTTTAAGATTTTAAAAACGCTATAAAAATAGAGTATTTATAAGGCTTAAAAAGCAGGAAATTTGGACTTTCTCTTTACTTAAAAAGTAAATCAAGTATAATTTCTAAGAGGCGGAGGCTTATAATGATAAAATTAGAAAAAATTTTTAAGTACTATACGAGCGAAAGCGGGGTTGTTAAAGCTCTTGATAACGTCAACCTTGAAATTACAGAAAACGAGTTTATTACAATCACTGGTGAGTCTGGTAGTGGTAAGTCAACACTTTTAAATGTAATCAGTGGTATCGACACCTATGAAGGTGGTATTATGTACATCGATGGTGAAGATACGACATATTACTCGAAAGAAGACTGGGAAGAATACCGAAGAAACAATGTTGGTTTTATCTTCCAAAACTATAATTTAGTCGATAGTTTTTCAGTTCGGCAAAATGTCGAAATGGCTCTTATTATTCAAGGCTTTAGTCGTAAGGAATATCAAAAAAGAGCTTTAGATATTATTAAGCGTGTTGGCCTTGAAAAACGGATAAAAACGAAAGCAAGTAGGCTATCGGGTGGTGAAAAGCAGCGTTTAGCGATTGCCCGGGTTTTAGCGAAAGACACGAAAATTATCGTTGCTGATGAACCAACTGGGAACCTTGATCAAGAAAATTCTCATGCTATTCTTGCGATACTTCACGAGATCTCTAAGGAGAAGCTTGTTGTTGTTGTTAGTCATAGCTTTGAAGAAATGAAAGAATTTTCAACAAGACACATTCGCTTGTTCGATGGGAAAATTATTGAAGACGTTAAAACTAAAGAAACAGAAAAAACAGGCGAAGTTAAAATATTAAAAGAAGAGAAAAAAGTTAAACGTCTTAAGCGTGGATTTTTACT
This sequence comes from uncultured Acholeplasmataceae bacterium, assembly GCA_963542825.1. GTDB lineage: Bacteria > Bacillota_I > Bacilli_A > ML615J-28 > CAG-698 > CAUTZD01. The sequence goes on along the minus strand of CAUTZD010000003.1, from coordinate 40,507 downwards.
TGCGACCACGAATCTCTTTTCACAGCCCAAAAAAGCCATTTTCATGTTCATGACGGCATTTGTTACAATCTTTTTAATTGTGCTTGGTTATGGAGCAATCAACGCGGCAACGAGAAGGTCTTTTCTTGGTTCTAGCACTAATTATTATGATAAAGCTTATTATGTTGGACATAAACAAACTGAGAAAGCAAATAACAGTCTATCAAGTAAAGATTATGAATATCTAAAAACTAAAGGAACTGTTTATAACCGAAAATACGGAACTGTTTATAATTCGAAGGTTTTCATTTATAAAGATCCTAATACTGATTTATCTAATGCAGAGGATGTTAGTGCCGTAGTTAGTATGATATTACCGTTTGAAGAGCACGATAACAAGCGTCAGCTTTATTATGGACGTAAACCAGCTGAAAATGACGAAGCGGTTATATCAGAAGCGTTTTTCAATGAGTTAAATAACGAACAAAGGAAACTAATAGGTGAAGGGAAACTTTTACTGACGCCTGTACAATATTTGAGGCCTGATGGAAAGGGAGGCCACGCTATTTTAGGGACAAATGCCCCGGTGACTCAGGAACTTGTTAAAAAGCGGGCAACCGTTAAGGTTGTAGGTGTTGTGAGAAATCTTTCAAGCGACATGATGGTGAATGCAATTGTCTTTCTAAAACCAGAGGCTTATAAAGAATATTACGCTTTTGAACGGTTTGGGTCAGCAAGACTACTTGCAAACGACAAAAAGGTATCGATGGAATATGAGGGCTGCGTTGGGCCACTACAAAACCAGGATATCCTTTTTAAGGGGGCAGTATTTGAAAATATCATTTTTACTAATCTTTTAGCTAAAGACGAGGTTAGTTTCAGCAAAGACGCTTACACGCTTTTTAAAAACAGTTTAGGGCATCTAAGCTATGAAAGTACACTAGAGTATACAGATAAAGTAACGCCGGTAATCAAAAAAACAATTACCAAAGCAGATGGAACTAAGGAAGAAATGATGTTTGCTAATAAGGTAAGCGTTTATGAAACACTCCGTGCTCAAGGTAAGACAATTAGTAACAAAACGATCTTCTTAAGTGAGAGTTTATACGGAGAAGCTTTAGAAATATTTGATAGCGTTAATAAAGTTATTTTCTATCCTAAAAACGAGAACAAGAAAGTTTTAGAAGAAATTTTGAAAGACGGCTTCGTTTATCAAAGCGTGAAAAATGGAGATAATGAGTTTGATAATATTAATAAAGCTGGTGTCTTCTTCTTGCGTTTCTTCATTTTCTTAATTGTCCTTGGTGTTTACTACATTAGCTATTTAATTTATAGAATCATTTTACGAAGTAAAAATACTGAGTATAAAATCATGAAGATACTCGGACTACCGTCATCTAATGTTGGGTTTGTAATTATCTTTGAGATGCTTTGGACTTTCCTTATTTCGTATGCCTGCGTTGTGACGATGTTTTTATCGCTTTCGTTTTTCAAGGAATCGGAGATGTACAGAGCTTTTGGAGCTTTGTTTATTTGGTATGACTATTTAGTTCTCTTTGTTTTGTGCTTTATTGTCTTTGGATTTGTTATTCTAAGGTATTACCGTTCACTCAACAAAAAGAAACTATTAGCCGGAGCTCGAGGTAAATAACGATGATTAAAGTACATGCGATAAATAAATTTTTTAATAAAAACAAAGCGAACGAAGTCCACGCTCTCAACAATATTAATATGGAGTTTCCTGAAACCGGTCTTGTTTGTTTGATGGGTCCATCAGGATGTGGTAAGACAACATTTTTAAATGTGCTATCTGGACTTGATAAAAACTCTTCAGGGATTATTGAAATTGATAATGCCATGTTCAAAAGATACCAGGCTAATAAGTGGGATAACCTAAGGATATCGCATATCGGATATGTTTTTCAAAATTATGTTCTTTTAAACGATGAGACGGTTTATGATAATTTGCGAATCGTTCTTGATATTTTAAGAGTTCCAGAACCAGAACAAAAAGAGCGAATTACTGAAGCTTTGAAAGTTGTTGGTCTTGAAAAATTTGAACACCGAAAAGCTAAACAGCTGTCTGGCGGGCAGCAGCAACGGGTAGCAATTGCGAGAGCGATTGTTAAATCTCCAGATATTATTTTTGCTGATGAACCAACAGGAAACCTTGACGATAAAAACAGCCGAATGGTTATGGATATCATTAAAGCTGTCAGTAAAACAAGATTAGTTATTTTAGTTACTCATAATAAGGAACTTGGGCTTTTCTACTCAGACTATATAGTTGAGATGATCGATGGTAAGGCAGAAGCTATAGCAGCAAACACTGAAGATAAAAAGCTAAGTCTTCTTCATACCGACAACATTTATTTAGATACGCTTGATAAATCAAGTTTTAGTAACCCTAGTATCGATCTTGAATACTATCACGAAGGCGAAGAAAAAGTTAAGATTCGTTTGATTGCCAAAAACGGTAATCTATATATCGATTTAAAAAATGCGAACACTCAGCCAATTCTTGTAAACGAAGTTAATTCAATTAAGATTCTTGAACATGTGGAAACTGAAAAGCCAGAATCAGAAGTTAAAGATTTTGCTCTGAAGCCACTAAAAGTGACTAAAAAACGTTCAGCAATCAGTTTTTTCCAAGCTCTCAAAGTGGCACTTAAACGCATCTTTTTCCCAAAACTTGGACGCAAGTTCATGTATTTTGGACTCATATTTATTGGATTTGTTTCTGTTTTTGCTGTCAGCTCGTTAATGGGAGTATTTTACCGAAAGCCTGATAATTATAAAGGCGTTGCTGATAGTGCTTATGCGTATGAAGGGTCGGAAAGTTTACAAGATCTTAAAGACAGAAATCAAAAGTTTCATGGGGAAAACTTTATTGCTCCATATGATTATAAGTATGGCTATGAAGAAACAATTGGATCGCTGACAACTTTCTTTGGCGAAGACACTCGGGAAACGATCAAGGGGTCTGTTGTTCCTATTGAAGACAGTAAATACGAGATTGGTGGTTTTTCAAGAGAAAAAATTGCGAAGTCTTTAAGCTCTGGAAGAATGCCGGAAAATGATAACGAAATTGTTGTAACGAAAAAAAGCTTAAAGCAGCATGCCAACCGGCAAAAAGAAATATTCAATTCGAAAAATTATCTTGATAGATATATAAATAGCGAATATAGCTATGATGGAAAGAAATTAAAAATTGTTGGTATTTCTGATATTGATGATTACTATTTCTTCGTTCATCCACTAAATGCTATAGGCTTTTATTTGATCAATGAGAAAAAAATCAATAAGCCAATTAAAGTTTTAAATAGCCTTGGGGAAAGCTATTATCCACTTCATGATGCTGACAAGATTAAAACTTTTGATTCATCGATTACTGAAAACATTAAAAAATTTCAAACAATTACGACAAACTTTGTTAACTACGAAAAGGTTGAAACAGTAAACCTAGATAAAGAGGAAACGGTTTTAGGTGTTGATAAAATAATTATTCCTTTGTTATCAACAGCAATTAGTAACGGCTATGGTTATTTTGACCATATAAAGGAAAATCTTAGTGGTTCAGAATTTTCAGTTGAAGACGGAAAGCTTTATTATCAAATGCCGCGAGGCAAGAAATACGAGGTTATTGGATTCTCAAGTAGCCAAAAATATGTTGTCAGTCGTAAGACGATGGCTGAAGTTTATAATACGGTTTTAGATAATAGTCCTTACAAACTACTATTTTATAATAACGTTAAAAACTATCAAGAAGCTTTTGATATTAGAAGTGCCCAAAATCTTAACACTTTAAATAAAAACACAGCTCTCAACCGCGAAAGAATGAGCGGGAGATATTCACTATTAATTATGCCGATTCTTCTAATTGGCTTTAGCTTCCTTTTCCTTGTTCTTATTATGCGGGGTAGTTTAATTGATGAGGTTTACCGGATAGGAGTATATAGAGCAATTGGTATTAAGAAGTTTGACTGTAAGAAACTTTTCTATGTTGAAGTGTTACTACTTACGTTTCTTACTTCAATTCCTGGAGTTTTAGTTGGATATATGTTTGCTGTTAACTTTGATAAGCTCGGAGTTATCACTTACGAATGGTGGTATCTTGTTGTAACAATCGGCGGTATCTTCTTAGTAAACGCTATTGCGGGGATGATTCCAATTAATGTATTATTGAGAAAAACACCTGCCCAGATTTTAACGAAATACGATATCTAAATAAGGAGAATATATGGATACGATCGCAGCGATTGCAACTGCTTTATCTAATCACGGAATTGCAATTGTCAAACTATCAGGTGATGATAGTATCGAAATAGTTAATAAAATTTTCAAAGGACCTGATTTAACCAAAAGACCAAGTCACACTATTTCGTATGGATATATCGTTAATGATAAGGGCGAGAATATTGATGAAGTGCTCGTTAGTGTTTTTAGAAAACCGAAAAGTTATACGTGTGAGGACGTTGTTGAAATTAATACGCATGGCGGTAACCTTATTACAAAAGAGGTCTTAAGTGAGTGCTTAAAACACGGAGCGCGATTAGCTGAGCCTGGGGAGTTCACAAAAAGGGCATTTATAAATGGGCGCATCGATTTAACGGAAGCCGAGGCGATTATGGATACGATTACTTCGGAATCACAAAAAAGTTTGAAGCTTAGTCGTAAAGGGCTTTTTAAAGAAACGAAAAACGAAATCGATAAATTGCGAGAAAGGCTTTTAGAAGTTATTTTAAAAGCTGAAGTCAACATCGATTATCCAGAATATGAAGATGAAGAAAAGGTAACAAATGGCCTTATTAAAACAGAAGTTACCGAGCTTTTAAAAAAGTTTAAAAATATCATTTTATATTCTAAAGATAAGCAGCTTTATCAAAAAGGGATAAACGCGGGAATCGTTGGTAAACCAAACGCTGGTAAGAGTAGCTTACTTAATGCACTGTTAGGATATCAAAAAGCGATCGTTACAAGCGAAGCTGGAACGACACGTGACCTTGTTGAAGCTGAGATTGCGGTAGAAGGCCTGCCTTTACATTTTATTGATACGGCAGGACTAAGAACAGGAGAATCTGAGGCTGAAAAAATAGGGGTAACGAAAGCTCAAAAAGTTATCGAAGAAGCGGATCTTTTGTTTTTGGTTTTTGACAGTTCCATAGCTTTAACAGAAAGTGATCTTTCTCTTCTTAAAGAAACTCACAATAAGAAGCGAATTGTTATCGTTAACAAAAGCGACCTGCCTTTAAAAATTGATCGTAAAGCGGTTGGCGAGCATTTGTATATATCAACGTTCAAACAAAAAGATATTTTAAATATTAAGAAAAAGATTATTGAATTGTTTAACTTAAATGATATCGATACAAGTGATGAAACGTATCTTGGAACAACAAGGCAGGTAACGTGCCTTGAAAGAGCTAGTAAATTCTTAGAAGACACTTTAGAGGGAACAGAAAATCATGTGCCCCTTGATCTTCTTCTTATCGATTTAAAAGGGGCGCTTCTTGAGCTTGATATGATACTTGGATATCAAACAGAAGAGACAGTAGTAAGTGAGATGTTCAAGCGCTTTTGCCTAGGAAAGTGATTTTTCCTTGTTGCTAAAAATGAAAAAATCAGTATAATAAGACAGGTAACAAGAGGTGGAAAGATGAATAATAAAATAGCTAAAATTTTGATAATACTTTCGTTTGGGATCATTCCTATTATCCTTTCAATAATAATAGGTTTCTACGGCTATAACAGGTACAAAGAAAAGTATTTTGTTGATCACTATTTAGTAGAAAAAGAAAATCAAACTGAAGATGAATTTATGGAAAAGTATTTAAAATATGAAAGCTATAGCTACGAAACGGAAACAATTTTTGAGAAAGACGTTTTAACGGGCGACGGCAAGCGTTATCTAACGCTTGTTGCTAAACGGGCCCGGGTTAAGTGGCAAGAGGAAAAGAAAGAATCTAATAAGACAGTTAAAGTAAATCGTGATGAGATTGTAACGTTTTTTTATCTAAAGAACGTTAATGAAGAGCTCTTGAATAAAAGAGATCGCCAAGAAAAAGGTGAAGACTTATCGATAGAAAAAGACATTACACCATCAACGATTAAACTACTTTTAACTTATAAAAACAATACAGACTTTAAAAGAGAATTGACTTTTAAAACGCCACATTCTTATGCAGATCAAAATACAACTTATCTTGGGATGGTTGAAAATACGGTTATTCCTAAGACTGATAAGAACGGCAAAAAATTCCATTCACCAATGCGGGTTGCCGCTTTTGAAGGCAATCATGAAAAACCAGAACTAACTGACTACTTAAACGACACCGAAAAGAAATCATCAGATGAGGGTGTAATTGTTAGTTTACTACTTGGAGATAAGAAGGTTGACCTCATGAAGGAAAATAGTGGTGAGGATGTTATCTTTACAGGGATTGCTGAAAAGTTAAATGATAAGACTTTAAAACTTACTAAGGCGGCAAACCACGACGTTCAAGCGATTGGTTATCAAAAGTATGTTTTTAAGAAATATGTTTGGTGGCAGGTGTTAATTACTTTTGTTGTATCGGCTTTCTTTAGCGTTGGTTTTATTGTTAGTTTAATCCATCCACTTAACAACAAAAATGCTAAACATCAAAGAAATTGAGAGACTAATTCTCACAACTTACCGGTCAACTATCTATAAGCCATTTGTTAAGGCGATTGTTGATTACAAGCTTTTAAAAGATGGCGATAAGGTACTTGTTTGTATATCGGGTGGTAAGGATAGTTTAGTTCTTGCCAAACTTTTACAAGAGATAGTGAGGCACGATCAGTTTAAGGTGAATCTTGTGTTTTTTGCGATGGACCCTGGGTTTAAGGAAAGTGATAGAAAACTTCTTGAGAAAAATGCAAGAGAGCTTATGATTCCTTTAATAATAGGTGATAGTAACTTTCTAAGTGTTGCCTTAAAACTTGATCCCGAAAGGCCTTGCTATATGTGTGCCCGGATGCGTAGGGGATTTCTTTATGAAAACGCTGAGAAATACGGCTGTAATAAAATTGCTTTAGCTCACACATTTGATGATGTTATTGAAACAACACTTTTAAATGTTATTAGAGTTGGTGAATTTAAAACGATGATGCCGAAGCTTTGGTCAACAAATTTTAATGGTTTAGAACTTATTAGACCTTTGTATTTAGTTAAGGAAAAAGATATTCTAAATTTCATGAAGAAATGTGAAATTGTGCCGATTGTTAAAGGCTGTAAGTTTGTCGAAGAAAAGATGTATAGTGACCGCCAGGAAGCGAAAAAAATTATTGAAAAGTTAAAAGCGTTTAATAAGGATATTGAGAAAACACTATTTTCCTTAGGGAGAAATGTTAACTTAAACTGTGTCCTTGAATATAAAAAAGGAAATACTAAACATTCTTTTTTAGATACTTATGACAAAGCTAAAAAGAATAAATAATTTACATTAGATGAGAAATAGGTTATAATACAAGTATGAAAAGAGAATCAACATTTTACATTAAGAACCGCGAATTTAAAGTTGAAGATGTTCTTCCGTATTTAATTACAATACCGGGGAACTACCTTTCTGATAGTTTGAGCGAAAACGGGCTATCAATTCCAAAAAGTGATAGAACGCAAGCTCTTAAAAAAGCTTTACGGGATAACGTTATTAAAGAAGTTAACGAAAACAAAAATAAAGAATGGGTTGAAATTTGGAAAAACTTTGATAACTTTTCGGAGACGCTTCTTGAACTAACTTTCCAAGAAATGAATTTAAAGCCATTAAGAACCGTTTACTACGAAGAGTTATGGCTTGTTTTAATGGAGTATTTACTCTTCAGAAGAACGCATGAAGATTTACTTGAAACATTTATTAAAGTCAGTACGGGTAAAATCGTGACTGATGGTAAAACGATTCCTTCGGTTTCAACTTTCAACAAGGAAACAGAAAATGTGTTTTTTGACGAAGGCGAGAATATTGATGGTGTATCGCGAATCGAATTTGAGAAAATCATGACGGCTACAAATAGCTTAGAGATTGTTAAAAAAGTTGCAAGTAAATATGGTGTTCGGCTTCAAGACAGCTGGAAGAAAAAAGAGTTTGAACGTTTAGTTGTTGAAGAAGTTAAAGAAAAAAAGCTTTTCGAGAAGAAAGAGGAATCAGCTAAAATCAAAGAGTTAAGGGCACTACCTATTGAAGACCTTGAGAAATTTGCGATCGATAACAAGCTTGATGCCCGTATTGAACTTAAACTAGCTGAGAAAGTCAATTTGCTTGCTGATGATATTTTAGCCTCGCGAAGCAATATTCCTTTGAACCCTCGCCAGACGATGCAAATCAAAAAACTTAACGAGGAAAAGAAAAAGCTCGATGAAGAGCTTAAGGCAATGATTGCTAAAAATAAAAAAGAGGGAGCTTTGACAGAGGCGCAAATTAAGAGTCAACAAGATACTATTTCAACACTTGAAAGCGAACTTAAGAACAAACATGGAAAAACTGTCAGTGGGTCACTTGATGCAGTTGGTGAAGCAAAACTTCAGGAAAAGATAAGACAGCTTGAGAAAGCGTTAAACGAAAAGAATACTTCTGTTGTTTCTATCAATAACGACGTTAAACCGCTTCAAGAACGAATTTATGAACTTGAAAGAGAAATAAATTATTATAAAAATATCAAAGAATCAGCAAAAACTGATGCCCGCGTTAGTTATAATCAAGAAGCACGAATTAAGAATTTAACGGACATGATTGTTTCCTTGCGCTTGCGCGCCGAAGTTCTTCTTAAACAGAAGCCAATGTACGAGAGAGAAATTAGAGAGTTAAAAGAACAACTTTCTCTTCTTAGTGAAGAAAGAAAATCTAGCGACGTAGAAAACTATAACGAGGCTATTGATTTAAAACAAGTCCCAGAAGAAAAACAGGGAGAGACTATAGTTGTAAGCGAGGATAGTAGTCCTAAAACTGTAAATCGTAGTCAAAACGCGAATGCGTATATTACAACAGTTGTTATTACTGTTGCTGTGATTATTGTTTTATTTGCTATTGGACTAATTCTTTGGTACTACGCACTCAATAAATAATCAACAAAAATATGGTTTTTAAAGAGCCATATTTTTTATTATGACTGCTAAAAGAAAAACTCTTCAAGTATAAATAAAAAAATGGCTTAAATTATCAGTTGGTGGTATAATGGGATGAATATTTTTAGGAGGTCAAAAAAATATGGCGAAGAAAAAATATGTTTATATGTTTTCAGAGACAGACGCAACAATGCGCAACCTCGTTGGTGGTAAAGGTGCTAACCTTGGTCAGATGACTAAGCTTGGACTACCAATCCCTCAAGGATTTACTGTATCAACAGAGGCTTGTACTGAATACTATAACGCTGGGGAAAAGATTTCTGAGGAAATTGTTGCCCAAATTGAGAAAGCAGTTGTGGAACTTGAAAAGATTACTGGAAAGAAATTTGGTAATCCCGCTAACCCGCTTCTTATTTCTGTTCGTTCAGGTGCACGTGTTTCGATGCCCGGAATGATGGACACAATCCTTAATCTTGGATTGAATGAAGAGGTTGTCGAAGGATTAGCGAAGATTACAGATAATCCACGATTTGCGTATGATTCTTATCGTCGTTTCATTCAAATGTATTCTGATGTTGTTATGGAACTTCCAAAACATCGGTTCGAAGAGATTATCGATGAGATGAAGAAAGCTCGTAATATTAAACAAGATATCGAATTTACTGCTGAAGATTTACTTGAGATGATCAAGAAATTTAAGAAGTTTTATAAGGCTGAGAAGAAAGAAGATTTCCCAACCGATCCAAAAGTTCAATTATATGGAGCAGTAAGCGCGGTGTTCCGTTCTTGGGAAAACCCTCGGGCCCAGTACTACCGGAAGATAAACGGTATTCCTGGTTCTTGGGGAACTGCAGTTAACGTTCAGTCAATGGTTTATGGTAACATGGGAAATACATCAGGAACTGGTGTTGCTTTTACCCGTAACCCTGCAACTGGTGAGAACAAGCTTTATGGTGAGTTCTTAATGAACGCTCAAGGTGAAGACGTTGTAGCCGGCGTGCGGACACCTTCAAAGATTGATCAATTAAAAGAGATTATGCCTAGTGTTTATCAACAGTTTTTAGAGTTAAGTAAGAAACTTGAAAATCATTTCCGTGATATGCAAGACATTGAATTTACGATTGAAAATGAAAAATTATATTTCTTACAAACACGTAATGGTAAACGTACTGCTCAAGCCGCTTTGCGAATTGCGGTTGATTTAGTTAATGAAAAGATGATTAGTAAAGAAGATGCTGTTTTGCATGTTGAACCTGCTCAACTTGACAGTTTATTACATCCACAGTTTGACCAAGCCGCTCTAAAGAAAGCGAAAATGGTAGCTGAAGGACTTCCAGCAAGCCCTGGTGCTGCTTGTGGTCGTGTGGCTTTCAGTGTCGAAAAGACTCAAGAATTTGTAAAAAGTGGTGAGCCTGCTGTTTTAGTACGGCTTGAGACTTCTCCTGAAGATATCGAAGGAATGCATATTTCTGAAGGCTTTTTAACAGCACGCGGTGGTATGACAAGCCATGCAGCCGTTGTAGCGCGTGGTATGGGTAAGTGCTGTGTATCAGGTTGCCAAACTTTAACTTTTGGCGGTGGTGTTGCTAAAATTGGTGAGCACACAATCAAAGAAGGTGATTTCATTTCTCTTGATGGATCAACTGGAGCTGTATATCTTGAAAAGATTCCAACAAACCCTGTGGAGATTACCGGCGATTTTGCTAAGTTCATGGGCTGGTGCGATGAATATCGTCGTCTTGAAGTTCGGACTAACGCTGACACTGTTAAAGATGCTAAACAAGCTTTTGCCTTTGGAGCCAAAGGAATTGGCTTATGCCGGACAGAACATATGTTCTTTGATTCTAACCGAATTAAGGCAATGCGAGAAATGATCGTTGCAACATCAACAGAGCAACGTGAAAAAGCTTTAGCGAAACTTTTACCACTTCAAAGAAAAGATTTCGAAGACTTATATGAAGCGATGGAAGGATTACCTGTTACTGTTCGGTATCTTGACCCACCACTACATGAGTTCTTGCCAAAAGAGGAAAAAGAAATCAACGAGCTTGCTAACGAAACTGGTGTTAGTGTTATTACAGTTAAAGATCAAATTTCATCACTTCACGAAGTTAACCCAATGATGGGTCATCGTGGTTGCCGGTTAGCCGTCACTTATCCTGAACTTGCAGCGATGCAAACAAGAGCGGTAATTGAAGCAGTTATCAACGTGCGCAAACGTAATCCAAAAGTAAACTTTAGTGCTCCTGAAATTATGATTCCACTTGTTGGTGAAGTTAAGGAACTTAAATACGTTAAGGATGTTGTTGTTAAAACGGCTGATGAAATTATTAAAGAAGCTGGGGTTGAACTTACATACCACGTAGGAACAATGATTGAAATTCCACGGGCAGCACTGCTTGCTGATGAAATTGCTAAGGAAGCAGAATTCTTTAGTTTTGGTACTAATGACTTAACACAGATGACTTTCGGCTTTAGCCGCGATGATGCTGCAAGTTTTCTATCAAGCTACTACGAAAAGAAAATTTTTGAGTTTGATCCATTTAGAACTGTTGACCAAAATGGTGTTGGTAAACTTATAAGCATGGCAGTTGAACTTGGCAAGAAAGCACGCAAGAACATTCACTTAGGTGTTTGTGGTGAACATGGTGGTGAACCTAATAGTATTGAGTTCTTTAATAAAGTAGGACTTGATTATGTTTCTTGTTCACCATTCAGAGTACCAATTGCTCGTTTAGCTGGTGCTCAAGCACAAATTAAATTAAAACGCGAAAAAGCGTTAAATAAATAATTAACCAAAAAGCGTCTTGGGTTTTCTGAGACGCTTTTATACTAAAGCAAACGACTAGACAGAAAAACAAAATACTAGTATTATTGCATTAGAGGTGAAAAAATGACAGTTAAAGAGTTAAATGAAATTGTAAAAGCAAACGATAATGTACTTATTGACTTTTTCGCAACTTGGTGTGGACCTTGTAGAATGCTACTTCCACTTGTCGAACAAGTTATGGAAGAAGAAAAAAGCTGGCTCAAGGTTGTTAAAATCAATGTTGACGAGAACCCAGAACTTGCTAATGAATTTAAAGTTAGATCAATTCCTACCCTTGTTTTATTTAAGGGAGGCGAAGTTAGTAAGATTAACACAGGCTTTTTACCAAAAGATGAATTACTAAAATTTTGTGGGAAATAGAAGAATTTTTCTTCTATTTCTTTTATTTTTAAGGAAAATAGGGTATAATGAATAGCTAAGAGGGAACAAATGAAGAAATTTTTTAGTTATTTAATATTAGGATTAAGTATTTTTTTTCTAGCTGCTTGTAGGGGTAATCGTGTTGATTTTATCCACAAGCAGGCAGAGTATGATGCTAACACTTTTAAGTTATCTGATATTTCAATAAAGTATCAAGAAAACGGCAAAACCAAAACCAAAACTTTAACTCAGGATATGGTGATATCGAATCTTGAGGAGTTAAAAGCGGCTGGAGAACACACACTAACAATTCTCTTCAAAGGAAACCGTTATTCAACAACTGTTAAGATAATTAAAGGTAAATTGTATAATATTACTGTTACTGATAATGGTGTTCAAACAACGTATAAAGTTGAACACGGTAAAACGCTTCGCGAGATACTTTCTAATTTTACCAATACCGTTTTAGGATTCTGCGATGAAAAAGGCAAAGATATTAGTTTAGATGACAAGGTTAAAAAAGACCTTAATCTTGTTCCTGTTTATTCACTTGTAAAAGTTACTTTAACAATCGATAACGATGGTGAACTAACAACTGAAGAAGTTTCTAGGGGAACAAAAATCAGCACAATTAAAAAACCAACAAAACTTGGTTTTGTGTTTGGGTATTTTGCTGATGAAGACGGCAATGTTCTTTCTGATGACTATGAAATTAAAAATAATATTAAAATAACAGTTGTTTGGCAAATCAAAGTTCTCATTTATTTATCTTTTGATGAATTTAAAACAGTAATTATTGACCGTAATAAAAAAATTGGTGATCTCGAAAAACCAGAAAAGCCGGGCTTTCGTTTTTCACACTATACGCTAAATGGTGTTAAGCTTACCGATGATTATGAAATCAAACAAGAAACAGCACTCCATGTTGTTTTTGTTCGTCAGTACAAAATAGAAGTAGATTATAACTATAACGGCATTGTTAAAAATTATGTAGTTGACGAAGGAACGCTTGTTGGCGAACTAACACTTGACCCACGTCAAGGATATAAAATTATTGGTTATAAACTTAATGATGTATATGTTGGCGGTTTGAGTCCATTTAATAGTGATGCTAAACTCCAAGTTATTTGGGAAAAGATTATTAACAAATATCAAGTGACAATTGATCACGGTTATGATAGCATCACAGAAACACGAGAAGTAAACGAAGATACAACTCTCAGCGAACTTGGTGAGTTTACAAGAGCTGGCTTTGTTCATCGTGGTTATGAAGTTGATGGTATTTGGAAAAATCCTGATTTCATGATTACAAAAAACTTAACTGTTAAACTTATTTGGGCTTTACAGGTTAACGATATCAATGTTGAAATTGACTATAACTATGATGGTATTGTAAGAACCGTTACTGTTAAAGAATACACAAAAATTAAGGATCTTCCGTTTGAGAATCGACCTGGATATACAATTCAAAAGTATCTAATTAACGACCAAGAAGTTAGTGGCGATTTAACGTTATCGGTAAATACCAAAATTAAACTTGTTTGGGAAAAGGCCAAAGAATACGTTAATGTAACAATTAACTATAATTATGATGGTAATACTATCGTTAAGCGTGTTGAGGTTGGTACTAAAATTTCCGAACTTAACATTAACACGATTCGTATTGGTTATCGCTTTGTTGGTTATTTTATTGACGGGAATCAAGTTTCAGAAAGCTACGCGATAACAGAAAACGTTACAATAACATTACACTGGGAAAAGGTAGTTTTAGTAACTACTGAATATTATTTTGAGAATATTGATAATTCTGATTTTACAAAAGACGACACCAAGACAACAAAAGTAAACTATAAGGATGGCGAAGAAGTTCAGGCTGATATTAAGCAGTTTGATGGTTTTGAGCATGATGAACTGAACGTCAATGCTATTCTTATTATTAATGTTTCTGAAACTAATAATCTTTTGAAAGTATACTATAAACGTAAAGTATATAAAATAGCTTTCAAGAAATCAACTGGTGATTTGATTAAAGAGTATCAGTGTAAATATGGTAGTGAATTTGATCATGCCCTCGATTATTACGAAGAAGGTGAAGGCGAATTCGTTGATGTTGAAACTCAGAAAAAATACCAAAAAATTGATTTTGTTGCGCGAGATTATACTTTTAAGTTTTATAAACAAGGCGGGATGTCACCTGAATCAGAAGAAAATATTAACCTTTATTGGCAGGGCACTAAAGGCTTAACAGGAAGTGCTTTGCGAGACAAACTCAATGAACTAATGCACCCTAGTAATCTTGTAAGACGTAGTTATAATGAAGTTAGATATGATTTGTGTACAACCGATGAAGACCCAGACCATCCAGGCAAAGTTCTTGGTATGTATGACCGGGTACTTTATAAAGCTGAATGGACAGGGGGAGATCCTTGGAATCGCGAACACGTATGGCCAAATTCAAGACTTGGTGTTAAGCGTGTTGGTGCTGGAGAAAGAAACATTGCATCGGATCTCCACAATTTAAGAGCAGCAGAAAAAAACATCAATTCAACAAGAAACAACTATCCATACGTTGATCCAAAAAATCCAAAACCACAAACAACAGGATACTTAACTAGCGGAAAAGATGGAGAATATGGATTTTATCCCGGCGACCTTTGCAAAGGCGATGCTGCACGAATCCTTTTCTATATGTTTATTATGTATAGAGAAACGTTAATCTTAACTGACGAAGTTAGTAAGCTTGGTAAAGACAACCACGATGGTAACTATAGACCAAAAGGATATATGGGGCGGTTTTCATATCTTGTTAAGTGGAGTTATCAAGACAAAGTCGATAAGTTTGAAAAGAGCCGTAATAACAGAATTTATGGAATTCAAAAGAACCGCAATCCATTTATTGATGTTCCAGAATTTGTTGAACTTGCGTTTATGGACTTACTTGATTTAACTGGTCTTATTCAAATTTCTGCTAAACAAATTGATTTAGTTTGGCTTGAAGATCGAAAATACTACTTATAGAAAAAAGGACGAGAATTAAAAAGTCTCGTCCTTTTAAATTAGTGTTCACAAGATTTAGGTGTGCGAGGGAATGGAATAGCATCTCTTATGTTTTCAATTCCTGTTACATACATCACAAGGCGTTCAAAACCAATTCCGAATCCTGAATGAACGCACGTGCCGTAGCGTCGTAAATCGATATACCAGTCAAGGATTGATTTGTCCATTTTTAAAGCATCCATTTTATTAATTAAAATATCGAGGCGTTCTTCTCTTTGGCTACCCCCAACAAGTTCTCCTGCAAGAGGTACAAGTAGGTCAACCGCTGCTACGGTTTTCTTATCAGGGTTTTCGCGCATATAAAACGCTTTAATCTCTTTCGGCCAGTTAGTTACAAATACTGGGGCTTTAAAATATTCATCGGTTAAAAACTTTTCATGTTCACTGCCAAGATCATCACCAAACTGTAAAACGTGTTCGAATTTCTTGTTGTTTTTTTGAACAAGCTTAATAACTTCTTCATATGGACAGATGTTAATTTTTGCTTTGAGGAAATCATCTAGTTGCTTAAGTTTTCCAGGAGCAACAAAAGCGTCGAAAAATTTCATTTCTTCTGGGGCGTTTTCTAAAGTGTATTTGATGACGTATTTTAATAAGTGTTCAATAATTTCCATAAGGCCATTGAGGTCACAAAAACTAATTTCTGGTTCAATCATCCAAAACTCTGATGCATGCTTGGTTGTGTTTGAGTTTTCGGCACGGAAGATCGGACCGAAAGTATAAGTTTTTTGAAAACTTGTAGCAAAGCACTCAGCTTCGAGCTGACCGGTTACTGCTAGGTATGCGCGTTTACCGAAGAAGTCCTCACTCCAGTCAAATTTTTTGCCACTTTTTAAATCGAGAGAAGTTACTGTAAACATGTTACCAGCGCCCTCACCATCGTTAGCGGTGATTAGTGGTGAGTTAAGATAGACAAAGCCTTCTTCTTGGAAAAATTTATGAATAGCAAAGGCCAGTAAGCTTCTCACTCTAAAAACAGCTGAAAAAAGATTTGTACGGGGGCGTAAGTGTGCTTTTTCACGTAGGAATTCACGACTGTGTTTTTTAGGCTGGATTGGATAAGTTTCATCGCTAAGACCAAGAACCATAATTTTGGTTGCGTGTATTTCAAAGGGTTGTTTCATCTCAGGAGTTAATACAACAATTCCTGTTACTTCGACACAGCTAGATGTTAATAATTTTTTAACTTCCTGATAGTTTTTTAGTTTCTCATCATAGATTACTTGAATACTTTTAAAAGTTGTTCCATCGTTCAGTTCAAGGAAACCAAAATCCTTTTGGTTACGGTTGTTGCGAACCCAGCCGTTAACTGTTACCGTTTTTGCCTTTAACTTTTTTAAATTGTTTCTTAATTCTTTAATTTCCATAAAAATACCTCCGTATAAAAAGTCCTTAAGAAAACTTAAGGACGAAAAATATTCCGCGGTGCCACCTTAATTCAATAAAGCCCTCATTTTCTCCTTTGTCGTAAGGAATTAACGGTTGGTTCTACTTAATTCTTCCAACAGCTCAGAAGTGTTCAAAAAGCCTACACTATTTAATAAGGTCTCACTATCCTTATCTCCCTTTGAAATAGTTTTTAAGGTTTCTGTCTTCGTCAACGCTCTAAGGAAATAATACCGGTAAAGAAGAAAAAAGTAAAGTAAAAAAGCAAAAAAAGAAGCAGTGGTGTCTCTAACTTAAGATACAAAAGATCCGTGCTTTGTGGTATAATCAGGTGAATGCTTTAATGTTATAGAAATGAGGAAAACAAAGTTTTAGGTTTTTCTCATTTACTATTTAACTATCTAGAGGTATAATTGATACTCAAGCGGGAGGACTTATGTACCAGGCACTTTACCGGACTTACAGACCAAAGAAATTTAAAGAAGTCGTTGGACAAGAATTAGTCGTAAGGACCCTACAAAACTCAATTGGGCAACAAAAGATATCGCATGCTTATTTATTTTCGGGACCACGCGGAACCGGGAAAACAAGTGTTGCCCGTATTTTTGCGTCCACTTTAGTTTGCCAAGATACGCGCGATTCCGAGCCATGCTGTAAGTGTAACCGTTGTAAAGAAATTGCCGAGAGTTCTTACCCAGATGTTATTGAACTTGATGCCGCGAGTAACAACGGGGTTGAACAAATTCGTGATATCAGAGAAAAAGTTCAGTTTTTACCATCTGCTGCTAATTATAAAGTTTATATAATTGATGAAGCACATATGCTTACGCAGGCTGCTTTCAACGCTTTACTAAAAGTTTTAGAAGAACCGCCAAAACACGTTATTTTTATTCTAGCAACTACCGAGCCTGAAAAACTTCCGAAAACAATCATTTCGCGTTGCCAGCGGTTTGATTTTCGGATTTTGACAGTTAACGAGATTTTTACAAAGCTTCGTTTGATTGTCGTTAACGAGGATTTAAATGTTTCTGATGAAGCACTTATCGCAATTGCTGAAGCATCGGAAGGAGCTTTGCGTGACGCTTTAAGTATTCTTGATCAAGTTATAAGTTATGCAACCGGAGATACAGTTGAGATAACAGACGTTAGTTCTGTTACGGGGAACGTTGAATACCAGGCACTTGTAAAACTTGCAACAAGCATTACAAGGGGTGGCGCTAAAGAGACTTTAGCGATTGCTGAAGAGCTTTATGCTGAAGGAAAAGAAATCTCAAAGATAATATATGGTTTGATACAACTTTACCGTGATATGCTTCTTTATAAGAATGGCGAGCGGGATATTCAAAATAAACATATCTATGATTATGATAAGTTTATTGAACTTGCAAAAGACGAGACCGAAGCGAAAATCTTTTATTTTATCGAAATCCTTAGTGAGGTTTTGTATAAAATTAAGAGGACACCAAATCCCCGAATTCATTTTGAGATTGCTCTAGTTAAAATGATTAAAGCGCGTGGGGAAACAATTGAAACGATATCGCGTCTTAATGCTTTAGAAGAAAAAATAAATAAACTCGATATTGAAGGGTTAACTACGGGTTCCAAGGTATCTTCTGAAGAAATTGAAGAGTTTAAAAACCGACTTGAAATGATTGTTGAGGAACTAAACAAACTTGAAATACCTAAACTAAAAGAGAGTCTTCATAAACTTGAAGTAGCTGAGGAAAATCGTCCGAAGATTAACAACGCTTATTTTGAGGGGCGCATCGATGAGCTTGAACAAAAGATGTTAATTTTTGATATGTCTCGCGGAAGTATTGGCGAAAATATAACGAATGCTAACAGCGAAGAAGTTGAACTGATCGATAAAAAGGTAGGTTTACTTCAAGAGAAATTCGATATCATCGAGAAGAAAGTATATGGCGTTGATAGTGACCTTAGTAAACTGAAACTTAGACCTCAAGAAATAGATACTAGCGTTTATGATAAACTAGATCAGCTTGAACTTTTAAATAAGCGTCTTGAGATTCTTGAGGGTAGGTTTGAACGCGACTACCAAAAAACAGAGGGTGCTAGCAAAGCGTCAAACAGTGAAACAGTTGAATCACTTTTTTCAGAAATTTCTGTTTTGAAATCACAGATTCAAACAAATAGCAACAATACGTATAAGTATAATGGGCGTATTAATGAGCTCGAAGAAAAATTTAACGACTTGAAAAATGTAAAGATATCAAGAGAGAATACAGCAGTTGACGATGATTTACTTGAACGTATTCAGAAACTTGAAAAAGAGTTTTATCGTTTTGCTTCGGGAGAACTTTATGATAATAGTCCAATCAAGCAAAAACAAGCAAGGAAAACTTCAATTGTTAATCGTGGTAATGAATATGAGAATTTGAGTGAATTTCAAAAAGCGGTTGACCCTAAAGTTAATTTTGGTGATCTTAGTAAAACTAGCGAAGAAAGCCTTAATGAAAAACGGCGTTTAGAAGAAATCAAGCGCAAAGAAGAAATGCTCCTTATCGAAGAAAAGCAAAAGCGCATTGAGGAAGAAAATGCACTTCGTGAGAAAGAGTTAAAACTTAAACAGCTTGAGAAAGAGCAAAGGGAAGCTGAAATCAGAAAAGCTGAAGAAATTCTTCAGATGAAAGAAAAAGCAATCAAGGAAAAACAGGAAGCTGAATTTATGAAGAAAAAACAAGAACTAGCAGAAGTCGAAGCTTTAAAAGAACGCGAGACGCAGGAGAAGCTTGAAGTTCTTGAAAAAGAAAAAGAGCGCATTCAAACAGAACTTGAAGAAACCAAAGCCCGTAAACAAGAGGCAATTGAAGCCTTGCGTGAGCTTGAAAATAAAAAAGAAGAACAAGTTGTAAAACCAATAGTTAAAAATTCTGAACTTGTTATTAAAGATAAGACAAACTCGACAATTGTTGCCGATAACAAACCAGAAAACATTGAAAACAAAGATTTGTGGTTTTATAAAAAATACAGCATCAAATACATTGAAAAGATTTTAAATGATGCTAGTAGTCAAGAGGCTCGTGATGAGAAAAAGCGTGTGTTGTCAATTTTCCAAAGCGACCTTGGAGCTAATTTCGATGTCGCGCTTCCTGGTAATGGTAACCTGAGAATTCTTAAAAATGGTACCCCAGTAGCTGCAAATAATGGCAAGATGATTCTTGTGTTTGGTGATATCACTAATTGTAATCTTGTGATGGAGCCAGAATTTTATGAGACAGCAACAGGAGCTTTGTATAGGGTTCTTGGAGCCGGTTATGAGTACCTCGCTTTGCCTCAGGAAGTTTGGGAAATAATCCGCAAAGATTATCGTAATCAATTTGCTAACGGAACACAAAAACCAATTCTCAAACCATTCAAATTTGAAGGTTTGATTGATTTAACGAAATTTAAAAAGGAAAAGACAGAAGTCGAAGAAGCTCGTGAAGTGATTGCCAGTTTCTTCGATAGAAAGGAGTAAACATGAATCAACAAGCAATGCTCAACAAACTTAAGAAGATGCAAGATGATATGCTCAAAACCCAAGAAGAAATCAATTCCACAATTTTTATTGGTAAAGCTGGTGGAGTTGTCACAATTGAAATGTTTGGGACAAAACATTTAGCATCTGTCGAAATTGATAAAGAATTTTTGCCAATCGAAGAAGATGGAGTAGAGATGTTATCAGACATGATTCAAGCCGCTTGTGAAGATTGCTATCAGCAAATCGAAAAAATGACCGATGAAAAAATGGGTCCTTTCAATTCGTTTCTTGGTGGCATGGGGGGATTATTTTAATTGCGTTACCCGAAGGTAATGGAGGACCTTATTAGATCTTTTGAAGAGTATCCCGGGGTTGGTCCGCGGACGGCTGAACGAATGGCTGTGTATACTTTGGAAAAAATCGGTAAGGATAAGGCAAAATTATTTATAAATAATCTTGAAAAAATATTTAATTGCGTCAGAAAATGTGAAAAGTGTGGTTTTTATACGGAAAATGATTTATGTGATATTTGTAAAACGAAGCGGAAAAACGAACTTCTGATTGTCGAAAACAGTAAGCAAATTATCCAAATCGAAAGCTTAAAAATCTACGATGGTTATTATTTTATCCTCGATAAATTCTTATCTCCAATTGATGGTATCAATCCAGAGAACATCGGCAGTGATAAGCTTTTTCGAATGATTAATGATAACAAAATTGAAAAGATTACTTTTGCAATTTCTTCAACGATTAACAAAGAATTAACGGTCGAATTTTTAAAGGAAGAATTTAAAAATCAGGGATTAAATATTGAGGTTTACCGGATAGGATATGGGATTCCTTTTGGTTCTGATATCGAGTATGTTGATAACCTCACATTAAAAAAAGCGCTTGAAAGAAAATCAAAAATATAGTATAATATAGTGCTAAGGAGTTAAATGAGAATGATTTATAGCAAGAACATTGAGCTATTAAATGCGATGCCGATAAAAACCTTTTCATTTAAAAAAATTAAGAAATTTGACACCAAGGGGTAGTTTTTACTTCATGGTGTCCGGAAGCTATGAAGCCGGACTTAGAAAAGTCTGGCTTTTTTAATCAGTTAAAAATAAAAAAAGAAACAGGAGTGTATATGGAAAATAAGGAAAATCAAAATTTAGAACCGTGCCTTGATTCTGAGTTACTTGGACTTTTTAGGCGGCACGAAAAACAACCTAAAGTATCGAAAGCCAAATTATTAGCTTTGCAAGAGGCTATGAAGCCAGAGTTTGCTTCGCGGCTAGATCGGGAAATTAATAGCCTTAGTGGTGAAAAGATTAAAGAGTTTCTTGATTTGCTAAGCAATGATGAATTCGAGGCGATACTTTTTAATGCCAGTGAAGAACTTAAAAACAAAATTGTTTCTTTAAGTGGATCAGAAGAAACAAAGGAAGAATCAAAAACCCTAGATAAATCTCTTTGGGTAGAGAATTATCAAATCAAGGAAAAGTATTGTTTAAAGCCTTTAAAAGAAAACGAGGAACGTGATTTAGAAGAAACTGTTCTTTGGCTTACAAACAAGTTATGTTTTAAAGGGAATCCAACAATTAAAGAAGCCAAAGAAATTGTTGAAGGTCTTGGCATTGAAACGAGCGATCCTTTAAAGTTTATTAGTGAAGCGATTCTTTACCGGTTAAATGAAATGCTTTTTACTGATTACAATATTATCGATAATATTAAGCTTGACTATAACGCGGAGACAATTGTAGATTTTACGAAGATTCTTAAACTCAAGGCTTTTACTTATTTAATAATCAGCATCAAAAATCATATCGAAAATCCTAGTTTAGCTAAAAGAGCTAGTTTATGGCAAGCTCTCGAAGGTAAGATGCATTCCGTGGAAGTTCGTTTGGAAGGATTAACAAAAGTCTTTACAGATAAGCAAGGACGGGAAACGGTTGCTGTTAATGATTTCAACGTTTCCATTCCTGCAGGAAAACTTGTTGGTCTTTTAGGTCCGTCAGGATGTGGTAAGTCAACAACGCTATTTATGATTGCAGGACTACATAATCCAACGAATGGGAAGATTTATTTTGATGAAGAAGATGTTACCGTAATGCCACCAGAAAGACGCGGTATTGGTCTTGTTTTCCAAAACTATGCGCTCTATCCGCATATGACTGTTAAACAAAACATCTTATTCCCGCTTGAGAATATGAAGGTGCCAAAAGAGAAAGCCTTAGAGATGGCGAAGAAAATGGCAGAGCTTGTTCATATTGGCGATTTGCTTGACCGCAAACCTCAACAGCTATCAGGCGGACAACAGCAACGTGTTGCCATCGCCCGGGCTTTAGTTAAGAAGCCACGCGTTTTGCTTCTTGATGAACCGTTAAGTAATCTTGATGCGCGCTTGCGTTTGCAGATGCGTGAAGAAATTCGCCGTATTCAGCATTCTACTGGTATCACAACAATTTTCGTTACTCATGACCAGGAAGAAGCGATGAGTATAAGTGATAAGATTGTTTTAATGAATTATGGTGTTCACCAGCAAGAAGATGAACCACAAAACGTTTATGATAATCCAAAG
Source organism: uncultured Acholeplasmataceae bacterium (assembly GCA_963542825.1). GTDB lineage: Bacteria > Bacillota_I > Bacilli_A > ML615J-28 > CAG-698 > CAUTZD01. Next base: position 17,772 of record CAUTZD010000003.1, on the reverse strand, counting down.
AATTTATTTGTTGCTAAATTCTTAGGTAATCCACCAATCAATATCCAAGCTGGATATATACTTGGTAAAAAACTTTACTTGAATAATGGCACACTTTTAACAAATGCTGATGCTGATGATCAAGAAGTATTTATTGGACTTCGTCCAGAGTTCTTTGTGATTGATGAAAAGGGACCAATGAAAGCAGGCATTAAATATATCGAGCATATTGGTCGTGATACGATGGCGATTTGTGATTTCGAAAACTTCGATAAGGTTGCTGAGAGGAAGACCTTAAAAGCCCTAGAACTTGAAGAGCAAAAACAGTCTGAAGAAACTGTTTCCGAGGAACCTAAAGATCCAAAAGCTAAAACACCAAAAATGGTTACTGTTAGTTTCGCAGTTGAAGGTGGAAGTCCAGTTCCATCAATTACAGTTCCTGTGGGAACACAAATTGAAGAACCGAAGATTCTACCAAGACGACCAGGATATTCATTTAGAGCTTGGACACTTAATGGAAAAGACTTCAATTTCATTAAGCCAATTAAAGAAAATATCACTTTAACCGCTCAATGGGAAAAAGGAACAATCAGAGTTATCGTTGCTGAAGGACGCCAGTTAAGTGTTGGTCAAAAAATTTCTCTAGGATTTAAGAAACTTTATGTTTTCAGTCAGAAGACAGGTGAAAGGGTTCTATAAATGTTAGAATATAAAAAGGACGATTTAAAGGCGACCTTAGTCTTACTTCCAACGCTCCTTTTAACGACAGTTTTTATGATTTATCCAATTATCAGAGCTTTCTTAATGGCTTTTATGGATGGATACACATATGGAGCTGCAAGAGGTAGTACGTTTGTTTACAACTGGTTTGAACATTTTGGGAAAACCATTGAAACAGTCGACAGTTTAGGAAATAAGACAACGTTTAGAATCGGAATTGGTATCGAAAGTTTTAAACACATTTGGACAGATAAAACTTTCTTAACAAGCCTTGGGAATACAGCGTTAATTGTTGTTATTTCCGTTCCGCTTACAATTATGGTTGCTTTGTTTATTACCGTAGCCTTAAACGGAATTAAAAAAGGTCAAGGCGTTTTCCAGACAATCTATTTCTTACCTTATGTAACAAATACGATTGCCGTTGGTTTAACGTTTGCGGCAATCTTTGGTTCATCAAGCGGTTTGATTAACTCGTTAAGAATTGGTCTTGGGAAAGAAGCGATTCCTTGGGTTAACCGGGTAATTCTTGATAACGGCGAATCGCGGATTCCGAAATATATGGCGGGATTTCTAGTTATTATTATTCACTCTTTATGGCACGGTTTAGCATTTAAGATCATGGTATTCTTGTCAGGTATGCAAAGTATTGATAAGCAGTACTACCAGTCAGCCCAAATCGATTCAACACCACGGGAAAGAGTATTTAGGCGGATTACTGTTCCGCTTTTATCACCAATGATTTCTTATATTTCAATCACTTCCTTTATTGGTGCTTTCAAAGTGTATACAAGCGTACTGGCACTCTTTAACGGTAAAATGGGAACTGATGATAATCCTGATAGATACTTAACAATTGTTGGCTATGTGTATAAATGGGTTGGTCGAAGCGATGAGGTTAATGGACAACCACGAGCAGCTGCCGCTTCTATTAGTCTTTTCATTATCATTATGATTATCACTGTTATTCAGCAGCAAATTTCCAAAAGAAAGGTTCATTACTAAGGTGAAAATTTATGTATCAAAATGAACGTGCTCTTTATTTAACAGGTAAAAAAGCCAAGGCTTATAAAGTTAAATCGGTGGCAATAAATATTGGAATTTATGCCTTTCTTGTCCTCATTGCCATTTTTATCATTTTGCCGTTTTACTGGATGTTTGCAACGGCTCTACGGACAACTGAAGAAATCAATAGTGCAAAAGTTAGTTTCTTTCCCAAGCACTGGCAATTTAGAAACTTTATCGATACGGTAAGATATGCTAAAGGAACTTACGAGCTTGCAGGTCTTCCTGTTAAGCCAGCGATGGGTGCTGTTAGTTTGGGCCGTGTGTTCTTCAATACAATTTTGGTTGGTTTTCTAACAACATCGTTTGCGATGATATCGACAACACTTTCAGCTTTTGCGTTTGCGCGACTTAACTTCAAACTTAAAAATGTTTTATTTACGATTCTTTTAGGAACAATGATGGTTCCTGGTGAAATCTTCATTTTAACTAACTACTCAACAATTACAAGCTTACATTTAAGAAATCATTATACGGCACTCTTACTGCCTTTTATCGTTAGTGTGTTCTATATTTATTTCTTACGACAAACATTTAAACAAATTCCTAATGAGTTATATTTTGCATCCAAGATTGATGGTTGTGGTGATTTTAAATATTTATTTAAAGTCATGATTCCGCTTGGAAAAGCAACGATGACGACTGTTTTCATCCTTAGTATGATGGGAACTTGGAATGCCTATATTTGGCCAGATTTAGTAGCTAACGAGCCAAACATGCTCCTTGTATCCAACGCCTTAATTCGTGTCTTTAGACCGATGACGGGAGAAATCGCCCAAAACGGTTTAAAAGATCCACTTCACTTCCGGATGGCGATGAGTATGCTTGTAACAATTCCACTTTTAATCGTTTTTATTACACTTAGAAAATATATCATGCGTGGAGTTACGCGTGGTGGAACTAAAGGATAATTTCTAAATTTTAAGGAGGTATAAATGAAATTTAAGAAATTTTTTGGTCTACTTTTAGTCTTAGTGCTAACAGTAGTCTTAGCAGGATGTCAGCGCTTTGAAAAACTAACAGTTTTAAGTGCTGATAATCTAAAAGCAGAAATTAATAAGCAAAAAAGTAAAGTGCAAATTAAGTTCCGCGTCTCTTTTGGTAAAGACATTTATGATGTTGTTGAGAAAGAACTTGTTGCGCCATTCAATGAACAATTAGCCAAGGAAGGATATAATGCTGAGGTTAAACTTGAGCAAGAATCAGGTTATGACAGTTTGCTTAAGAAAAACCGTGAAGATGCACGTAGTAGAAAATATGCTCCTCATGTATCGCTTGCTTATCCCGACCACATCGCTAAATATTTAATTAGTGGTGTTATCCAGGAACTTTCAAGCTTTGTTAATGATAGCAAAATCGGTATTAAAAACGAGATCGCCGATTTCAACCAAGAATATTTAAAAGAAACAAGATACTTCGATGAAAAAGAAACAATTTATGGACTTCCATTTAACAAGTCAACTGAAGTTATGTATTATCGCCGTGATTTCATGGAACAATTCCCAATCGATTATAAGAATGCTTTAAAAACTGAATTATTTGAAGACGATGATCTTCCAAAAGCTAAAGACTTCTTAGTCGAAGTTAGAGACAGCGAAGGAAAACTTACTGCTAAACATATCAAAGTTCCTCGCACTTGGGAAGAAATTGAAGATTTCTCTAATTTTATCGTTAAGGCTTTAAAGAAATATTACGATTGTCTTAAAGCCGATTCTCTTAAACCCGTTCCAGAGTTATCTTTGCCTGAATATTTTGGTGGTCAAGAAAAATTTGACGCAGCGTTTGGAAATTTTGTAGATTTTAACGGTAAGCAAACTTTCAAAAATTTCCGTACTGTAATGTATGATTCTCTTGGTAACTTTTTTACAACAGCAATGCATCAGTCTGATGCCCCTTATACAGGAGCAATTGTAAATAACGGAAAAGTCGATGTTCAACGCGGTCTTCATAAATATGTTGATAATGTTGACAGTCAAAAAGCCATTCTTTATTTCAAGAATTTATTTGATAAGGCGGTACTTGGTGTACCACAGCAGTGGGAAGAAAAATATGCTTCAACATTACTAAGTAATTGTCGTACTCTATTGAATGTTGGTTCTTCAGGTGGTACTAACTACTATACTAATGGTGAATATGGCGTTGTTCCAGCTCCATATAGAACTGACAAAAATAAGCGTACGGTAATTCAGCAAGGAACTAACCTTGTTATGTTTAATACCGGAACTAACCTTCAAAGAAACCTTGCATGGAAGTTTATCAAAACAATTCTTTCGCCAGAAAACTGTGCGAAATTCTCAATGGGTACTGGTTATTTACCTGTTCGTAAGTCGGTTTACGAAATTCCTGCATATAAAGAATTTTTAGCAAAACCAAGTCTTAAGACAGAAGTTGTTCGCGTTATGAAAGATTTTTATGAAAGTCCAGATCAAAACGTTAAGTATACATTCTTCGTTGATCCTGCTTGGGGAACAAGTTCTGAAGTTCGAACTAATTCAGAAACATATCTAAAAGCTATTTTGATGGATCTTCAAATTTTTAATAAACCTGAAAATGAACAATTAGCGAAAATTAATGAACAATTTAAGAAAATTCATGAGAAGAGCACCAAATAATGAAATTTAAAAGATTTTTACAACTATGTCTACTAGCTCTACTTGGACTGCTTTTAGGTGGTTGTAATGTCAAAGAGCCAAAGAGCCCTCTGCTTAAGAAAAACTATACTGGTCAAGTTTTTGATGGTACAGCAGGGTCAATTGGCGAAGTAGAGTTAGCCAAGCACGTGGATGGTGACACCATTCATGTGACAAGCAGCGGCAAAAGTTATAAGATTCGTTTTTTAGGTATTGATACTCCTGAATCAACTGGTAAAGTTGAAGCCTGGGGTAAGAAGGCTAGTGACTATACAAAAAACGCTTTAAAAGATGCTAAAATTATTGTTGAGAGTCGCGGAATCGATGCAACTGGTTCGCGGGTTCTCGGTTGGGTTTGGTATATCCCTAAAGGTGAAACAGTGCCTCGTCTATTAAACTTTGATATCGTTTTGAATGGTTTTTCAAAAGCTAAACTTGGAGGTGATGCTGACGAGTTTAGTAAGGAACTGCTTCAAGCTGATAAATATGCTCGCAGTAAAAAACTTCATCTATACTCTCCTAAACCTGATCCTGATTTTAACTACGCAACAACAACGATTAAAGGTTCAATCAAATATATCTTAGATAAAGGCGACGAATGGCAAACAGGAACTATTTTCGAGATCGAAGGTTTAATTACTCGAAAAAAAGGAACTGGCGTTTTTGTTGAGGATATTGAAGACGAATTTACATATGAAGAAAATGGTGAACAAAAAATTCACAAAGGAAAAGCCGGAGCATTTTTCTACGGTCACTTTAATGATGAAAGATTCTATGCTTCTACAAGCGTAGGTGATAAGGTTAAAGTTAAAGCTAAACTTGATTACGAAGGTGAATTTGGAACACAGTTTACCGATGTTACCGAAGCTGTTGTTACTGGCAAGATAAACATGAAAGATTTTGAGTTTCCAGTGATTACTTCATCTGATGATTTTAAAGAATACGCAGGTCGGGTTGTCAAATTTAAGGGTGTTACTGTAAGTGAGATAATTCGCAAGAAGCCGGAGAACAGCGATAACTACTACTGGATTATCAAATGCAAAGACAAAGACGGCAACGATTTCAATATGTATATTGGTGCCGATATTAAAACTAAATGGGATCAATATTTAATAAAAACACAGGATTATGAAATTCTTGCAGGCGGTGAAACTTTACACTGGTCAGACTTTCGAATTGAAGAAGGTGTTAAATATGATATTATTGCGGCAATCGTTAAACAACCAAAAGAAGGATATCAATTAACACCGGGAGAATGCTTCCGTGTAAAACAAACTCAAAAGTATGACAATGATGGCAAACCAATTGGCGACCCTGTAAAAGAAGTTTTGAAAGATGATCTTAATCTTATCAATAATTTTAAAAGAGTTAAATAGTAAAAAGGAGGAAAAATGAAATTTTTACGAAAACTTTTAGCAGTTATTGCTTTAGCTTTAGTTAGCGTAACAATAGCTGGATGTCAAAATACAGCGAAATCAGTTGAGAAGAGAATTGATGAATATGTTAATGTTAAAAGTCTCGATAAACCTAATAGTCTTTATGATCAATTTTCATTATCTCGGAAGATTGATCTCGAAAGTGGAGTAATTAATGTTGTTTGGAGCGTCGATAAACCTGAACTTGTTGAAATCAAAGACGTGAAGGACCGTGATGTGATAAAAGAAGCATCTTGGCTCTTTGTCATTAAAAAATATGGCGAAGAAGACGCACCAATTACTTTAACTGCGCGTTTTGAATATGTATCTAACCCTAACAAAAAAGGCAAAACCACATCATTTAGAGGTGAAAGAACTTTTAATTTAAAAATTGCTAAGCGCCCTGAGTTAACCACTGATTATAGTAAAATTCTTAAAGGTATTGGTATTGGTACTAATGAACTTGTCCGCGTTGAAGGAAAAGTTGTTGCCACTTTATATGAAAAAAACGATTCTAAGGCTTTCTTTATTGAACAGAAAGTAGATGAAACTGTTAAGCGTCTTTATGTTGAGACACGCCAAAAAGCTGATAAGATTACGGTTGGTACAACGGTATCTGTTATTGGTAAACGCGATAGTAAAGATAAGCTTGCGCGTATTAAAGATGGAATTGTTGATATACTTGCTACCCTTCCTGAAGGCGAAAAGGCACCAAACATTTTCGATGGTGCTAAGGAAATTACACCTTCTGATTTTGCAAAGATCGATTGGGATACAGATTTACTAGAGTACGGAAGAGCATACATTCTTAAAGGCATTCTAGCTTCTTCTAACGACACTAAAGATTTGGTTGAAGTTCTTGATAATAAAACATTTGATAAAGTATCAATAGCTAGTCAATCTTCACTAAACAAAGAAATTAAAGGCATGGCACAAAACAATGGTTTGACAAATAACAAAGTCGATAAACTACCTGTTATTGCATACAACTTCGGAACACGTTTTCGTTTTGTAGCTGTTGACAAACCAGACGATGCTATCGTTCCCGAAGGATATCCAAAACTAGAAGCAAACATTATCAAAAAATATGCTGATATTGATGGCACACCTTGGGATAACCAAAGAAAAGCTGATTATGTTGCTTATGTTCTTGAAAGACATTACAAAGAAAGATATCCAGAATATGTTACTGATACAAAAGTTCCAACAAATCCTTTAGTTTTCAAAATCAATAAAGATAATAAAATTAATTACACTGTTACTTTTGATTCTAGTGACAAAGCAGTAATTAATGATGATGGAACTGTTGTTTTAACAAAAGAAGTAACACCCGTTACTCTTGGTTATAAAGTTAAGGTAGGCGACAAGGAAAAAGAAAGTTTTGTTAAGCTAAAAGTTCTTGAACCAAAACCTTTGAAGATTAACGAAATTTATAAAACTCATAAAGAAGCACTTGGTAAAGGATTGCTTGGTAAGACAATTTGGACGAAGATTACTGGTCGTGTTGTCATGAAACCTTTCAAAGCAGTGATTATCGAAGATGAAACCGGAAGATTCCTAGTGGAAAATTATGGCGATGAGTTTAATGATGTTCAAGTTGGCAATATCGTAACTGTATTTGGTGTGACAAAATTTTTAAGTACAAACTACGACAATACAATTAATTTACGTTTAACTTCTGCCAAAGTTAGCAAAAAGTACGCAAATGCTGAAGAGGCTAAAACTGACGGAATTGAAATTCCAGAAACCGTAGCAAACGTTACTGCTGAGGAACTTGCTAATGTAATACCAGAAAAACCAAAACCTATCGATATCAAGAAAGCAATTTTTGATCAGCTTGGTAAACGTATTAACTTAAAAGGCTTTAAAGTTGTTGCTCATAATAAAGATAAAAACGGTATAACTCATGATATTCGGGTAACACTTAATGGTGTTTCTTTTGTCCTTAGTCCTAAAAAATTTAAAAATATTGCCGAATTCCCTATAGGCAAAGAATTTACAGAAGACATCTATTGTTATGTTAGTGAAGTATATTACAATCACCGTAAAGGTCTTACTTGTGAAAGCAAGCCAGACGAAAATAAAGATCTTAAACTTCCAGTATACGTAGTTGTTTGTCCTGGCGAAATCTAAAATAATATATAGCAGATGCTTTAAAAAGTATCTGCTATTTTTTTATTATGTGCTATAATAAAAGCGTGGTAATAGTAGTTGAAGGACAGCACGATAAGGATAAACTTTTAAAGGTTAATAAAAACCTCAATATTTTAGTTACTGGTGGTAGTAGCATTAGTAAAACATTTATTGAAAGTTTAGTTGTTTTAGCAAAAAAAGAGGAAATCGTTTTGTTTTTGGATCCTGATTCCCAAGGCAGAGCAATCGCTAAAAAGATTAACGAGCACGTTAAAACCAAAGAACTTTTTATTGAGAAAAATGAAGCAATTAGTAAAAATAAGAAAAAGCTTGGGGTTGAACATGCTAAAGTTTCTGTGCTTCGTGATATTTTAAAAGGGCTTCCAGAAACAAAAAATAAAGAAACAATCAGTTATTCTGAGTATCTTGATCTCGGGCTTTCTGGTTCTAAAAGTTTACGTGAAAAAGTCGGGAAGCATTTTCATTTAGGATATGGAAATAGTAAGGCCATGTTTAAACGCCTTAATATGTACCAAATTAAAAAAGAGGATGTTCTTAAGTTTTATGACACAAATGCAGTTAATTAAAAAATATCAAATATCAGCTAAGAAACGATTTGGGCAAAATTTCTTAATTGACCAAAACGTTGTAAGTAGAATTGTTGATTCTTTAGAGATAAAAGAAGATGATTTTATCTTAGAAATAGGATCAGGACTTGGTGCCTTAACAGGCGAAATCCTTAAAAAAACTAAGAACTATTTAGGCTATGAGATTGATTTAAATCTTGGTGAGATTCTCAAGAAGGAATATGGTGAAAAGTATTTTGTAGTTGAAGACTTTTTGAAGGCAGACCCTCATAGCTTTTTAGAGTATAAGTCCTTAAAAATTGTTGGTAATCTTCCATACTATATAACATCAGACATCATTTTAAAAGTCTTAAGGTTTTTTCGTTTTACTTCTTTTTCTTTGATGATACAGAAGGAATTTGGTGAGAGACTGCTTGCTAAAGAAGGCTCTAAACTCTATGGTAGTTTGAGTGTTGTTTTTGCTTTACTATTTGATTTGAAAGAAAAAATCATCGTTAAGGAAAATTCTTTTTATCCTACACCGAAGGTCCAAAGTATCTATTTATCGGTTTCTTCTAAGAAAAACGATTTAAACAGCGATTTAAACGGTAATTTTTTAGAATTTGTGCATCTTGCGTTTCAAAACCGCCGCAAGCAGCTATTTGTAAATTTAAAACGATGGTATCAAGAAAAAACAGAAACAATCGAAAAGTTTTACGAGGAAAACGAAATTAAGAAAGAAGCGCGGATTGAAGAATTAAGTCCTTTGCTAATCTATAAATTATACGAGGTTTTAGATGCGGATAAATCCTAAAATTAATCTTTTTCTTGATGTTAAAAACAGGCGTAGCGACGGCTTTCATAATCTTTTGATGGTGAACGCAAGAATTAAGGTCAGAGGTCTTTATGATACGCTCATGCTTAAGGAAAACAGAACCGACGTGATAACGATACTTGGCATGGAAAACCAAGAAGACAACATCTTATACAAAACCCTAAAAGTTCTTAAAGAAACATTTAACGATTCCAAAAGCTACAAGATAAAACTCATAAAAAGAATTCCAGTTGGCGCTGGGCTTGGAGGCGGAAGCATGGACAGCGCTGGGCTTATAAAACTTTACTATACTAAAAATAAACTGAAACCAAGCGAAGATAAACTAAAAGCCCTTGCTGAAAAGCTCGGGAGTGATGTTTATTACGGGCTTTTTGAAGAACCGGTGGTTTTAGAAGGAACTGGTAGTACCTTTGTTAAAAAGCTTAGATTTAATTTTAAAAAAATTCATTTAATCACTTTTCCTTTTTCTTACTTAACTAAGGATATGTTTGCGAAAATTGAAGAAGAAGACTTTAATAGTTGTGGGGATTATATAGACCAAACAAGCCGCGAGTTTCGATATCGAAATGTATTTTTAAAATATGCTTTAGCTGACGAGAGAGTAGACAAGGTTTATGGTGAATTAACAAAAACAGTAAATCCGAAATATATTACACTTTCAGGATCGGGACCAACACTTTTAGTAGTTGAGAAAAAAATCAAAGTTAGAACAATTATTAAGGCTTATAACGTTAAAATATTAAAAGGAAAAATAATGAATAATTCTGGTATAATGTAAAAGAAATTGTGGGGAGAATTTATGGAGAATTTAAAATTTAAAATTTTTGCGCTTTCAGCTAGCAAAACATTAGGCGAAGAAATTGCTAGGAAGATGAATACAGAGCTTTCATTTTGTGAAACAATTCGTTTTGCCGATGGTGAGATGAACATCAACATTCCGGAAACGGTTCGCGGCTATGATGTGTTTGTGGTCCAGTCAACTTCAGAACCTGTTAACGATCATTATATGGAACTTCTAATAATGATTGACGCTTTAAAAAGGGCATCAGCAAAAACAATAAATATTGTGATGCCTTATTATGGCTATTGCCGGCAAGACCGGAAAGTTATGAGTAGGCAGCCAATCACAGCGAAGCTCGTTGCCGACCTTTTACAAGCGGCAGGGGCGACACGGATTATTGCTCTTGATTTACATGCTGCTCAGATTCAAGGATTTTTTGATATTCCAATCGATAACTTTGGGGCTTTGCCTATTCTTGTTCAATATTTTAAAGACAAAAAAGTTAAAGATGTTGTTGTTGTTTCCCCAGATCATGGCGGAACAACGAGAGCACGGAAATTTGCAATCTATTTTGATGCCCCGATCGCTATTGTTGATAAACGCCGTCCGAAACCAAATGTTGCTGAAGTTATGAATATTATTGGTGATGTTAATGGCAAAAACGTAATCATTGTTGATGATATCATTGATACAGCTGGAACGATTACGCTTGCAAGCGAAGCGCTTAAAAAGGCTGGAGCTAAATCGATTTATGTTTGTGCGACGCACCCAGTATTGAGTGGTGAAGCCGTTAAAAGAATTGAAAATTCAAGCATTGAAGAACTGATTGTTACCGATTCAATAGCTTTAGTTAAAGAAAAACAAAGCAGCAAAATCAAACAAGTATCAATTGCTTCACTTTTAGCTGAGGGCCTTGATAACATCTTAACGGGTAAAGCGGTTAGTTCTTTATTTACTTATGATAGTAAAAAACGGTATTAATTTTTAAAAGATATTTTCCATTGACAGCCAATGAAACTTTTTCATTAGCTGTCTTTTTGTTTTATTTTGTTGTTTTTATTTTGCCATTATTTGAATGCTCTAGTATAGTCCTTGTATGGAGGTAGATATGTTTAAAATCGTTAAACGAAATGGCGAAGTTGTCAAGTTTGATCTTAAAAAGATTGCTAACGCAATTAACAAAGCGTTCATTGCTTTGAAAAAACCAATCACTGAAGACAAACTTAATAAGTTAGCTGAACAAGTTGTCGATGATTTTCAAGTGAAGATTGAAAACAACAAGATTACGGTTGAAGATATTCAAGATAGCGTCGAAGTAATTTTAATTAAAAACAAATTTGCTGATGTTGCCAAAGCTTACATTCTTTACCGTAAACAACGTGAAAAAGTTCGGAACATCACAACGACTGCTCTCGATTACAAAAAGACAGTTGATAATTATCTTGATGTTTCAGACTGGCGAGTTAAAGAAAACTCAACAGTGACTTACTCAGTAGGTGGATTAATTCTATCGAATTCAGGAGCGATAACTGCAAATTACTGGTTATCAGAAATTTATGATGGGGAGATTGAAAAAGCCCACAGAGAGGCAGCGATTCATATTCATGATTTGTCGATGCTCACCGGATACTGTGCGGGCTGGAGTCTCAAACAGTTAATAGAAGAAGGACTGGGAGGAGTACCTGGTAAGATTACTTCAAAGCCAGCATCGCACCTCTCGACTCTTTGTAACCAAATGGTGAATTTCTTAGGTATCATGCAAAATGAATGGGCTGGAGCTCAGGCTTTCAGTTCTTTTGATACTTATCTTGCCCCATTTGTTAAAGCTGATAATCTTGATTATAAAGAAGTTAAGCAGTGTGTACAATCATTCATTTATGGAGTTAACACTCCAAGTAGATGGGGAACTCAAGCACCATTTACAAATATTACTTTAGACTGGACCGTTCCAAATGACCTTAAGGAACAAAACGTTATTGTTGGCGGTAAACGCCTTGACTTTAAATATAAAGACTGTCAGAAAGAAATGGATATGGTTAACAAAGCCTTTATCGAGATTATGATTGAAGGAGATGCTAACGGAAGGGGCTTTCAATACCCAATTCCTACATATTCAATCACGAAAGATTTTAACTGGCAAGATACTGAGAATAATAAGCTTCTTTTTGAGATGACTGCTAAATACGGGACACCGTATTTCTCTAATTACATCAACAGTGAAATGGAGCCAAGCGATGTGAGAAGCATGTGTTGTAGATTGCGTCTCGATCTTCGGGAGCTAAGACGGAAGTCTGGAGGCTTCTTTGGAAGCGGCGAATCAACTGGTTCAGTTGGCGTTGTTACCTTAAACATGCCAAGACTTGCTTATCTTGCAAAAGATGAAAAAGACTTCTTTACAAAACTTGATCGCTTGATGGATGTTGCTGCGCGCAGTTTAAAAATTAAAAGAGATGTCATTACTAAACTCCTTGAGGCAGGACTTTATCCATATACAAAAAGATATCTTGGGACATTCAACAATCATTTCTCAACGATTGGGATTGTTGGCATGAACGAAGCTTGCCTCAATGCTAAATGGGTTCGGGAAAACTTAGTTAACACCAAGGCTCAAGCGTTCACAGAAAAAGTTTTAAATCATATGCGTGAGCGTTTAAGTGATTATCAAGAAGAGTACGGAGACTTGTATAATCTTGAAGCAACTCCTGCTGAATCAACAGCTTACCGTCTAGCGAAACACGATAAGGCAAAATATCCTGATATTATTACAGCTAGTCTTGATAATAAGACACCATACTACACTAATTCGAGTCACTTACCTGTTTGGTACACAGATGATATTTTTGAGGCTTTGGATATCCAAGATCGCTTCCAAACACTTTACACATCAGGAACGGTTTTTCATGCATTTTTAGGAGAAAAGATTAGCGATTGGCACACAGCGATGAAACTTGTTAGAACAATTGCTGAAAACTATAAGCTTCCTTACTACACGATGTCACCAACTTACTCTGTCTGCCAAAAAGATGGTTATATAACTGGTGAACACTTTGTTTGCCCAACTTGTAAAGGCAAAGCCGAAGTATATAGTAGAATTACCGGATACTACCGCCCAGTACAAAACTGGAACGACGGAAAACGTGAAGAATTCGATTCCCGGAAAGAATATGATATCACATTATCAAAACTTGAAAAAGAAGGCGTTAGTATCAAACACGTTAAAAACATGGATGCTGTTGGTGAGCGTATTTTAATAACAACAAACAGCTGCCCAACTTGTCAGATGGTCAAGCAAATGCTCAAAGAGAAAAATATCGATATCAAAATTATTGATGCCGAGAAAGAACCAGAAGTAGCGAAGAAATATAATGTTACCAAGGTTCCGACTTTAGTTGTAACAGACGGCATTAGCTTTAATAGTTATAATAACTATTCGGATATTTATAATTATTTAGAAAAGTAAAATGAAAAGCCAGACAGTTGTCTGGCTTTTCTTGTTCTCTAATTAATATCCTCTAAGCTTTACTGTTTTTATTTCTTTTTCCAGTATCTTTTTAAATTTTAAAGCCTCTTCATAACTTATAGGATGTAGCCCTTCTTTTAAACAATTACCGCTATCAACAAACTTTTGTAAAAACAAAATATTTTCGCCAGAGAGTGTTTGTGCCATTTCCATAATTGACACCTCTGTGTGCAGTTCTTTAACTAAAGTGGTACGTAGTTCATATTTGATTTTATTTTCCTTTAACAAAGCTATTGAATTAAGCAAAGAAAGATGATTAAATTTATTTAAACCTATTGTTTGTGGATAGAGGTTTAAACTATTCTTAAAATCGATAGCCACATAATCGATAAGATTTTCGCTTATTAAAGTTTGAAGAAGATTAGGGTTAGTTCCGTTAGTATCAAGTTTGATTAAAAAACCAAGCTCTTTTATTTTCTTAAGAAGAATAGCTAAATCAGGATTAACAGTTGGTTCACCACCAGTTATGCAAACAGCCTCTATTTTTCCTCTATTTTTATTAAGATAATCTAGGATTTCTTCAAGATTAATTTCCTTAGTTTTAGGGTTTTTAATCACTAAATCTTTGTTATGACAGAAAGGGCAAAGCATATTACAGCCAAACAAAAAGATAGTACAGCATAAAAAGCCGTCGTAATCAGTTAGACTTAGTTTTTGGAAACCGAGGATCTTCATATAAGAAATATACCTTATTTTTCCTTTTTGGCTAAAGAAAAGCTATGAAATGGTAGACTATTTTTCATGTGTAATGTAAAATAGAGTTATGGAAACAAACAACATAGAGACAAATAAAAAAACTAGAAGCAAGAAAAACGCTTGGCGTGTTTTAAAATACGGGCTAATTACGATATCGGCAGGAGTTATTCAAATTCTTGCATACGTTATTTTGACAGACCTTATCAAGCTTGATAAGTACGTATCCTTTGATAGTATCTATAGAAAACAGAAATGGCTCATGGAAATCTTTTTTGATCCTGAGAAAAAGAAGACGTATGGACTATCTTATTTTATTGCTTTAGTTTTATCAGTTATTTGGAATTTTACTTTTAACAGGAAATACACTTTTAAGTCAGCTAATAATATTCCGAAAGCGATGGTGCTTGTTTTTCTTTACTATCTTGTTTTTACGCCGCTATCTTGCTGGTGGCTTGTTCAACTTAATAAGAAAATAACTTTCGTTTTTGCTGATAAGTTAATTCTGCTGTTTACAATGATTATTAACGGAGTTACAGAATTTCTATACCAGTATTTTGTTGTTTTTAGAAAATCCTTTGACACTAATAAAAAAGCACTTAAGGAAAAGGAAAAAGCTTTTTTGGAAAATGAAGAGGTAAAAGAAAGCCAAGAAGAAAATTAAAAAAGACGCGAGAAAAAATCTCGCACTTTTTTATTGTAAAGGCAAAAAAGCGTTAAAAGGCGAGAAAAAGAAGTTAAAAATATCAAAAAAATTATCAAATTTCCTGGTAAAAGGTGACTTTTAAGCATTTTAATTGTATAATAACTGGCAGTTTAAAGAACTTTAATTATGGCATATTTACTGTTTTTAACACCCTTTTTAATAATAACGTTCGTTTTTTTTTACTATAGGCCTAATAAGATTATTAATAAAGTATGGGCACTAAGAATAATTCAGATTTTATTTTTAACTACGTTCTTTATTTTTACTTTTTTATATAACGAACAGCATGAAGAGTTTTACCGGATTTTTAAATACAAAGGTCACTACACGGGTTTTGTAACCGATAAATTTCCTGATTCGGTTAAAAACATATTTATTCTTTTTCTTAAGATACTAACTTACTCAGCGATTCCTGTTGTAGCGATGGCGCCATCATTTCGAAAAAACCGCATTCTCAAGGTTTTAACAATTGGTTATGCTTTGCCTGTTAGTTTGATTAATCTTATTAGCATTAATACAGTTGTCTATGGGTTTACTGGAAATCCTTCATTAAGTTATAATGTTAATTCATTTGCTTTTTTCGTTAATGCTTTATTGTTTATTTTGATGTTCACGATTTCATTTATTTTTGTTATTGATGAGCTTAGAAATAAAGCAAACTTTTTATTAATAAAAGATAATCTTCTGAATCGTGAAGATTCAAAAGAATCAGTATCTAAAAAAACCATAAAATACTTATTGCCTGTAGTTATTATTTTTTTGTCAATTGTTGCTACTTTTCCAGGGATGGGTTTCGGAATAATATTTGGTGGTGACACACTTCTTTTTAAGCCTCGTAAATCTTTCCATATTTGGCTTTTAATTTTCGCTTTTGGAAGTCCCTTTGTTTTTTCACTATTTTTCAAAAAGCGGAGCGAAGAAGAACAAAAGATTTTCCTGACATGGTTAAGCATTGCTGCTTTCATTACTTTCTTTGACGACTATTCATACATGAGTTTCGCAAATCTTGCTAACTGGCCTTTACACTTATGCCACACAGCAATCGTTTTACTTTTGATATCAATTCCATTTAAAATTAAAACTTTGTTTTACTTTACGTATTTTGTAAACGTCTTAGGAGCGTTCATCGCTTTAACGTTTCCAAACATTGGTAAAGAGACGCTTATTTTTGAAATCAGTTCCGTTAGGTTTTGGTATAACCATTTATACGACTTGATTATTCCGATAACTGCTGTCAGCATTGGTTATTTTAAACGCCCGAAAGTCAAAGAAACGGTAGCGTCGCTTATTACATTTACTGGTTACTATTTGTTTGCGGTTTTTGTTAATGCAGTGTTACCAGCAATAAAGGGTAGTAAAATATTTGGAGATAGTGGAAAAAACGTTGACTATTTCTTTCTTAATGGTGATGTTTTAACTGATAAATTTCGTTTCTTCAAAAACTTAAAAGATGGATATATTTTACGATTTCCAATTTTTGGTGGTGAAGCCAAAATGTATTATATGTTTTGGTTTACACTTTATTTATCTTTTGTCTTTTTAACGTTTGCAACTCTAAGCGTTTATGAGTACCTATATAGCCTTGATGATATTTATAAAGATATCTTTAAAAAATACTATATAAGATACAAAGATCGAAAAGAAAGACAAAAAGCAATTTTAGTTGAAAATCCAAAGATTTCCCGTAAAGAATTACGTGTTCTAATGGCGACAAAAAAAATAACGAAAGAGGAGGTTATCAAGATGAAAAGCGAAGCTACTGCCAGTTTAAAAATTGAAAACTTTTATAAGCGCTATCCATCATCTGATGTATATTCTGTAAAAAACTTCAACCTCGAAGTTAAAGCTGGGGAGGTGTTTGGTTTTATTGGTCATAATGGTGCCGGCAAATCGACGCTCATTAAAGCGATTGTTGGTATTCATGGTTCCAATGAAGGCCGTATTAGTGTATGTGGTTATGATATGAAACTTTCACCAGAAAAAGCCAAGTACTTAATTGGTTATGTTCCTGATAACCATCCACTTTATGAAAAACTTACAGCAAGAGAATATATAAAATATATTGCTAATATTTACATGGTTGATCCAAAAACACGAAATGAACGCATGGATTACTATATTGATTTGTTTGATATTAAAAAAGACATTGATAAACAAATCAAAACATTTTCCCATGGTATGAAACAAAAAATCACGGTTATTGCTTCTTTGATTCACGAGCCCAAAGTCTGGATTCTTGATGAGCCACTTACCGGGCTTGATCCAACATCTGTATTAACAATTAGAAAATGTATAACTGATCATGCTAAAAAAGGTAACATCGTTTTCTTTTCTTCACACATCATCGAAGTTGTTGAAAACATTTGTGACCGGATTGCCGTTATCAAACGTGGCGAACTAATGCTTGATATTAAGGTCGATCATGCAATTAAAGAATACGGCAATCTTACAGAAGTATATAAAAAATATGTTCTTGAGTAAAAATGACAGAAGAGTTTGTTAAGACACAGTATCAAGAATATAAGATTACTAAAAAAGATCTTTTAAAAAGCCTATGGGAATTAAAAAAAACACGGGCTAGTTTTTCTAGTGATAAAGAATTTAAAGAAACCTATCTTCTAAAGAAAAAAGAAGTTAAAGAAACTTTAAGAAAGATTAAAGCGAATAACAAAAAGCATAAAAAAGATCTTTTAAAAAGCCTATGGGAATTAAAAAAAACACGGGCTAGTTTT
>CAUTZD010000002.1:0-92666 GCA_963542825.1 uncultured Acholeplasmataceae bacterium | reverse complement strand
ATATTACCACCTCTAACCGTTAAATAAATATTAAAATCTTCATCAATAACAACAAAATCAGCATCCTTACCTAGAGCTATCGATCCTTTAAAATGACTAATGCCTAAATTCTTCGCAGGATTAATCGTTGCCATTTTAATTGTGTCTTCAAGACTAATTCCAGCCGCTTCTTTAATATTTCTTAATCCCTTATTTAGATTTAGAATACTTCCAGCTAAAGTTCCATCTTTTAAACGTGCCGAGCCATCCTTAACATATACTTCCTGTCCGCCAAGTTCATAAGTACCATCTTTTAAATTCTTCGCTTCCATCGCATCAGTTATGGCAATCATTTTATCAACAGTTTTTGTCTTAACGAGAAGCTTAATAGCGGTTTTCGATACATGGATAAGATCAGCAATTAATTCAGCATATACATTGTCGCTAATCATAACAGCCCCAAGTGTCCCCGCCTCACGGTGATGGAGTCCTTTCATTGCATTATAGGTGTGTGTAGCACAGCTTGCCCCATTTTGAATAGCCTCTAATGCCTCATCACTTGTAGCGTTAGTATGACCAATCGAAGCTGTTATTCCATGAGTTACCATATAATCAAGCATTTCTTTACCATTTTCTTCATAAGCGAAAGTTACCAACCTAATATTATCTCCTGACTCGTGATTAAATTTTTCAAGAAGATCGCGATCACATTTCCTAATTGCATGTTCAGGCTGAGCACCTTTAAAGACTTTAGAGATAAATGGACCTTCAAGATGTACTCCTAAAACCTCAGCTCCTTCTTTTACGTCTTCATCAATATAATCACGAATAGCATTTAAAGCTTTGATAATGTTAGTTTCAGTTTGTGTCATTGTCGTTGCTAAAAAACTTGTAACTCCTTCTTTAGCGAGGTTAGTAGCAATTGTTAAAAGCGATGCTCTTTTTCCGTTCATACTATCGCAGCCATTAGCGCCATGAATGTGCTCATCAATAAATCCAGGAACAAGATATAGTTTCTCATCAATTGTCAAGTGATTTGGTCCACTTTTAAAATTAATAATTTTTCCGTTTTCAACCGTTAAACTTTTCTTCACAAATTTACCATCAACATACATTTGAACGTTTTTAAATCCCTTAATCATAACTCTATCTCCTTCTTTTACAATTTTAATCTTAAACTATCTTTCAAACTAATTTCCGTGCGCGTTCCTTTTATTTCATCGATTAACTCAACAATTCCTTCATCAAACTTTTTACCAATAATAAGTTTATATGGCGAACCAATAAGATCGCTATCATTAAACTTAACCCCAATTGATTCCGTGCGGTCATCAATTAACACTTCGTAAGTTTTTTCAAGATCATTTAAATATTTTGTTAACTGTTTAGATGTGGCTTTTGTTAAGACCAAAGCGTGAAGTTTAAATGGTGCTACCTCAAGTGGCCAAACAACTTTTAATTTATCGCTGACATTTTGTTCAAGAACCGCCATCATCAGGCGACTAACTCCAATTCCGTAGCAGCCCATGACAACCGGTTTTTTATTACCATCTTGATCGTTATAAAGTAGTTTCATTGGTTCAGAATATTTGGTACCAAGTTTGAAGATGTGTCCAAGTTCAATTCCTTTAGCATGTTTAACTGTGCCATTGCCGTCAGGAGAAGGGTCACCTTCACTTAGTCCACACAGTTCGAAGTTTGAAGAAAAAGTGTTTTCTTCGTTGTAGACAATCGTATCTTCGCCAATTTCACAAAGCGCCATAAACTCTTCACTACTATTGCCACCAATTGCTCCCGATTTGGCAGCAACTGTTCGAAACTTTAACCCGCAGCGGTTAAAGATTTTAAAATAAACTTCCCGAACTTTTAAATACCACTTATCAAGATCTTTTTGATTTTCATGGAAAGTGTAGAGATCTTTCATAATAAACTCGCGTCCACGCATTAGTCCAAACCGTGGTCTAAACTCATCACGATATTTCGTTTGAATTTGATATAAAGCAAGTGGAAGTTTTTTATAACTATTAATCCACGAACGAACTGTATCAGTAATAATTTCCTCGTGAGTTGGTCCTAAACAAAACTCCCGGTCGTGGCGATCTTTAAGACGCATTAGTTCTTTACCATAGGCTTCCCAGCGACCCGATTCCATCCATAAATCTTTAGGCTGCAGACTACTCATGAGGAGTTCACAACAGCCAATACAATCATGCTCTTCACGAATAATTTTTTCAACTTTTTGTAAAATACGGTTAGCAAGAGGCAAATATACATAAACCCCTGCGGCCGTTTGTTTAATATAGCCACCTTTTAACAAAACCTGGTGACTTTTAATTTCCGCATCCTTAGGAATTTCTCTAAGAGTTGGAATATAGAAAAGACTTTGTTTCAATTTAACCTCCAATAATGGAAATAATATCTTTAATCGATATTAAAATAATTAGACCAAAAAGTAAAAGCATCGTAACAGTAATAAGAATTGTTTCGACTTTTTTGTTTGGCTTACGTCTTGCAACTCCTTCATACAAAACAAAAAGCATTCTGCCACCATCAAGCGCTGGAATTGGGAACAAATTAAGCAAACCAATGTTGATCGATAAAAGTCCAACCCACCTAAGTATTGCCACAAACCCTTGCTTACGAATTTGTTGAGTAATTGAGAAAATCCCAATCGGGCCAGACAAATCGCCAACGCCTACTTCTTTCGATACGAAAAGCAGTTTTATCGTTTTAAATACTTGACCCATCGAATCAATTGTTAAATCAAAACCAGTAATAAAACCATTGCCAAACTTATACTTGCTAATAGCGCCCACACCCAAAGTAATTTTCGCCATTGGGTAGTTTGTGCTTCCCTGAAGTGATTTTAGAAGTTTACGACTAAAATAATTAACTTCGATTTCTTTTTCTTCTTTTTGTTCATTTAAAATCGTTAATTTTAAAACGTTATCTTTCTTGTTCTCGTTGCCCTCTAATCCTTCAAAAAACTTCAAGAATTCGCGCCAAGAAGTTATAGCATTTCCATTAATTTTTAAAATCTCGACGCCAGGCTTAAGACCTTGCTTATACTGCTTAATACGCGAGTTGGCGTTTACAACAAAGATTTTACCATCTCGTTCTTGAACAGTAATACCACCAAGTGTATATACACTAATGTATGGATTAGCCTTCTTAACAATCGTTTGGTTTTGACGTTTATATTCAATCTCGAGTTCTTTAGTAGTTCCGTCACGGAAAGACTGTAAAGCACCATCGATATCTTTGAAACCTTTAATCTCGCTACCGTTAATTTTTGTTAGCTCATCGCCTTTTTCCATCATTAAAACCTTTTTAGCAAAACTTTCATCTGTCACTTCACCAATCTTATTAGATGTTAGAACTGGCGAGCCAATGATGATACCAGCAATAAAGAAAACCAAAAAGCCTAAAAGGAAATTGAATAAAGGTCCCCCAAACATTACAAAAGCTTGCGAACGTAAACGTTTATCATTTAATCTTCTGCCTCTTGGAGCGATTTGGAATGTTTGGTTTTTCGCATAAACAATTTGGCAATCAGAAACAACTTTAAAAGTTTCGACGCGTTCTTCACTCCCTACTTCAACAAATAAATTGTTGTAAGTCACACCTGCTATGTCAAGATTCCTTTCATATTTCTTAGTTTTGTCTTTTTTAGTTTTGCCAACTAAATCATAACTAAGAAGTGTATATGCTTTTAACTCTTCTGTTATACCTTTAATACTATTTGTATAAATACGTTCAACTTCGTTACGCTTATTAAACTTAAGCCAAACCTTGTCAACGCCTTTTAGTAGCTCTTCATCAATTTCTCCAGCAATCGCACAAAAACCGCCCAAGGGAAATGCCCTAAGTGAATATTCAATTTCTTTGAACTTTTTGGATACAATCTTTGGCCCCATACCAACAGAATATTCTCTAACTAAGCAGTTGACCATCTTTGCGAAAATCAAGTGACCAAATTCATGGATCATGACAATCACTCCGAGAATCACAAGAAAAACAATAATATCTAAAAATATATTCATTTACTAAACTCCTTTTTAACCTGGTTTTTAATTTCCTCATAGTAATCGATTTTTTGCTCGATTGAAAGAGTTAAATTATCAGGAAACTTACCGATTAGTTTAACCGCATTCTCTTCGATATCTAAAAACTCAATCTTATCCTCTAAAAACACTTCTGTAAGCCCTTCAATTACCGCTGTATAAACTAAAGGAAATAAAGGATTATGATTTACAGAAGCAAGCTTAAATAATGGGTACCTGTCTAAACTAGGATCAGCTAGACTTAGAAATTCTTCTTTTTTCATCGGTTCGATATGAAAAAAATCATAACCTAAATCGAGTGCCTGATTAAGCCCATCTTTAATAAACTCGCTCATAAGGGGTGTTGAAACGTGTTTGTAGATATCGCCATTAGGTAAAACAATCATCCCGTGTATTATACCATTCTTTTCAATTTTTACACTGATATCAGATGTGTATTTTTGAAATAAAATCCTCGCCTCAAAAACTTCCATCGCTTTATTTGACAAATTAGCAGAATTTACAGTAATTGAAGGACCCATTTTCCAAACAGGATGGTGAAGAACTTCTTCTTTAGTAACGCATTTTAGTTCTTCTTTTGTCTTATCACGTAAACTACCGCCACTTGCAGTAATGATGATTTGCTTAGGGTTTGGATATTTTTTTAGAAGACTATTTATTGCACTGTGTTCGCTGTCTATTGGAATAATACTAGCTTTCGTTTTATAAGAAAGCTTAAGAAGCTCCTCACCAATACAAATAATCGTTTCTTTGTTAGCAACAAGTAAAGTATTTCCATTTAAAACTGTGTAGTAGGATGGATAGATACCGTTTATACCGTTAATGCCATTAATAACAACGAGGTCTTCTTTTTGAAGAAAAAGTTTCATCCCTTTAAGACCAACTAATATTTCTTTATGGGGATACTTTTTCTTTAAAGCATCGTAAGCACTGACAGTTGCTACGACAATAACCTCGGGATTATATTTATCAATTATTGCACTTGCCTTATCTATTTCATCTTTAAAAGCTATTCCATATAGTGATAACTTTAGTTCATCAAGAGCCCGAAGCGAATTCTCGCCTATTGAACCGGTGACACCTAAAATAACAATTTTTTTCATTTTTAAGCAAAGGCACCAACAATTGCCATCACGATAATAAAAACAGGACCCGTCAAACTAAGACTATCAAACCGGTCAAGAATTCCACCATGTCCTGGCATTAGATTACTAAAGTCCTTAACGTTAAGTCGTCTTTTGATTTTAGACAATACAAGGTCCCCTATTTGGCTACTTACTGATAAAACAAGCGATATCAAAAAGAAAACGATAAAGCTCAAGTAAAGCGGAAAATCATAGAGCTTAAAAAGCCCAAGTCCCCAGGCAACAAATACAGGAATAATGCTTCCAAAAGCCAAACCGCCAATCGCTCCCTCTACTGATTTCTTTGGTGAAATTGTTGGAGCAAGCCTGTGCTTTCCAAAAAGCATGCCAACAAAATAAGCAAACGTGTCAGTTAAAACGGTAATGGAAATTAGATAAATAAGTATTGGCGAAGCAATCTTAAAACCTTTAAAAACGAAAGGTGAACGAAAACCTAGCCCGAAAGTTATTGTCAATAAAAACGGAAATAGATAAGCAAAGGATATTCCCTCAACAAGTCTTGGACTTTCCTTAGCAAATGTTGAAACTAAAAGTGTAATCAGTAAAACGCTTAGCCACAAAACAAGTGTGAATTTTAGAAGCGTTTCTAACTTCGTGTAATAAGCATAAAGATACAAAAAACTAAGAATAAAAACAACCGGAAAAATTAACGAACCTAAAAAATATAAGCCTGTGGCTTCTTTTCGGTATACCCTTGTCATTTCATAACTAGCGAGCGTGGCAACAAGTGTTCCAAGACCCACTAAAAAATAGCCCCCAAAAATTAAGCAAGGGACAACGATAATAACAAGAACAATTGCTGTAATAATTCGCTTAAGCATTTAAGCCTCCAAATTTACGGTTTCTTTCTTTATACCACTTAAGGGCTTCCACTAAATCTGTTTCTTGAAAACTTGGCCACAAAATGTCTGTAAAGTAAAGTTCAGCATAACTAAGTTTTCCCATAATAAAATTACTGATTCTTTTTTCTTTTCCTGTTCTGATTAATAAATCAACATCTGGCAAAAAATGGGTATCGAAAGCTTTTTCTCTAGGTGTCCCTTTTATGATGCTAGTAATTGCCCTATTAAGTTCGTCTTGGTATCCATAATCAATTGCCAGAGTTAAAGTAAGCCCTTTATTATCTTTAGTTTTTAACAGGATATCGTCAAGTTTTTTTAAAATAGAACTTGGCACTCTATCTCTTCTTCCGATTACTTTTAGTCTAATATTATTTTGAACAATTTTTTCTTCTTTTTCACATAGGCTCTCGCTTAACAGTTTAAAAATTCCTTTAATCTCAGTTTCACTGCGCTTGAAATTTTCGGTTGACAAACAGAAAAGAGTCAAGAAATCAATTCCTTGTTTTTGCGATTCACCAACAATTTTAAAAAGGGCCTGAACGCCCTTTTTATGACCAAAAAGGCGGGGTTTATTGATTCTCTCTGCGAATCGACCATTCCCGTCCATGATAATAGCAATATGCAAACTAGTAAACCTTTCTAGATTTCCATGATTGATTTTTCTTTTTCATGTAAAAGATCATCAATCTTTTTGATGTAGTCATCAGTTGTCTTTTGAATATCGTCTTGTTTGTTGTGACTTTCATCTTCGCTTATTTCACTATCCTTTTCAAGTTTCTTAATTTTATCGACCATTTCGCGGCGATGATTGCGAATACTTACACGTCCATCTTCAGCAAGCGCTTTGACTTCCTTAACAATTTCCTTACGACGGTCCTCAGTTAGAGCTGGGAATACGAGGCGAATGACCGAACCATCACTTTGAGGCATAAGATTAATATTAGAAGTTAAGATTGCCTTTTCGATGTCTTTTAAAGTCGACGGATCGAAAGGTTTAATCATAAGCATCTGCGCCTCAGGCGTTGAGATTGTGGCTATATGAGCAAGAGGAGTTGTGGTTCCATAATATGTAACCTCTATCCCGTTAAGAACGCTTGGATTAGCTTTTGCTGTCCGCACAAGCGATAATTGTTTCTTGATGGCGTCAAGCGTATGTTCCATCTTCTGTGTTCCTTGTTCAATAATTGTTTGAATTTCTTCCATTATTTATTTCCTTTCTTTACTACTAGTAATTAAAGTTCCGATTTCTGGATTTGTAATAATTCTCTTAATGTTTCCACGCTCATTCATATTAAATACTAAAATATCGATATTATTTTCAAGACATAAAGTAATCGCTGTTAAATCCATAACTTCCAAACGATCTTCAACAACCTGCTTGTGTGATATTTTTTGATAGCGCTTCGCGTCTTTGTGTTTCCGAGGATCTTTATCATAAACACCATCGACGCCGTTTTTAGCCATTAAAAATAAATCACATCCAAGCTCAGCTGCTCTTAAAGCTGCCGTTGTATCAGTAGAGAAAAATGGTAAACCAGTTCCCCCACCAAAAATGACAATCCGTCCTTTTTCTAAATGACGCTCAGCCCTTCTAAAAATATAAGTTTCAGCAACACTTGGCATCGCTAAACTCGACATCACGCGCGTTTTGCATCCAAGGTCTTCAAGCATTGTTTGTAACGCTAAAGCGTTTAAAATCGTCCCAAGCATCCCCATATAATCGGCATAAGTTCTTTGCATATTAAATGCTTCTGCTTCACGACCGCGCCAGATATTTCCCGCGCCCATAATCACACATAATTCGATATCGCCAAGCGATACCAAGTCTTTAATTTCGACTGCTAAATTTTTAACCTTCTCTGGATCAATTCCACGTGATTTATCGTATCCTAATCCTTCACCACTAATCTTTAAAATTACTCTACGCACAAAATACTCCTTTATTTTAATAAAAGGCATAAGGAAACCCTATGCCTAAAAATTATGCATTTAACTGCTTAGCGACTTCTTCTGCTAAATTTTCTTCGCGTTTTTCAATGCCTTCGCCTACGCCGAGACGAACAAATTCAATAATCTTCGCTTTGTTTGCTTCAACAAAACCACCAACAGTAACATCGGCATTTTTAACAAATGGTTGGTAAACTAAACAATATTCTTTAATTTGTTTCTTAAGTTTTCCTTCCATGATTTTTTCAACAATATTAGCTGGCTTACCTTCATTGATAATTTCATTACGGATGATTTGTTTTTCTGATTCTAAAAACTTAGGATCAATATCCTTTTCTTCTAAGTAATTGGGATTCATCGCTGCTACATGCATCGCCACATCGCGAGCAATTTCTTCACTTCCACCATTTAAAAGAACAAGCGAAATAATCTTTCCATTCATATGGCTATAAGTACCTAATACTTGACCACTTTTAGTTTCAATAACGCCAAACCGACGAAGCGAAATCTTTTCACCAATCAAAGCGGTAGCATTAACAATTAAACTCTCAACAGTTTCTTTACCAGCTTTAACTTTCAAAGCTTCCTCAGTTGTTTTGGCTGAAGAAACAATTAAAGCTTTGTTTAAGCTGTCAATTAGTTTTTGGAAGTTCTCATTTTTGCAAGCAAAATCAGTTTCGATATTAAGTTCATAGAATATTGTCTTATTACCTTTAGTGAAGAAAATGCATTTTCCTTCGGCAGCAATTCGTGATTGTTTTTTGGCAGCTTTAGAAATGCCTTTTTCACGAAGCCAAACGATGGCTTTTTCAAAATCACCTTTTGTTGCTTCTAGAGCATGTTTGCAATCCATCATGCCGGCACCAGTTGCTTCACGTAATTCTTTTACTTTCTTTGCATCAATCATAATGGTTACTCCTTCATTTCTAAACCGACAGTTTTTAAAGCTTTTTGAATTTCTTCAATTGCTTTTGGACCTACACCTTTTATTTCTTTCATCGCTGATACTTTTTTACTAGCTAGTTTTTTAGCTGTTGTAAGTCCTGCTTCTTTTAGTGTTTCGGTAAGTTTATTTCCAAGACCTAAGTCTTCAAGTTTAACAGTTTTAACAGCTACTTTTTCCTCGGTAGCTTTCGTTTCTTTCTTAGCTGCCGCCTTTTTAACAGGTGCTTCTTTTGGTTCTACTTCTTTTTTAGCTACTTCTTTTTTAGACTCTACTTTAGAAGTTGTTTCTTTCTTAACTGGTTTTACAGTTTCTTCTTTTTTGGTTTGTTTTTCCTCTGGAGCCTTTTTTACTTCAACCTTTTCGTGAGAAACTTGTGGCTTTTTAAATTCTTTAGTTACCTTACCATCAGCTACCTTTACTTCTAAGATATCACGTTGTGGTCGTCGAGGGCGATTGAAGAATGGCTTTTGTGGACGTTCTTCAGTCACAGTTTCTTCTTCTTCAAATACTACCTCTATTGGCGTTCCACCATTGGCAACAACGACCGCATTAGCAAGTGTAGCTACGATTAAGCGGACACAGCGTACAGCATCATCGTTAGCCGGAATTACATAGTCTACTGGGTCAGGATCGCAGTTAGTATCAACTAACCCGAAAACAGGAATTCCAAGCTTATTAGCTTCCCTAACCGCAATCTCTTCTGTCTTAGGATCGACAACAACCATTGCTTGGGGAATTTCTTTCATTTCTTTAATTCCTGTATAATATTTGGCTAACTTTTCTTTTTCTTTTAAAGTTAAGGCTTTTTCTTTTTTCGTTCTTAAATCAAGCTCACCGCTTTCTTCAAGTTCTTCGATAGCAAATAGTTTGTTAACGCTTTTTCTAATTGTTTGAAAATTAGTAAGTGTTCCTCCGAGCCATCTTTGATCAACATAGAATTGTCCAGCTCTAATCGCTTCTTCTCTAATGATGTCTTGGATTTGCTTGCGAGTACCAACAAAAATAACTTTGCCACCTTCGCTAGCAATTGAGAACAAAGCTTCGTAAGCTTTCTCAACCATTTGTTCGGTTTTATCAAGGTCAATGATGTAAACACCATTGCGTTCTTCGAAAATGTATTCCTTCATTTTTGGATTCCATCTTCTCGTGTTGTGCCCGAATTGAGCACCTGCGTCTAATAATAACTTTCGTGAAATTACTGACATTCTTTCCTCCATTTATTCTTGATTTTCTTCCATAGCCTTCACCGGCAACCGCCCTGCAATATTTGCAGTCGTGGCGACGTCCTCGAGCCATGTGAATATTTTTCTTAGTTAGTATACCACAGCTTAAAAGCTTTCGCAACTATAAGATTATAAATAAAAAAATACTTTATTCTAGAACGATTAAATTAAGTGTTTACCAAAAAAGCTCTAATATAAAAATCAGAGCTAATAACTAATTGTAAGTCGTATTTTAATATATCTAAATTTTCAAACACTATAAAATAAAAATTTAAGAAAAGTTTTTCCAAAAATTATTTAAGATATTATTACCAAATAGTTGGAACACCTTCAACATAATGCCAATGTTCACCGTCTTTGTTCTCGGTTTCGCTATACCAATAAACTAAGTGATTAGACCTTTGTTACCATTGATCATACCATTCAGATGACTTACTAGTTGCTTCAGCGAATATTTTGATTTTTTTAAAGGCGAACCACAAAATAATCATTCCTTATCTACTTTACTTTTTTGAATAAAGAAATAAAATCTAATATTGATTTTACCTACTAATAATTTAATTAAAAAAATAATTATTTTTTAATTTATACCGTATAATATTTTCAAGGAGGTAAAAGATGAATAACGTATCATTGGTATCATTGGATAAATCTCGTAAACAAGTAATAATCAATCTCATTTTGGCATTTGTACAAATACCATTTGGAATTGTATTTTTAATTGTTACAGCCTCATTAAAAGTGTTGCTGGAAGGCGGCGCTCCAAGTGGTGCACTTGGAACTGTGATCGGAATCTTGTTCTTATCGCTTTTAATGGGTGGCGTTGGTGTTGCTACTTTAGTTCTCTTTATTATCAATATCATCACTGCTGAGAAAATTAGTCGCATGGAAAACAACAACAATACACCTTTTATTCTGTTAATTGTTGGAATATTTGTTGGAATCGTTGGAATCGTTGGTTTGTTTTTATTAAAAAATCAAATCGAGAGAGTAATTGTAAGTCAAACAAGCAATAAAAATTCTCAAAACGAAAATGATCAAAACGATAAGCCTCTTGCTTAAACTGTTTAATTGAAAGATGCTTTAAAAAGCATCTTTTTTATTTTTGGTTTTCTTAAATTTTGAGACAAAATCACGTGTTAATAGATTGAGACAAAATCTGAAGTTAATCACAAATAATAATCACAGCATTCTTTATGCTTGAAAAAAAGAGTGTTTCTTGGTATGATACTTAGAGGTTTTAAATGTATAATTATAATAGTATTATAAAAGAAGATAATAAAGATATCAGAAAAAAGTCTACAGAACTTCAATTACCCCTTACTTCTAAAGACACCGAAGTTCTTCTTTTGATGAATGAGTATTTAAAAAATGGCTACGATCCAAAAAAAGCCCAAGAATTAAATATTCGCCCAGGCGTTGGCTTATCAGCTGTCCAGGTTGATTATCTCAAACGAATGTTTGTTATTTATGTATATGATCAAAATAACGAACTCAAAAACTTTGGGGTGATTAACCCTAAAATTCTTAGCAAATCTGAACAAATGTGCTATTTGTTCGGAGGTGAAGGATGTCTATCAGTTGACCGCGAAGTCAAAGGATTAGTACATAGACACAAGCACATTAAAGTTAAATACCTAGAATATAATTTTGAAACAAAAGAATTAAAACCAACAGAACGGTATTTTTCTGATTATTTAGCAATAATTTTTCAGCATGAATGTGATCACTTAAATGGTGTTTTATTTTATGATCATATCGATTTTAAAGACCCATTTACCCCCAAGGGCAATGCTGAAGCTATTTTTGTATAACTTATAATTATTAGATGTTTTAAAAGAAAATAAAAATACCTAGAATTTCTAGGAACATTTTTTAGTATGAAAGGAAAAGTATGAAATTAGATGAAACACGAAAAAAAGTCCAAGATATCTCTTGGAAAGGCATTAGCGTATTTGCGCTTGGCGGACTCGATGAAGTCGGAAAGAACATGTACTGTTACGCAATTGAAGATGAGCTTGCAATTGTTGATTCCGGCGTTTTGTTCCCTGATGAATCGCTCGGCGTTGATGCTGTCATCCAAGATTTCTCGTTTTTAAAGGCTCACGAAGATAAAATTGTTGGACTTTTTATTACCCACGGGCACGAGGATCATATTGGCTCAATCCCCTATTTACTAAATGAAGTAAACGTTAAAAATATTTATGCTTCGGGATTTGCTGTCAGCCTAATTGAAGGAAAACTTAACCAAAGACAAAAGAGTCAAGCGCACATCATTAACTTTAATAAAGATTCTAAATACAAATTTAAAAACTTCTCTGTTGAATTTTTTACTGTTAATCATAGTATCCCTGATGCTTATGGAATTTGCTTAAAAACAAAGCTTGGAAATATTTTACACACTGGCGATTATAAATTTGATTTAACTCCAATTGGTCCACCTTTTGAATTTGAAAAGGTAACAAGATACCAAAAAGAAGGAGTACTTCTGCTTCTTGCTGACAGCACTAATGCTTTTGTTAAAAAATCAAGCCCTTCGGAAAAAGAAGTCGGTGAAAGCATGAAATCAATTATGAGTAAAATAAGTGGACGCTTAATCGTGGCAATGTTTGCAAGTAACGTCTACCGAATGAAACAAGTAATTGAAGCAAGTGAAGAACTTGGTAGGCGCGTCATCGTTTTTGGACGCAGCATGCTAAAAAATCTCGCTGTGGCTAAAAACCTTGGATATTTAAAAGTTCCCGAAAAAACGTTTATTGATCCTCGTGATTTTGAAAGCTTAAAGGATGACAAGATAACAATCCTTTGTACGGGAACCCAAGGCGAGCCAATGGCTGCCCTATCGCGAATTGCCGATGATACCCATAAGGAAATCAAGCTTAAGCCAAATGACACTGTCGTCTTTTCAAGCTCCGCCATTCCTGGCAATCAAGCAAGCATTAATAAAACGATTAACCTTTTATGTAAACATAACACAAAAGTTATTCTAAATAGCCCTTTAACTGATACCCATACGTCAGGGCACGCTTGTGAACGCGAACTTAAACTCATGATAGCCTTATCAAGACCTAAATACTTTATGCCGATGCACGGTGAGTTTTCAATGCTAAGACGCCACGGAGAACACGCAAATGCCGTGTGCGTTCCTAAAGAAAATATCTTTTTGATGCTAAATGGAGATATCCTTGAAATCAATGAGAAAGGTGCGAGATGTCAAACACGAATTTCTGCACCTGATGTTAATGTCGATACAAACAACACAAGTATTGATACTGCCCTTTTATGGGAACGAAAAGTTCTTTCAACTGAAGGCGTTGTTGGTATCAATATTGCAATTGATGAAAATGGTCTTCTCATGCGTCCGGAACTCTTCACAAGAGGCATCGCTGAACTTGATCGAAACAGTAAAAAAGCTGATAACATCATCAAGGAAGTTGAAAAGAAAATTGATCTTTTCATTATCAACAACAAAAATTATCGAATGGTTGATCTTGAAAGCCTTTTAACGGAAGAAACTAAAAACAGTATTTACAGAGAACTAAAAATTAAACCAATTGTAATTCCTTTAATTTTAGTTACAAAAATGTATAAGAAAATGAAGAACCTATAAGGTTCTTCATTTTTTACTTTATATTTCTTTTAACGTTCCTTCGCCAAGATTTTGTTTAGTTTCGGCATCAAAGATAATAATACCGTCACCAACAATTTCGAACTTAACTGTGTCGTCTTGTTGATAATCAATAATTCCGAAAGCTACAGAAGTTAAAATCGTATCGTTGAGATTAATTAAAACCGTTGTCGACATTCCTGATGGAAGTGATGAATAAATGACACCTTCAATTCCTTTGCCACCTATTCGTAAGTATTCAGGGCGAATACCGACGACAACTTTCGAAACTTCTTCAAGCGTTGTTCTTGGCGCCTGTTCTTCGCTAGTAGTATCTACCATTTCTTCTTGCTTTTCCGGTTCTTCTTGTTCTTTTGTTTTTAGATATTCTTTAAGTTCTACTTCAAGAAGATGAGATGCGGTATCAATGGGCGTCTTAACTTTAGGATTTTTAACAAACTCAAATTCTTTTCCTGAAAATGACAAAATATGTTTACCACCATTATGTTTCATCACACCTTCTACGAAATTGATCGTTGGGCTACCAACGAAATCAGCAACGAAAGTGTTGTTTGGATGAGCATAAGTGAAAAGCGCTGTATCATACTGTTCAACAACCCCTTCTTTCATTAGACATAGTTTCGTTGAAAGAGTCATCGCTTCTAACTGATCATGGGTAACATAAACAAATGTTGAATCGGTTGATTTAAATAAACGTTTAAGTTCGGTACGCATTTCAAGTCTCAACTTAGCATCGAGATTACTTAAAGGTTCGTCCATGAAAAGAATCTTTGGTTGGGGAGCAAGAGTTCTGGCAATTGCTACACGCTGCTGCTGTCCACCAGATAGCTCGCTAGGATAACGATTTCCAAGCTTTTCAATCTTCAGTAGTGCTAAAAGTTCATTAACTCTTTTATCAATATCTTCTTTCTTCCATTTAAGATTTTTAAGCCCAAAGGCGATGTTTTTATAAACGGTCATATGTGGCCATAGAGCATAGTTTTGGAACAAAAACCCAACATCTCTTTTCGCTGGAGAAATGTTGATTCCTTTTTCTGAATCGAAAACAACTTTCCCATCGATTGTAATTTTCCCTGACGTTGGATCTTCAAGTCCTGCAATCATTCTTAGAGTCGTTGTCTTACCACAGCCTGATGGACCAAGTAGTGTAATAAAAGAACGATCAGGAATGATTAAATTTAAATTCTCAACAGCTGTAAATTTACCAAACCTTTTCGTGACATTTTTTAAAATAATTTCTGGCATAATTATCCTCCTATTCCTTTATCAATTGTTGCACCTGTAACTTTATTAATCACAAGGTTAATAGAAATAATTAAAATCATGATTAAGAAGTTAATTCCGTTCGTAATTTGAGTAACACCACCGATATCGAAATTCTGTAAAACGATTGTAATCAAAGAATTGTAGCTTCCAATTAAAACGAAAAGTGATAACTCCCGCATCGTTGAAATAAATGGTAATAAGTAGCCCGAGATAAAACTTGATTTCTGAATTGGAAAGAGAACGTGGGTCATCCGTTTCCACCACGGCGTACCGACAATAATGCTTGCCTCTTCGATTTCCTTTGATACTTGAAGCATCGCATTTGTTCCCGATCGCGAAGCAAACGGCAAGAATTTAACACTACCAACGAGCGCTAACAAAACAAAGCTTCCGTTAAGCCATGTAAAACCTTGGACATATGATAGTGAAAAGAATACTGCACCAAAACTTAGTGCTGGAATAAGATATGGAAAAAACGCTAAATTCGCTACAATTGTCGCTAGTTTTGACCGGCGTTTATGAGAAACCGCATAACCGATAAGAATACCTGATGATCCAGCAATAAGCGCAACAACTAAAGCAAGACCCAAACTCTTTCCAAGGGCTCCCCAAATCATTTTGTTTCTTAAAATTCCAACACTTGACCCCGGTATTCGGTCATCAAGGTTTTCCTTGGTAATCCAGTATTTAAAAGTGAAACTTTTAATATTTCCCGGAACTTCTAAGAAACTTTCAAGTCCAAAAGAAATGAGAGGAATTATTGAGAATAAAGTAACGATTGTTGCAAATAAAATTCCTAAAGGATATTTTGCTCCTCTAAGCTTAATAACTGAAGCTTGACCCGATTTACCAGTAACTGTCGTAAATGATTTACGTTTACCAGTGATATACATGTTGATAGCTAAAATGATTGTGCTGATAAGAATTAAGATGATTGCTACAACGTAACCTTTGCCCCTGGTCGAGGTATCGTTGATTAACGATTTCATCGTCATCGAGATTGTTGGGTACTTACCATTTTTGTTTAAGAATGTTGGTACTGTATAACTGCTGATTGAACTTGAGAAAACAAGTAAAAGTGTTGATATGATACCAGGCATAACAATCGGAAGTGTAATCTTTCTAATAACCTTGAACCGTGAAGCTTTGAGAATTGTTGCCGCCTCTTCGAGGTTAGCATCCATATTTCTTAAAATCCCTCCAATGAGGATGTAAGCAAAAGGCGCGTAGTGAATACCGAGCGTCATTGCCATCGGAAACATTCCATATACCATCCACTCAGGAACTTTTAAAGTTGTTAGCGATTCTAAAAGACCGACCTGATTGTAGCAAGCTTTGATGGCACTATTTTTAAATAAGTTTTCCCAGAACATCGCAATCGACCATGATGGCATGATGTAAGGAAAAATGAAAAGAACAGAGATAAATTTTTTAAATGGAAGATTTGTTCTCGTTACTAGAAACGCGAGCGTCCCCCCGACGCCAATTGCCACAACACAGGCAAGAGCTGACATAATTATTGAATTAATCAGTGGGTGATAAAAGAAATTCCAAGAGAAACGGTGTTGTCCTTTAAATAAAAGATCACGCCAGTGAACTAAAGTATAAGAACCGACCGCCAGTTCATATTCTCTTGCTTCACCACCATAATGAATTAGAATTGAATCACGAAGAAGTAAAAGTAAAGGAACGACAACTGTTGCAACTAAAATAACAAAAAACGTAACAGTTATGACATTTTCGGGCTTTGAAATATAAGTCCTGAATTTGTTCCAGTTTTTAAAAAACCACGATCTTGTGTTTTCTTTTCTTCTTAAAGTTTGTGTCATTTTTTTAACCTTTCTTCTCTTTTAAACGGATACAACACAGTCTAAAGACTGTGTTGTATAAAATTTATTTGTTTTGTGTCTTAGAACGAATAAAGTCAGTTAGGTCGTTCTTAACCTGGGCCATAAAATTAGAATCTTCCGAAATACAGTGTTGTTTCCAGTAACCAATTGTCTTATCATCAGCAAGTAAACTCTTAACGTTTTCGTTTGAAGAATAGTATCCATATTGTTTGCCAAATGCTGCGTTAAAGCCAGCTTCTGTTAATAAAAACCGTGAGAACAAACATGCTGTATAAGGGTATTTAGCAGTCTTTGGAATCGTTACATATTGTTTATATAGAAATCCTGAGAATCCCTCGACTTCGTGTTGCCAACCTAAAATTTCGTTAGCAAGCTCGTTACCATGATTTATATCTTTTGAATCAAGGGTTTTAGCGATATTTTTATGTTTGGCAAGACCAACAAAGAAAATTGTTCTTTGTCCATTGATATCAGTATTATTTTTAACAAGCGTTTCCTTAGCAGCCGTTGTATCAGATGAATGCCATGAAGTAACGCTGTCTAAAAGTTCACTAATAAACTTATAGGCGATGTTTTTGTATTGTGGGTCTTCTACATAATCTTTACCCCAGTATGCTTTATAAGCTTCAGTTAGTCTTTGGATACCAACAGGACTTGTAAGCATCGCCAAAAAGTTCATGTTAATCTTTTCATTTACTGGTGATTGGAAAGAAAATGATTTGATATGGCTATCTTCAGTTTTTGGTCCTGCTAGTTGCCAAACGTTTTTGATTGTGAAAGTAGTATCTTTTTTATTGTATAAGAATAGCTTATTATAATAAACAAAAGCGAGGGGATCAGCGTCTTCTTTAGCTATCTTAAGTTCAGAATCATCCATCTTTGGCTTATAACTATAGATTGTCTTTTCTTCCATAAACTGCTTAATTGAACGAATATCTTGAGCAATAACAACATCTCTAAAATATTCTCCAGAGTTTACTACTTCTAGAGCACGAAAGATATCGGCATCTTTCTTAACGCTCTTGATTTCTTCCTCATCATAATTGATGCCGTACTTCTCTTTAAACTTCTCAGCTGATTTAATAACACCAGCAGCAAGTGTTTGGACCCGAAGCTTATTTGTTTCAATTTCTTCTTTGGCAGCTTTAAGTAGCTCCTCTTCTGTCATTTGGCTAGCTTTTTTAAGAATTTCCTCTGTCTTGTTCGTTTGCTTTTTACAGCCAATCAAAACAAGCGCAAGCACCAAAACAAGAAAAGCTGACAAAAATTTTTTCACTATTTACCGCCTCCCGTAACATGGGATTTGATATAATTAGCAACTTCTTGTTTAAGGCTTGCTAAATAATTTCCATCTTCAATTAAACATACTTTCTTCCAGTAACTGAGTGGTTTATCACCTTCCTTTGGAAGAATACTAGCGTTTGGTGAATAATATCCATACTGGTCACCAAAAGCTGAGTTAAAGCCTTCTTCTGTTAAAAGATAACGCGCAAACAAACAAGCGGTATAAGGATACTTAGCTGTCTTTGGAACAACTGAGTACATCTTATATAAAAAGCCCTTAAACCCTTCCATTTCGTGTTCCCAGCCAAACACTTCCTTAGCAACATCTGCTCCTTTTTCTTTAACAAGGTTTTTATATTTCGCAAACGCTGAAAAGAAAACTGTTCTATTTGGTTTTGTGTCTTGTGGTAAAACACTCTTGATAGCTGTTGTATCAGAATCGTGCCATACAGAAACATTACCAATTAATTCAGAAATATATTTATAAGCAATGTTTGGATATTTTGGATCTTCTTCATAGTCTTTGCCATAAAAGGCTTTGTAAGCTTTAGTTAATCTTTCAATACCTTCTTTTGAGGTTAATGAAAGAAGGAAATTCATATTGATATTATCATTAACAGGGCGCTGCATTGAAAAGTCACTGATGTGACCTGTTTCGCCTTCTTTTCCAGCTAACTGCCAAACATTTTTAATTGTAAAGTTTGTATCTTTTTTATTGTATAAGAATAACCGGTTATAATAAACTGTTGCCAGTGGATCAAGATCGTCTTGGTCAAGTTTAATTTCGTTTTGGTTAGGAATATATTTATAAATAATTTTTTCGGAAATGATTTGCGCAAGCTGACGCGCATCTTGAATAACAACCATATCAGCATAGTATTGATTACTGTAAACAACACCCAAAGCTTCATAAAGTTGGGCATCTTTCTTAGCTGATTTAGCCCGTTCACTATCGTGCTTAATTCCGTATTTTTCCGTAAACTTAGCAAGTGCCTTAGCTACACCGCTTGCCTGCGTTTCGACAACGAATGTGCCATCACCAATCTCTTTTTTTGCTGCTTCAAGCAGCTCTTTTTCAGTCATCTTGCTTGCTGCTTCGACAGCTTTTTGAACTTTAGTATCGCCTTTTTTGCAGCCAACTAAGCTAAAGCCAAGAACAAGCAATAACAAAAACACTAAAAATTTCTTCATTTATACCTCCTTGAATCTAATTTTTGTGTAAAGGTTTTCATGTGTGTATTATACCATTTTCTAACAAAATTTCAATAGAAAATCTCTTCTTTTTTTTATTTTTCGTTAATCTTATTTAGGAACATATAGTAATTGCTTCTCGCCATCTGAGCATCGACTAAAGCATCGTGATGCTGAACAAGTTCTTTAGTTGTATGACTGAAAGATGTATAAACATCAAAGAGTCCAAGCTCCTGTTTCTCTCCTAAATAGTTTTTAATAATTTGCATGATATTTATGTATCTACTACGGATATCAAGAGGCTTTAAATGATTAATGCGAAATGATTTTTCAAGAATCATAAGGTCCCCTCTTCCCCAAGCAATTATCTTGGGATTGTGTTCATTAATCAAATTTTCTAAAAGTTTATAAAACGCTAAGTAACTTTTACCCTTTTTTATTTTATCTTTTGATATCGTTAAGAACTCAAGGGTTTTCTCATTTATTGAACTTTCAAAAAATGGCTTCAAAAAGTTTTTTTCTTGAAAGATAATTTCGCCATGGTTATTATCAAGAACGATTCCATATTCAACTATCTCTGATATTTGATTACGGTTTGGCAGTGTAAACTCAAGATCTAAGAAAAGTTTATTTTGAAATGATCTGAGAAGTTTTTTAATTTCGTTCTGTAAAAATTCTTGACTATAATAAACAATTCGCTTACCATGCTTTTTGATAACGATGAGCCGAAAAGCGAGCACCTCATATAAGCCAATGTTTTTCATTTTCCTTACATGAACGATAACTGTGGGATTAAAAAAGAGGACTTTCGAAAACTCTTCAAAGTCTTTAATTGATACTTTCAAATGATATTTTTTATTTTTATTTACAATCGTAAAAATCCGTGACCTAAAAAAGAACTCATGGATTTTGCCTTTAATCGTCATTATTTAAAACCTTTAATACTTCTTCTTTTAAATGCTCAGGAAGTTTTAGTTTGTCTAAACCCTCTCTTCCTTCCTTAAGCGCTTTGAGAATTTTCTCTAGCGTTATTTTACCAATTCCTCTGATTTTTTCAAGTTCTGTTTTTAAAAGTCCTTTACGACTTTTTAGTTTATAATAATTGATAGCGAAGTTATGAACTTCATCTTGGAGTTTTTTCAAAAAGAGATAGAGGCTCGATGTTTTGAGGATTTCAAGCTCCTTATGGTCGTAATAAAGCCCTTTAGTAGTATGCTTATCATCCTTATAAAGCCCTGCTACCCGAATAGTTTTACCAAGCTCTTGAAAAGCTTCTAGAGCGCCATTTACTTGCTGGACTTTTCCATCGACAAGCAAAAGATCACAATCATCATTTTGATATCGTCTTTCGATTACTTCTTTCATCGCTCTCACATCATCAATTCCTGTAAAACTCTTTATTTGGTATTTACGATATTTGTGTTTATTAAAAGCGCCGTTTTCAAACACGATAACGCCGCTTACAAGATGGGATCCCTGAAGATGGGAATTATCAATGACGTCGATTCTGTCAAGTTTTTTTAAACCAAGAATGTCTTTTAATATTTTTACGTTTTCTTCGGTTTGTCGCTTTTCCAAAGTCTTACGCTCATAGTTCTCTTTAGCGTTCATTTTTCCAAGTTTTATGATTTCTTTCTTCTTACCTTTTTGAGGAATGATGACTTTAGTTTTTAAAAGTTCTTCTAAAATGTTAGTATCACCGTCTTCCACCAAAATAAGTTTTGGAATCGGATTATTAAATTTAAGATAAAACGATAAAACAAAAAACATCAAATCATTTAAAACATCTGTGTTTTTCTTAAACATAAAATTACTACCACCAATTAGTTTTTCGTTTCGGTAAAACAAAACTTCAACACTCAAATAATCATCATCAGTATAAAAACTAAAGGCATCAAGTTCCTTTAAGTCTTTCTCAATTATTTGTTTTTCGGTAATAACATCAAGATAATTAATTAACTTTTTAGTTTCGATAGCCTTCTCAAACAAAAGATTTTTTGCTTCCTCTTTTAGTTTTGTCTCAAGCTCTTTTTTAATATCTTTGGTATCACCTTTCAAAATTTTTTCGACCTTATTAACAACCTTTTGATAATCATCTTTCGAAACTTCGTTAATACACGGAGCGAAGCAACTACCAATATGATAGTATAGGCACGCCGTTTTTGGAATTTTTCGACATTTTACAAGTTTAAAATTACTATTCAAAAGCCTAACAATTTCTTTGGTAGCGCTGCTTGATGGAAACGGTCCAAACGCTTTCCCAAGTTTTTTATCGCGTGTATAAATAAGCCTTGGATACTTATCATTCGTTAAAACAATATAAGGATATTTCTTATCATCAGTTAATAAAATATTATATTTTGGTAAATACTTTTGGATGAGATTGAGTTCCAAAAGAAAAGCTTCGCTTTCACTATTGACAATTACGTAATCAATAACTTCTATTTCTTTTAAAAGAAAAGCGGTTTTTCCGGTTTGCTCTTTCGCAAAATAAGAGGTGACGCGTTTCTTGAGGTCTTTGGCTTTACCAACATAAATCACCTCTCCTTGCTTATTTTTCATAAGATAGCAGCCAGGTAAATGGGGAAAATCTTTTACTAATGGATTCATATTTTTATTATACTCTTAATTGATTTAGTTAAGGTAAATTAAAAGGCGTAGCAAATAAGCTACGCCTTTTACCTTTTAATTATTCAGCTAAACCTTTAATAGTTTTTAGGTTTTCTTCCATAAACCAAATATAGTCATGGTTAGCCTTGATATCCTCAGCAGTTCGCGTTTCAATCGAATAAAGCTTAATTTCTTTAAGTCCTAAACTTACATCACTCAGAAACGTTTTACCATCCTTTGATAACCCTTCCTCTTCAACCTTAGCAATGTACTTTAACTTATTTGATTTGATGTAGTTAATTAAATCAGTCTTTTCGCTTGGTGAAAGTTCTTCAACACTTGGATTTGGAAAAACAGGCTTTTTCTTAAAGCCATAACGTTTACTGAAATAATTAAAGGCATCATGGTCCACCAAAACCTCTTTTTTCCCAAGATTTTTAAGTTCTAATAGCTTTTTATCAAGAGCCTCTAGTTTTTCAACGAGCTTATTGTAGTTGTCTGAAAACGCCTGTTTGTGTTTTGGAAACTTAGCTGTAAGTTCTTTAAGAATCTCCTTTGCAAAAGTAATCATATTTTTCACATCCATCCATGAATGTGGGTCTTCGATATTTTGTTTTTCATTGATGTAATATTTATCGATAGTTTCGTTTAAATAAATGATGTTTGATTTTTTATACTGTTCTTTGTTTTTCTCAAGAAATGATTCAAGCTGATTAGTGAAAGCAAAAATAAGTTCAGCATTGTGTGTATGAACAAGTTCATCAGCATGTGATTCGTGATCGTGGATATGACCGCCCTCTTTGATGATTCCCCCAACTTTAATGTCCTTAACATCACCGATGATGTTGTTTACAAGATATCCAACAGGATAGCTAGTATAGGCAACCTGAAGCTGTTTTTCGTGACCGTGTTTACAGCCAACCAGTATTACTGTAAGTAGTAAAATTAAAAGTAGACTTTTTATTTTTTTCATATATTCCTCCTTTATTTAATAAAATTCTCATCAAAACCTACAATATCAAAACCGTAACGTTCTTTGGTTTTTTTAATATCTATTTTTGTATTCATATCGTTTGGATAAATTTCAATATCCTTTAAACTAGGATAAATGACAATAGTTTTTCCAAGTAAACTGCTTTGCAAAAACTTGGTAATATCTGCAAGCAATTTTATGTGCTTATATTCTCCGTTTCGCTTCTTTCCATATTTTAGTGTTATCTCGTTTGTATCGCTAATTTTTAAAACGCTTTTTCGTTTAAGAAAAATAAACTTAACTGTTAAAGTAGCTCCCTCATAAATCACTTTATAATCATACAATGAGTTTTCAGCTTTAACAAAAGCGCAAACGTTGCCATCATACTTACTAATAAATTTACTTATTTTTCTTTCTTTACTTCTTGGAATAATAATCACATAAACAAATAGAAGAATGACAACAACCAAAATACTGACATATAGGGGAATCATTTAATCATCTCCTGAAGCAGTTTAAGAATATAGTTATCACGACGTGCTGAGACGCGGTAGATACCCGTTAGGTGCTTATCATTAAGTTTAATGGCTTCGCCTAAATCAAGCCAAACATTATGAAGATGTAGATTGGATTCATAGTGATCGAGGTGTTTTGTTCCTTGTTCTTTTATTTCACAAAAATAGTAGCGTGAAATTTGGTGAAAGACTTCCCCAAGATTCATTGTTGAGTTGATAATTTCCTCAGCGTACCCGAATTCACTAACCGCCTCAAGATTAATAAGATAACCTGTTTCTTCTTGCATTTCCCGGTTCAGAGTTTCGATATCGGTTTCCCCCTTATGCTTACCACCACCTGGAAACCATACTTTCCCGATGGCATCGCTTTTAACTAAAAGAATTTTATTATCTTTAAAAACAATTCCCTTAACCGAAACTCGCTTTGTTTCCCGGTTATGAACATCAAGTTTTTCCTGATATGACCATAATTTTTTCATTTTATTACCCCCTTGGTGTGGGCTTTTTAAGTATACGGTAAAAGAAATATTTCGTCAAGCCTAATGAAAAATATTTATCCTAAATTTTTTAGCGCATTTTTTGAACTCTTTTGGTAAAATTAGAAAGTATGAAAAAATATTTTGGAAACAAACAATTTTATAAAACAGCGTTAATAATTATTATCCCTGTTGTTCTTCAGCAAGTTATTATTTCCATTGCTGGATATATCGACAATACGATGATTAACTCTTATAACCCAACAAATTCACAAATACCACACGCATATAATGGCGTAACGGCAGCTAATAAACTAATGTTCTTTATCTACTTCTTGTGGATTGGAACGGCAGGAAGTTTGTCAATTTTCATTTCGCAATACTTTGGATCGAAAAACCGTGGCAAAGTAAACGAAACGATTTATTTAACACTTTCGATAACA
Organism: uncultured Acholeplasmataceae bacterium; assembly: GCA_963542825.1. Taxonomy (GTDB): domain Bacteria; phylum Bacillota_I; class Bacilli_A; order ML615J-28; family CAG-698; genus CAUTZD01. The sequence continues at coordinate 68,284 of CAUTZD010000002.1, read as the reverse complement.
ATTATCTTTGGACTTCTATCTGGCATTACGATTTATTTTATTGGTCCTTTAGTAATTAAAGCTTTTATTCCTGGCGATAGTCTTGGACAACAGTACGGCATCGATTACGCTAAAATCATGGCATTTGGAGCAACAATAATACTTCTTAATATGCTGATTGCTAATATTTTTAGAAGCATGAAAAGAACGGTGGTTGTTTTAATATCGGGAGTATCAGGAATTATTTTTAATGTTGTCTTTAATTATTTATTAATTAATGGCATTTGGATTTTCCCAGAGCTTGGTGCTAAGGGGGCAGCTGTCGCCACCGTCCTCTCAAAAGTTTTAGAACTTATAATCCTTGTAGCAATCGCTATCTTTTATAGTAAAGATAAGTACATCAAAGATGTTTTTAAAAAATGGCACATTTCGAAAGAGCTTTTTATTTCTTTCCTTAAAAAGGGAATTCCAATTATTTGTAACGAAGTTATATGGGCACTTGGAGTTATTCTCTGTGTATGGCTTATCACCCGCAATAGCGAAAGATGGTATACAACTTATAGCTATTCCCAAAACGTCATGGACCTTTTCTCGATTTTCTATTCGGGACTCGCGACAGGAACGGCGGTTCTTGTTGGTTCAACGCTTGGTGAGGGAAATTTTGATAAAGCTAAAGATTACGCTAATAAATTAAAGGGGCTTTCACTTATTTTTAGCATTATCGTTATTATTTTCATCGTTGGACTTTCTCCTGTTATTCTCTTGATATTTAAGCTAGACCACAGAACTTATATGGACGCTTATTATCTTCTTCTCATTAGTGCTGCAGCGGTTCCAATTTACGGATACAACGCTTTATGTTATTATATCCTGAGAGCCGGCGGCGAAAGCGTTAAAGCGTTTCTTCTTGACCAAATACCTGCATACCTATTTGGTATTCCTTTACTTTTTCTTTTCTCTTTCATGGAACCTCGATGGCACATTGGTTTATTTTGGATGTTTGAAATAAGTAAAGCTACTGATTACCTAAAAGCGTTTTTCTCCTACTATTTTGTTAAAAAAGAAACCTGGGTCAAACGCTTCGATCATTCAAAAGATAATCTTACAACAATAGAAAACGAGCAAGTTTAAACTTGCTCGTCTTTTTATTTGTCTTTTGAACTCATCTCAACCATCTTAACGAAACTATCAGCATCAAGGCTAGCACCGCCGATTAAAGCTCCGTCAACGTTTGGCTCAGAAAGTATTTCTTCAATGTTCGTTGGTTTAACACTGCCACCGTATTGAATACGAATCTTGTTGCTTGTTTTTTCATCAAAAATAGCAGTAAGTGTTTCTCTAATAAAGAGGGCTGCTTCTTCGGCTTCTTTGCTAGTAGCGGTTTTACCAGTGCCTATTGCCCAAATTGGTTCATAGGCAATTATTAGATTACCTGCTTCTTTTGGGGTTAATCCTTCGAGATCTTTAAGAAGCTGTGAAGAAAGGACTTTTTTCATCGTCCCGTTTTCCCGTTCTTCAAGCGTTTCACCAATACAAAGAATCGGATTTAAACCATTTTTAAAGGCAGCTTTGATTTTGAGGTTTACTAGTTCATCAGTTTCTTTAAAAATTTGCCGACGTTCACTGTGACCGATAATGACATAACTAGCACCAACGCTTTTAAGCATCAAGGGGCTTACTTCTCCTGTATATGCTCCTTCTTTTTCAAAGTACATATTTTGGGCACCAATTTTAATAAATTCGCCTTGCCGTTTCGCAAGTGATGCCAAATATACAAAGGGCGCGCAGATAACAACATCAACGTCCTTATCTTTTATTTTCTCCGTAACATCATAAATAAAATTCAAAGCCTCATCCTGAGTCTTATACATTTTCCAGTTGCCGGCAATGATTAGTTTACGCATTATGTGCCTTCTTACCTAAAAAAGCTCCGATTGCTTTTAACGCTTCACTGGCATCACTACCGTCAGCAACGATTTCAACATCGCTATCTTTAATGACTGCTAGTGACATGATTCCTAAAATGCTTTTAAGATCGACTTCTTTATTTTGATAACGAAGAATCATATCGGCTTCGTAGTTTGAAGCAATATTGACGACCTTTTGTGCAACAAGTGCATCAATTCCGGCGGTCGAATCAATTTTTAGAACTTCTCTTGCCATTACTATTTATCCTCGATAGCACTAATTCCTGGTAAATCTTTGCCTTCCAAATATTCAAGACTAGCACCACCACCGGTTGAGATGTGGGTAAACTTCTTTTCAAAGCCCAAGTTGATTGCTGCTGAAGCGCTATCGCCACCACCGATAATTGTTGTTGCACCTTTAAGTGAAGCTAAGATCTTACAAATGCCATTAGTACCTTTAGCAAATTCTTTGAACTCAAACACGCCCGCAGGGCCATTCCAAACAACAGTTTTAGCTCCTTTTAAAACATCTTCGAATAATTTTAAAGTTTTCTTGCCGATATCAAGTCCCATATATCCTTCAGGAATCTTATCGCAGTCAACTGTCTTGCTCTTAGCGTCTTCTTTAAACTCCTGACTAACAACATTATCAACAGGAAGAACAATCTTGTCTTTGCCTTTTTCAAGTAGCCCTTTAGCAAATTCTACGAAATCATCTTCGCATTTACTTGTACCAACGTTATAACCAAGGGCCTTATAGAATGTGTAAGCCATCGCTCCACAAATGAGAATCTTATCAGCTTTTGGAAGCAAGTTTTCAATAACTGAGATTTTATCACTAACCTTAGCACCACCAAGAATGGCGATAAATGGACGAACAGGATTATCAACAGCTTCTGACAAAAACTTAATTTCCTTTTCCATTAAAAAGCCAACAGCGCTTTCTTTGATGTTAGAGGCAATACCAACATTACTAGCATGAGCTCTGTGAGCAGTTCCGAAAGCATCGTTAATAAACAAATCACCAAGTGAAGCCCAGTATTTGCCAAGCTCAGGATCGTTTTTCGATTCTTTCTTACCATCTAAATCTTCAAAGCGAGTATTTTCAAACATTAATACTTCTTCTGGCTTTAATGCCTTGATAGCACTTTCTAATTTTTCTCCACGTGTTTCAGGAATAAACTGTACTTCTTTCTTTAAAAGTTCAGATAATCTTTTCGCAACAGGCCGTAAAGAATTTGTTTCCTTATCCTTTTCCTCTTTAATTCTTCCAAGGTGTGAAAATAAAACAACTTTAGCATTATGTTCAAGTGCATACTTAATTGTTGGTAAAGCTTGAACGATTCGGTTATCATCGGTGATAACGCCATCCTTCATTGGAACGTTGAAATCAACTCTAATTAACACCGTCTTATTATTTAATTCTAAATCTTTAATAGTCTTTTTCATAATTATTTTTTTCCTTTCCTATTTTGTAATTCGCAGTTCAGTAGCAGGGTCAAAGAAATGGCATTTATTCATATCGAATGCAAGTTCCACTTCATCATTTGTGTGGATATCAACACGAGCCTTAACCCGAGCGACAATTGGTTGATTAATAACACGAGCATAGATAAGTGTCTCTGCTCCTAAAAGTTCAGAGATATCAACTTTCAAAGTTACTTTCGCATCTTTATAAGTTTCAATAACGACGTTCTCATCATGAATATCTTCAGGGCGGATTCCTAAAATGATTTCTTTATTAACGTAGCCCTGTTCATCGAGAACTTTAAACTTACCAGCTGGAATCTTAAACTTTTTAACACCAAGCTTGTTATTACCAACTTCAAAAAAACCATTCTCTAAAACGTGTCCTTCGATAAAGTTCATTGGCGGTGTTCCGATAAATCCAGCAACGAATTTATTAACAGGAAAATCATAGATATCTTTAGGAGCACCAACTTGCTGGATGTATCCATCTTTCATCACAACGATTCGTGATGCCATCGTCATCGCTTCCGTCTGGTCATGAGTTACATAGACAGTAGTAATTCCAAGGCTTTCCGTAATCTTAATGATTTCAGTACGCATTTGTACCCGTAGTTTTGCATCAAGGTTACTTAATGGTTCATCCATTAAGAATACCTTGGCATCGCGGACAATTGCCCGACCTAGCGCAACCCGCTGACGCTGTCCACCAGACAAAGCAGCAGGGCGTCTATTTAAGAGCGATTTTAAACCAAGGATTTCGGCTGCTTTATTAACCCGGCGATCGATATCGTCACGGCTAAATTTCCGAAGTTTCAACCCAAAAGCCATATTATCGTAAACAGTAAAATGAGGATAAAGCGCATAGTTTTGAAATACCATCGCAATATTACGATCTTTAGGGGCGACATCGTTTGTAATTTCATCATCGATTCTTAATTCGCCTGATGTAATTTCTTCGAGCCCCGCAATCATTCGAAGAGTTGTTGATTTACCACAGCCTGATGGACCAACAAAAACAACGAACTCTTTATCTTTAATGTGAAGATTAAAGTCAACAACCGCATGGACATTGCCTGCATAAACTTTATTGACATTCTTTAAAGTGACTGTTGCCATATTTTTTTAAATTTTCCTCCATATGTAAAATTATATCTAAATTATCTAATCATAGCAATGTGCAGATTGCACTACTTGATTTTTGCCAATATTCCATCAATTCTATTGCCTTGCTCAAACGAATCATCATAGTGAAATCTGAGATCAGGAATCTTGCGCATTTTAACGTTGTCAGCAATTTTCTTCCTCAGGAAGCTCTTTGCCTCTTTTAGGCTTTCTTTTGCTAAACCTTTTTCCTTATCTGTTGTATAAAGGGTTGTGTAAAAACAATTTGCATAGCTAAGATCGCTTGTCAGTTCAACACGCGTAATCGTAATAAACTCAAGTTTATAATCACGTGCTTCCTTGGTTAAAGCAATACTTAAAACTCTCTGGATTTGCGAAGCTAGGCGTTCTAGATGAAATCCCATTAGTTTTCCACCTTAACCATTTCATATGCTTCGATAATATCCCCTTCTTTGATATCGTTAAAGTTAGCAATTGTGATACCACATTCGAGACCTTCCTTAGCTTCTTTGATATCTTCAGCGATATGTTTAAGACCAGAAATTTCCCCATCATAAACGGTAATACCATCTCTTATAACCCGAGCTTTAGCTGAACGTTTAATGACACCATTGATGACTTTTGATCCCGCAATTGTACCAATCTTTGATGCTTTAAAGATTTTTCTGACTTCAGCCTCACCAATCGTTTTTTCTTCAAATACCGGATCAAGCATACCTTTCATCGCTTTTTCGATATCTTCAAGTAAAGCATAAATTACTGAATATAATCTAATCTCTACTTTTTGTTCACGAGCTAGATCTTTAATGGTTGAAGTTGGACGGACATTAAAACCAATAATAACAGCATTTGATGCTTTTGCTAAAGTTACATCAGTTTCTGTAATCGTACCAACAGCGCTACGAATAATATCGATTCTTACGCCCGTAACATCAAGTTTATCAAGGCTAGACTTCAATGCTTCAATTGAACCATTAACATCACCCTTGACAACGAGCTTAAGGATTTTATCATCGTCATCCATGCTCGCAACAAGCGATGCAAAGCTGACAGTTGTTCCGACGCCTTTCTCTTTATCAAAAGCTTCCTGGGCCCGCTTTTCAGCGATGAGACGTGCAGTCTTTTCATCATCGAAAATAATGAACTGATCACCAGCATTTGGAACTTCGCTAAGTCCTGTAATCTCGATTGCTTTTGATGGCTTTGCTTGTTTTAATATTTTTTGTTTCTCATCACTCATCGAACGAATTCTACCAAAGCACGAACCCGCAACAATTGGGTCACCAATTTTCACAGTACCATTTTTAACAAGAATTGTTGCAACGACTCCGCGGCCCTTATCGATTTTCGCCTCAACAACAGTTCCTAATCCTAAACGGTTAGGGTTAGCTTTTAGTTCCAAAACTTCGCTAAGAACTAAAATATTATCAAGAAGTTCATCAACCCCCGTTCCTTTTAAAGCTGAAATCGGAACAAAAATTGTATCACCACCCCACTTTTCGCTAACGAGTCCGAAAGCTGAAAGCTCTTGAATGACCTGTTCAGGGTTAGCGCTTGGTTTATCAATTTTATTAACCGCAACAATAATTGGAACCTTCGCAGCTTTCGCGTGTTCGATTGCCTCTTTTGTTTGTGGCATGACACCATCATCTGCTGCTACTACCAAAACAACAATGTCGGTAAACTGAGCACCACGGCTTCGCATTTCCGTAAAAGCTTCGTGTCCTGGCGTATCAATGAAAGTAATATACTTATCATTTTTCTTAACCTGATAAGCTCCGATATGCTGCGTAATGTGTCCGGCTTCGCCCTCGACAACTTTTGTGTTTCTGATTGTGTCAAGAAGTGTTGTCTTACCATGGTCTACGTGACCCATGATTGTAACAATCGGTGGACGTTCAACAAGATCTTTAGGATCGTCAACAATTTCGATATTCTCAAATTTAACAATATCAACTTCTTCTTGGTTCTTTAGTTCGTAGTTATATTCAAGAGCTAAAACCTCTACTGTATCTCTGTCGATTGTATTTGAAGCCGAGACCATGTGACCTAAACTAATGAGCTTTTTTACAACCTCGCCGATGTTAATTTTTAAACCATCAGCAATTTGAGCAACGCTCATCCCTTCTTTGTAGATAAGGACTTTATTATCCGTTTCTAAACCACCAACATTTGTGAGACGGCTATCGCCGCGGAAGCTTCGTTTTTTCTTGACGTTTTTAATCCGCGAATGGACGCGAGATTCTTTTTGAAGGTCAGAATATTTTTCCTCATAAAAACCGCGCTTTTCAATTTCGGAAATCAGTTCTTCCTCCTCACTAATAACGGGCTTAACAGTTTCCTTTTTAGGTTTCTCTTTTTCCGGTTTTTTAACTTCTTGTTTTTTTGGCTCTGGTTTAGAAACGGGTTTAACGGTTTCTTTCTTTACAGACTCTGGTTCTTCCTTGATTTCCTTTTTAATCGTTGTCACCATTTCTTTAACGGGCGCTATCTTTTCTTCGCGCTTGAACGGTTTTTTGATATCGAAACCATATTTTTTTGATAGTTTCTTAATAACACCATCATCAATATCTTCTGAAGAATCGACGCCAATATTATCTAAAAGTTCTTCTAGTTCCTCATTTTCAAGGAGCTTATGATTAGTCCCTTTAGTTTCGTTTTCAAATTGAAACTCTTCGTTAATTCTTTTAACTATCGCATCAATTTTCATTTTGCCTCCTTTCAAGAATTGCCTTAGCAATTCCTAAATCAATTATTCCATATATTTTATAAGTTAAGCTTGTCGCCTTTATAAGTTCTTCGTTTTCATAGTTATCAATTACGGGAACGTTATAATAGAAAGCTTTGTTTGCGAGGCGTTTCTTAGTAGTAGTACTCGTATCGCTTCCAACAAAAACAAGAAAAACTTTTCGCTTTTTAATTCCTTCTAAAACTTTTTCTTCCCCGCAAATAACTTTCTTTGCTCTAAGCGACAATCCTAGAAAATTCAAGACCTTATCCATTTTTCAAGTTCCTCATAGATATGATCAAGATTTACATCTCTAAAAAAATTATTCAAAAGCTTTTTGCTAATAACTTTCTTAATAACTTCTTTATCCTTGACTAAATAATAACCGTGCCCCAAAACCGTATCTGATAAAAACACTTCTTTAGTTTTGGTTTTTACAATTCTTATTAAACCATTACGGTCATAGTGTTTTTTTGTAATTAGACACTTGCGAATGACTTCTTTAGTTTTCACCTGGCGTTTCATTTGTATCCGCCTCTTCATAATTTGTTTCTTCAAGTTTATCTTTATCACTTAATTTTTTGATATCGATACTGTATCCAGTAGCCCCAACAGCCAGTCTTACATTAATACCTTTAGCACCGATTGCCAAACTAAACTGATCATCAGGAACGATGACTCTGACTTTTTTATCACCTTGAACCTGAACACTTAAAACCTCGCTTGGTCCAAGTGCTTCTTTCATTAAAAGTTCTGGGTTATCATTCCAAAGGAAAACATCGATTATTTCACCATCAAGTTCTTCGTTCATCGCTTTAACTCGCATACCACCAGGCCCTACACAAGCCCCCTTGGCATCGATTTCTGGATTTAAACTTTGAACACCAACTTTAGTTCTCACGCCAGGGAAGCGTTCGATACCTTTAATGACGATATCCCCACTCTTAATCTCTGGAACGTGTTCTTCAAACAGTTTCGCAACGATGTCTTTATCAAGAAGTGATACAGTCACCTTAACAAATTTCTTAGCTGGTTCAACAGCCTTAACAAGCATCTTCTTTTCTGAACCAATTAAATACTTAACGTTTGGTACTAAATAATCATTCCAAACCCGCGTGATGGTATTCTTTCCGATAGCAAATTCAATAAAATCTTCCCGAACATCGCTAACTCTTCCAGTAATAAGTTTGCCAACTAGGTTTTTAAAGTAGTCTAATGTTTCTTCTTTTTCAAGAACAATAAGTTCAGAAAGAAATGTTGATCTAAACTGACTCGCAGCTTTCCGGTTAAAGAGTTTAAGGTCAATCCGTGTTTTAATAACGTCGCCAATCTTCGCTGTTTGTTTAAGAGCTTTAGCGTCTTTTAAACTAATCTCACCAAGAACAGGCTTTTCCTCGTTAATCTCTCTTACTACTGTATAAGTATTATAAAACCGGACATTTTTCTTACTGACATCAGTTACTGCTTTAATGCTTCCCTTGTATGGTAAACTTGCATTCCGACAAGCAACTTCCATCGCCCGGCAAACTTTCGCGATTACGCGTTCAAATTCTAAATTTCTTTGCGTTGTGATTTCTTCAATCGCATCAAAAAAAGTTTTATTCATTTTCTTCTCCCTCATTTTTTAATATTATTTTTGTAATGCTATCTAATTTAATTTCGGTTTTAACTTTGTTAACTAGTAAAATTATCTTATCTTTTTCCTCGCGTACTAGGCGTCCTATAAACTCATCATCGTTTGTTTTTACACGTAGATAGAAACCTTGATAATTTTTAATAAGTTCTTTTGGAATTTCATCATCGATACCAAGCGATGAAACTTCCAAAAAGTAATTATCATCATCTATTTGAAGAGTGTCAAGAAACTTACTAAGGTGATTATTTATTTTTGTGATTTCATCGATATCGACACCGGTGTCTTTGGTCACAAGAACCTCAAGTATTTTTCGGTCTTCACAAAGTTTAAGACTTATAAAGTCTAAACCTATAGCTTCAGTTTCTTTCTTTGCTTCTTCTTTTATGATGTCAAAAAGCTCTTTTAGTTTTGGCATATTTCCCTTTCATTTAAAAAGTGAGACTACATTAGTCTCACTTTACTATTTATAGTATACCCTAAAAGTATTTTTACGGCAATCTTTTTAATAGCTAGTCATTTTTTAAGATTCCTGTTAAGTATAGTTCTTTAACCTTTTTAACGAGCGCTTCCTCGGGGTTTTCAAACGATAATTTTTTTCCGTAGCTACTAATGAGATCAAAGATTAGATAGCCACTTTTTTGCGATTCCCCAGCAATAATAATCGTCTTGTTGGGAAAATTTTCTTTGATGACAAATGGTAGTTTCCCAAGGAATGATTGATCGTCGTATTTTCCTTCGCCAGTGATTATATAATCGCAAGTATTAAAGACTTTGTTGCGAAGAATAAAGTACTCGCTTCCGGAAACGATTTTCGTATCGAAAAGATGATACAGACAAAGCCCCATTCCACCGGCTGCTCCCAGTCCTTTTTTGTTAGTTACTTCTTTAGAAGTGCGAACTTTTAACAAATTGTGAAGTTTCGCTAAAGAAAGCTCAAGCATAAACAAATCGCTTTTTTTCGCGCCTTTTTGCCGAGCAAATACCGCCGTTGCTCCCGTTTGTCCTAAAAGGGGATTCATTACATCGCATACAAGTAAAATCGATATGGCGTCCTGTTTTATTAAAAGTTCATTAAGACTAATTTTATCGATAACTTTCAAATCTTTAAGCTTAGGATCAAAAACTTCTGTTCCGTCTTGGAGATAGAATTTAGCACCTAGGGCTTTTAAAATCCCAAAGCCACCATCGTTTGTTAAACTACCACCGAGGCCTAAATGAATATACTTAGCGCCTTTCTTCACGGCATCAAGAATCATGAGACCAACGCCATAGGAACTAGCTTCCCAGATGTTCTTTTCTTTCATAATTAAGGACGACTCGATGAAAGCGTGTTGTTCGTATATTTTGTAGTAGGCGGTTATTGGTTTTAAAAGATTATCAACCGTTTCAACAACGACAGTGTCGCCATCGATTGTTTGTAAAAAACCCGGACCCCCATCACTTGCTTCAAGCATCGTAACTTTAAAGCCAATCGATTCAAGATATTTCTTGACAGCCTTATTAGCTTCGCCTGAGGTCATCGTCTTTTTAAAATCATTAAAAACACAAACTACACTTTTTGACACCAAAAATTAATCTCCTTTTTATTGATTGATTTTAGATATTCGTTAACCTTTAAAAAGCACCCCGAACCAAGAAAACCTCTGTGGGCGCTCAAGGGACTCGGATGCGAGGTCATGATGATTTTGTTGTTTTCTTGATCAATTAAATGAGCTTTACTTTGGGCGTAATTACCAAGAAGTAAAAAACACACACCGCCTCTCAAACTAAGCTGTCTTATGACTTCATCAGTAAAAGTTTCCCAGCCAAATTCGCGATGACTCAAACTTTTACCAACTTCAGTTGTAAGAATCGAGTTGAGAAACAAAACGCCTTCTTTCGTCCAAGACCTTAAATCACACTCACAGCCAAGTTCAAGGTAGATGTTTTGCAGTGACTTTGGCGTTCCTTTTCCGCTCACAAAACTGAGCCCTACCGCTACTCCTTCCCCGGGATATGGATCTTGTCCAAGAAGAACAAGTTTAACATCCTCAAACCTCACGCTTTTGAAAGCAGAGAAAATGAGCTCGTGGGGTGGCGTCACTTTTGTCTTTTCGTAAGCTTCAAGAACTTTTTCCTTAAGCGTTTTGAAATACGGCTTATTTTCTTCTTGTTTAAAAAGTTCTTTCCAGTTACTTATTACACTCATTAATATACCACATAATGATGCTTCCGGCGACGGCAACATTTAAAGAATCAAAGTTTTCACTTTGATTTAATTTAAAATCAACAGTCTTTAAATTCGTAACTTCCTCTGTAACACCCTTTCCTTCGTTACCAAGAACCAAAACAAAAGGCTCTTTAAAACTTAAATCTTTGATATCGTTTTTGCTTTTTAAATCGGTAACGATAATTTTATAGCCTTTCTTTATAAGATCATTTAAAAACTCGAGTTTATCTCCGCGTATACACGGAATGTGAAAAAACGCTCCTTGGGTACCCCTAATGACTTTTTCATTAAAAATATCACAACTTCCCCTAGACAGAAAGACACCAGTCATATTAAAGCTAAGAGCTGAGCGAATCAGTGTCCCGACGTTTTCAGGGTCCTGAACGTTATCAAGCAAAACAATACGTTTTCCAAAATCACGGCCTTCAGGAATTTTTACAACCCCGATGATTTCTCTTTCTGACTTTAGACTTGATAAACTTTTTAAAACGTTATCACTAACCAAAACTTCTTCTATATTCACAAAACCGCTTTGAGGTTTTATTGTAATAACCTTAACAAGAAGACCTTTTTTATAAGCCTCACTTACTAAGTGAAAGCCTTCAACCAAAAACATTTTATTTAAATCTTGGCCTTTTTTTGTGGTAAGTGATTTAAAAAATTTAATTGTCTCGTTGTTAACAGATGTAATCATATTGCCTTAAAAGCGGGAATGATTATTAGAGCCAAGGCAATAATTATTGAAATTAAAGTTAAAGATGCCTGAATAATCCAAATAATTTTGTATGTTATTCTTTCTTCCCGAACATCCTTTCGCACGACAAAAGCATAAAGAATCCACGATAGAAAAACATTAAGCGCAGGGGCTATAAAAAATACAACTGACAAAATAACCTTATAAGCTGTCGTGCTGACATTGTTGCCAAGTCTTCCTAGAGTATCGTTAAATGATTTAGTTATCGAATTAAAAATCTGTATCCAAACAAGAATTGATAAGGGCGAAGATATAATGGTCTGAAGAACTCCATATACCCAAACCCACGATCTGACGTTTTCGATGCCTGACCTCATTTTCTTTTTTAAAAGTTTTTGTTTTTGATAAAGCGCTTTAAGCTCTTCTTTATATTTAGGAAAATCCTCTTCCGAAGCGTTCTCAAGTTTTATGGAAAGTTCTTCGATTTCTAGATCAAGCTCTTGAAGCGTTAATTCGAGCTTTTCATTATTTGTTTCCATTTAAATACACATTAATCCTTTCTCCCACTTTTACTGTATAGCTTTTAAGTGTCTTAAAAGCTTCAGAAATCAGGGTGTCTAAATCAAGCTTTTTTTCTTCATTTACGATATCAGAAAGCACAGGTTTAATCACGGGGTGTAAAGGCACAAAAACCGTACAACAGTCTTCATAGGGAAGAACTGAGATATCATAAGTTTTAATTGCTCTTGAAATTTTAATTATCTCTTCTTTATCATAGGTAAGAAGCGGCCGGAAAATTATCGCATCGGAGAGATTCTCAAGGCTTTTCATCCCTTCGACCGTTTGGCTTGCCACCTGTCCGATACTTTCGCCCGTTGTTAAACTGACAAGCTTCCGCGCTTTTCTTAAAACATCACTAAGTCTAATCATTTGGCGTCTTAGAAGCGTCACCAAATATTTGTTGTCGCAGTGATCAAGAATCGCTTCTTGAATTTTAGTCACGCTGATTGTATGTAGTGTTAAAGTAAGATTTGAAGTGTAACTTGCAAGTCTTTCAGCAAGACTAATAACTTTTTGTAAAGCGTCTTGAGAAGTGTGAGGCGGCGATTCAAAATACAAAGCCTCAACGTACATTCCTTTTTTAAGCATCAAGTATAAACTAACCGGCGAATCGATTCCTCCACTTAATAAAGCTAAGGTCGAAGACGCCGTGAGCTGAGGATACCCACCAATTAGTTTTACTTCTTTTGTGTATAAGTACGCCCCATCAAATCGCCAGTCGATGTTTAAAACGATATCAGGATTATGGACATCAACTTTCTTATCGGGAAACTTTGGAACAATTCTTTTAGCTACTTCTTTACTAATTTCAATTGATGTTAAAGGATACGTTTTATCTGCGCGCTTTGTTTCAAGCTTATATGTACTAAACGTTTCCTTTTTTAAAAGTTCTATACCCTTCAGAGAAACACTATCTAAATCTTTGGGTGTCTTTTCACAAACACTATATGAATATAGTCCACTAATTGTTTGTAAATTATCAATAACCTTTTCTTCTAGGGCCTCATCATAATATAAATATCCCCTGTATTTATCAAGGTTATATTCTAGAGCTATGCCTTTAAACCTACTCTTAAAACTATCTTTCAGTTTATTAAGAAAGAAACGATAGTTATCCTTTTTTAAGGTCATTTCCCCGTAGCGAATAATTATGAGTTTTTGCATGTGTATTCCTTAAACGCTTTGATAAGCTCATCGATTTCTTCCAGTGTTGTTAAATAGGAAAAACTAATGCGCACGCATTCACTTGCCCGCTTCTCATCTTTAAAAAGTTCGTAGATGACTTTGTCGTAAATTTTTTTGCTAGAACAAGCAGCGCCCGCTGATATCATGATACCTTTACTACTTAAGTAGTTGACAGTCGTTTGTGAAGGATGGTTTTTAACGCTAACATTATAAACATAAAACGATGAATTCTTTAAGCATGAGTTCACAAGAAAATGCTCGTCATGAGCACAGTAGTCATTAAGTCTTAGCCAAAGTTTTTTTACATGTTCTAAGTGACTAGGATTAACAACATATTTCTTAAAAAGCGTATTAATCGCAACCATTGAAAAGGTATCCTGGGTCCCAGGCATTAAAGGAATTGTGCCCATCGATCCGTTGATGATTGGTGATAGCGACAAGGACTTATTAAAAAATAATCCACCAATTCCCTTTGGTCCATAAATTTTGTGTAAAGAAAATGTAAAAAAATCGATATCATTTAAAGAAAAAGTTAGAGGTGTTTTTCCAAATCCCTGAACCATATCAACATGGAGTCTAGCCCTAGGATATTTTTTAACTACTTCGATAACTTCTTTAATTGGCAAAATACTCCCTGTTATGTTATTTACCCACATAACTGAAACAAGAATTGTGTTCTTATCAACTTTTGTTTTTAAATCACTGATATCAATTGTTCCATCAGGAAGACTATTAACATAGCGCACTTCAACACCTTTGAGGTTAGAAAAGACATTCGCGACTGATGCATGTTCAAGTTTTGTTGTAACAACGTTTCCGTTTTTACTGTCTGTATATCCACGAATTGCGAGGTTATTTGCTTGCGTCGCGTTTTGGGTTAAAACAAGATCGTGGTTTTTTAAATTGAGAAGAGCTAAAACTTCTTCTTTGTTTTTAAGAAAAAGTGCACGACTCTCTCCACCCAAAAAATGCAAAGAATTGTAGGAAGCAAAAAAGTCATCTTCAATTTTGTTTCTTAATTCTTTGATTTCTTTATCAACTGGCGTTGTCGCTGCATAATCCAAATATATCATTGCTACCACCAAGAATTATTATACTCTATTTTTCAATTTTTCTTAAAACTAAAAAATAGGAGCAAGGAAAACTAACAACTTAAAAAGGGGCTTTTGCCCCTTTTTTTATTTACTATTTTTTCTTTTCAGCTAGTTCTGAAGGCTGAGCAATTTTTTCATTTTCTAAATTGTTAGGAATTAAACTATCAGCGGATGGTTTTAGTTCTAAACCGTGGCTCTTTAAAACGTCAATAATTTCCGCAACTGATTTTGTTCCCATATTATCGATGCGTCTTAATTCGGCTTCAGTTTTGAGAATCAAATCACCAACTGTAAGAATACTTTCTTTTTTTAAGCAGTTATAAGATCTTACTGATAGATCAAGATCTTCGATTTTCTTGAATAGGCGCTTATCAACCTTTTGTTCTTCAAGTTCGTATAAATAGTACTGACTACTAATGTCTTTATTTAAGGCTTCAAGAACTAAAAGCGATTCTGTAGCAACATCGGCTGCTTTAGCAACCGCCTCTTGAGGGGTAACAGAACCATCAGTCCACACTTCGAGCGTTAAAAGGTCATAGTCAGTATTATCACCAACTCGGGCTTTATCAACTGTGTACCGGCACCGCTTAATCGGTGTAAAAGAAGCATCAATAGGATAAACGTCGCTTCCAAGATTTTTCAAATAACTCTTTACTTCGTTTTCAGTTTGATATCCCTCGAGTTTCTTTAAGAAAATATCAAAAGTTATTTTACCTTTTAAAACTGTTAAAAGTTTTAAATCAAGATTAATAATCTCAAGTCCATCAGGCATTTTGATATCAAAAGCATGAAGGTCTCCTACTTGTTTTTCAATCGTTACTTTAACGATATCGTTTTTCGCAATCTCGCCTTTAACGACTAATTCCTTTAAATTTAAAATAAGTTTAATGAGCGAATCTTCACAGTTAGGAATTGGTAGATGTGGAGCCTCGATATTATTAATTTTAACGCCAACAACTGCAATTCCGGGAAACGATGATAACATAATCCGTCTTAAGGCGTTGCCTAAAGTAATCCCATAACCGCGTTCTAGTTTATTCAAAGTAAACTTACCATAGTTAATGCTAGGATTGATATCACCATTTAATACTGGTTTAATAAACTCAAATTTCCGCAAATTTATTTCCCCTTTTATTTCTCAACAAACATGATGAGAGCCATAGGAGCACTGTCTCCTTGGCGTGGTTCCATCCGTAAAACTCGGGTATAACCGCCATTACGTTTCTTAAACCGTTTAGCCAAATCATCAAATAAAATTTTTAGAGCAGTTTCACCTTTTTCGTTTTCTTCAAAGCGTATCGTCTCTGCTGCTTGCCTACGAGCCGCTAAAGTTTGCTTTTTGCCTAAAGTTACCATTTTATCAGCAAGTGGTTTTAACTCTTTGGCTTTCGCAAGTGTTGTCACGATTTGGTTATTTAAAATCAAATCGGTAATCAAATCTTTGAAGAGTGCTTTTCTTTGTGCTTGGTTACGACCAAGTCTTTTATAAAGTGACATATTTCTTCTTGTCCTTTCTTATTATTTTTTATCGCTAGCTAGCGATAAGTTCATATTACTTAGTTTTTCTTTGATTTCGCTGATTGAAATATCACCTAAGTTTCGAAGCTTTTTTAAATCTTCTTCGGAATATTTTAAAAGATCACCAACCGTTACAAGTTCTGCTGCCTTAAAACAGTTACTAGTTCTCAAAGAGAAATCCAAAGTTTCAAGTTCAATTTCTAAGCGTTTATCAACTTTAGGAGTCCCTTTCTGGAAAGTGAAGATGTTTTGCATATCTTCATTTACTGCTTCTTTCAAAACAGCAAAATGATCATCTAAAAATTTCGAAGCTAAACTTAAAGCATCAGTTGGTTTAATACTACCGTTTGTCCGAACTTCAAGCACGAGCTTATCAGTTTCTTGACCGTTAAGGTTATTTTCCTTCAAGCAGTCGTATCGGCAGCGTATAACTGGTGTAAAGATTGAATCGATTGCAATCCGGCCTGTGATGATGTTGCCACCAATGTCTTCGCAAAATATTTTGTTGTCGTTTGCTCCAACATAACCAATCCCTCGTCTTGCAAAAAGGAAACATTTGAAGTGTCCTCCATCGCTAACGGTGGCAATGTGCTCTTCAGGATTAATAATCCTAATTTCACTTGAATGTTTTAAGTCCTTGGCTTTGATTTCACCTTTGCCTTTGTGATCGATTTCAAATACGTATAGTTCTTCTTTTACCGGTTTACTGTTAACCTTAAAAAGTTTGTCGTTATCGATAACTAAAACAACTTTTTTAAGATTAAGAATAATTTGAGTAACATCTTCATAAACGCCATCAAGAGCGGTAAACTCGTGTAGTGCTCCGTCGATTTCGACAGCCGAAAATGCGACTCCTGGTATTGAAGATAAAAGTACTCGTCTTAAGGAATTGCCTAAAGTCTGGGCAAAACCTCTAGGAAGCCCCGTGATTGTAAACTTCGCATAGTTTGTTTCTGGAGTTTCCGATACTTTAACTTGGGGTTTTAATGATTCTAGTTTAGCCATCTATTACCTCCAATCGTCATAAATAGTATTCAAAAAATTATCCTCTTGGTCGTTTTGGTGGACGACATCCGTTATGGGGAACAGGTGTAACATCACTGATTTCTGTGATTTGTAACCCTGTGATTTGTAGTGTCTTGATTGCTGCATCGCGACCAGGACCAGGTCCTTTAACTGATACTTTAACTTTTTGCATTCCGTATTCTAAAACAGCTTTAGCACAAGCTTCGCTTGCCATCTGCGCTGCAAATGGTGTTGATTTTTTGCTACCTTTGAAGCCTAAAGCACCAGCACTAGACCAAGCAACAGCGTTGCCTTCAGGGTCAGTAATAGTGACAACAGTATTATTAAATGTTGAATGAATATGAGCTATTCCTAAAGGAATATTCTTCTTAACTTTTCTTTTTCTTGTCTTTGCTTTTGCCATAATTATGCCTTCTTGTTCGCTATTGTCTTAGCTGGACCCTTTCTTGTCCGGGCGTTGGTTTGGGTTCTTTGGCCACGAACTGGTAAACCCTTACGGTGCCTAATTCCCCTATAACTACCAATTTCCATTAATCTCTTAATGTTTAATGTTTCCTCACGTCTTAGATCTCCTTCAACTTTATACTTGGCAACTTGTTGCCGAATGTTTAAAAATTCTTGATCGGTTAAATCTTTGACGCGTTTATCTGGAGAAACCTTAGCTAGCTTACAAATCTTTAAAGCTAATGTTCTTCCGATACCAAAAATATAAGTCAAACTAATGACTACGCGTTTATCTTTAGGGATATCTACTCCCGCAATTCTCGCCATTGTTTATTTTTCCTTTCCTTATCCTTGACGTTGTTTGTGTTTGGGATTATTACAAATCACCATAACACACCCTTTACGTTTTATTACTTTGCATTGATCGCAAATCGGTTTAACTGATGGTCTAACCTTCACTTTATTCCTCTCTTTCTACTTATATCGATAAGTAATGCGGCCACGTGTTAAGTCATATGGTGATAGTTCAACAGTTACTTTGTCGCCTGGTAAAATGTTAATGGAGTGCATACGTATTTTACCAGAAACGTGGGCCGTGATTTGATGTTTATTTTCGAGCTCTACGATGAAAATCGTATTTGGTAAAGCATCAATAACTGTTCCCTTTAATTCGATAATGTCACTTTTTGACAACTTCTTCGCCTCCTGTGGTTAATATAATGAATCCGTCTTTTGTGATTGCTAAAGTGTTTTCGTAATGAGCACCAATTCCTTTGTCTGCCATTCTCACCGTCCAGTCATCTCTATCTAAAAGGATGCGGTTTGATTTCGTTGCAATCATTGGTTCGATTGCTAAAACCATTCCTTCTTTGAGAACTGGTCCTTCGTTTGGCTTGCCATAATTCGGAATACTTGGATCTTCATGGAGCGCTTGTCCAACACCGTGACCGGTATATTCTTTGATTAAAGAATAACCGTGGCTCAAAACAAACTCTTCGATTGCATGACCAATGTTTGAGAGTCTTGCGCCAGGCTTAACCTCGCGGGCACCTACCCAAAAACTTTCCTCACACACTTTAATTAAATCTTCATTTTCTTTTGTTGTAGTTCCAACAACAAACGTCCGGGCGCAATCACCATGATAACCACGATAATAAGCACCAATATCGATTTTTAAAATATCACCACTTTTTAAAATTTTCTTTTTACTAGGAATTCCATGTAAAATTTCTTCATTCACTGAACTACAAATAGACCCCGGGAATCCTTGATAACCTTTGAATCCTGGTGTCGCCCCCATTTTTAAAATTGTTTGTTCAGCAATTTTATCCAAATCATATGTGGAAACGCCTGGCTTAATATGCTTAGCTGTTTCCATCAAAGCAACGTGGGTAATTCGCCCCGCCTCTTTCATGATTTCGATTTCACGTTCTGATTTAATAATAATCATTGTAAACCCCTTAGGGCATCTTTAATATCTTTAAATACACTATCAACATCTTTACTGCCGTCAAAAGTTTTTAAAAGTTTTTTATCTTCATAAAACTTGAGTAAAGGATAGGTATTTTCTTTGTAAACCTTGAGCCGGTTTCTAATGATTGTTTCTTCATCATCTTTTCTTTGGATGAGTTTACCTTGACATTTATCACAAACATTTTCCGTTTTTGGCTTCAAAGTTTCGATATGATAAACTGATTGACAACTGCTACAAACTCTTCTACCGGTAATCCGAGAAACTAAGATTTCTTCGTTAACATTAATGTTGATAACTAAATCAAGTTCAAGATGCAAACGCATCAAAAGGCCATCGAGAAATTCAGCTTGCTTAACGTTTCTTGGAAACCCATCAAGTAAAAATCCTTTCGCGTTTAAATCACCACGCCCCAAGCGCTCCTCAACAAGCTTCATTGTTAAGCTATCGGGAACAAGTTCGCCTTTAGCTATATAACCTTGGGCCTCAAGACCAAGCTTTGTTTTTCCAGAAATTGCCTCACGAAACATATCACCAGTTGAAATATGCTCGATACCAAAAAAGTTTTTGATTAAGGCAGCCTGGGTGCCTTTTCCGGCACCTGGCTGACCCATAATTAATAATCTCATTTAGGAATGTATCCTCTACTAAAGCCTGTATATTGAAGATCTTGGTTCTTTTGAAAGAGTTGTTTTACTGTTTCAATAGCTACACCAACAACGATAATCAGTCCCGTGCCACCAAGTTGTAATGACTGAGTTTTTGGGAAAATCCAGCCAAAAATAATTGGTAAAGAGGCAAGAATAACAAGGTATGTTGCCCCGAGAACAGTCACTTTAAATAGTACTCTTGAAATGTAGCTAGCTGTTTCTTCACCTGGACGTACACCAGGGATGAAACCGTTTTGTTTTTGAAGATCTTTTGCCATATTGTCAGGATTTATTTGCATGAAGCCATAGAAGAAACAGAATATTACAATTAAAACAACATATACACAAAAGCCAATTGGTTTTGATGGTGAGAAAATATTGAGAATTGTTTTTCCCCAAGTGCTTGAATCACCGCCTGAGACTTGCACAACGGTTGTTGGAAGGCTCATGATTGTACCTGCAAAGATAACAGGGATAACTGATGGTGTGTTGAGTTTAATTGGAATATTTGAATCACCTTTACCTTGGAAAGCTTGCTGTGCTGGACGGTTAGCGTACTGTACAGGAATCTTTCTTTGACTACGTTCCATGAAACAAACAGCAATAACGATGCCAATAAGAAGGAGAATACAAGCAACAAACAAAACGATGTTTCCAGCTGTTACCTTTGTAATAACTTCTTTGCCAGCACTGTTTTTTGTCTTTTGTTCCTTTAATAGGTTATTAACAAGACCCATAATCATTTCTGGGAAAGCTGAAAGAATTCCAGTAACGATTAATAAACTTGTTCCATTACCAACGCCGTGAGCGGTAATCTTTTCAGCTAGCCAAATTGAGAAAGCTGTGCCCGCAGTAGCTACTAAAGCTAAGTAAACAAACATAAAGAACGAAGGATCAGCAACTTTTGGCTTAATAATCCCGTTTCCATATTGTACTTTGATACCTAAAGTTAACAAGAGGGCCTGAAGAAAAGCAAGTCCTAAAGCAATATACTTATTAAGATCGGAAATCTTTTTACGACCGCTTTCGCCTTCCTCTCGCCACTCTTTAAGTTTAGGAATAACATCCATTTCTAGAAGCTGTGTAACGATTGTAGCGGTGATGTATGGCCCGATACCAAGCGCTAGAACACTAAACCGACCTAACGCACCACCTGAAAAAATATCGAGAAAACCAAAGGCTTTTCCAAAGTTAGTGTTCGTAAGTACCCGCGTGTTGATAAGTGGTAGGGTAATGAAAGAACCTACTCGAAAAACTAAGAGCAAAGCAAAAGTTATAATTATCATTAACCATAACCTTTGACCACCTAGTTTTCTTGTAATCAAACCAGGGTGCTTGATTTTTGCTTTTGGCATTCTAAATTACCTCGATTTTTCCGCCGGCTTTTTTGATAGCCTTTTCCGCTGTTTTCGAGAATTTGTTTGCTTTAACTGTTAATTCAACTTTTAATTCACCTTGTCCTAAAATTTTGACAAGTTCGTCAGCTTTCTTAATGAAGCCTTTTTCAATCAAAGCTTCACGATTAACAAGTGTTCCTTGTTTAAAAGCATTAAGTTTTTCAACATTGACAATCGCATAAACATTTTCATGAATGTTTGTGAATCCACGTTTTGGCAAACGCTTGAAAAGTGGTGTTTGTCCACCTTCAAATCCGGGAGCTTTTTTACCTCCGCTTCTTTGTCCTTGCCCGTTACTACCACGTCCAGAAGTTTTACCGTGTCCGCTAGATGAACCACGACCAACACGTTTGCGGTCAGCAGTTCCTTTTCCTGGTTTTAAATTATGAAGTTCCACTTTAAACCTCCTATACTAGTTCAACGAGATGCTCGACAGTTTTAATCATTCCGCGAATCGCCTCGTTGTCTGGTTTACTAACGACTTGATTAATCTTGTATAATCCTAACGCTTTTAAAGTTTTTACTTGGCTAGGTTTACGCCCAGATAATCCTTTGATAAGTTTTATTTTCAAATTTCCTTTTTTAGCTACAGGTTTTTTAGAAGCTACTGCTTCTTTTACAGAAGCTTTTGTTTCCACTGCCTTTTTAGGCGCCGGAGCTTTTTTCTCTTTAGGAGCACTAGCTTTTACCGTAGCCTCTTTTTTAAGAGGAGTCTTTTCAACAGGCGTCTTTTTAACGGCTGCTGACTTAGTCGCTGTTTTCTTAACAGCAGGTGTTTTTGTTTCTGCCATTATTTAACAATCTCCTCAGGTTTTTTATTTCTTAATTTTGCGATAACATCGACAGTTCTAAGTTGTTTTAAACCATCAATTGTTGCACGAACAACGTTGATAGCACTCTTAGAGCCAAGTGATTTACTGGCAATGTTTTCAATTCCACATAATTCAACAACCGACCGCACGGCACCACCGGCAATAATTCCTGTACCAAGAGGTGCTGGGCGAAGGAAAACTTTTCCACCACCATATACACCAGTGATTTCGTGAGGAATTGTTGTTTCAATTACGGGAACTGTAATTAAATGTTTTTTCGCATCTTCAACGGCTTTCTTAATAGCATCTGGAACTTCGACAGCCTTGCCAGTTCCTAAACCGATTTTACCGCTTCTGTTACCAACAACGACGACCGCATTAAAACGATAACGACGTCCACCTTTAACTACTTTAGCAATATGGTTAACACAAACAACACGTTCTTCTAAACCAAGATCTTGTTGATTACGTTCTTTTTCAACGTTCAATACATCTTTTGCCATATTGCCTCCTTAAAATTCTAAGCCTTTCTCACGAGCTGCTTCTGCTAAAGCTTTAACGCGCCCATGATATAAATTACCACCACGGTCGAACACAACCTTCTTAATCTTTTTCTCAAGTGCTTTCTCTGCTATTTTAGTTCCAACAGCTTTCGCTGCTAAAACGTTTGATGTTGTCTTGAGTTTTAAGCTCTTATCAAGAGTTGATGCAGAGGCAAGTGTTACCCGCTTCTCATCATCAATAAGCTGTGCATAAATGTGTAAATTAGAACGATATACACAAAGTCTTGGAACTTTCTTCGTCCCGCTGATTGTTTGTCGTAAGCGTAAATGGCGAAGTTTTCTTTGATCGTTACGAGATTTAATTTTAGCCATACTTCCTCCTTACTTAGCAACCTTTCCGACTTTGCGACGAATAATTTCATCGCTATAACGAATTCCTTTACCTAGATATGGTTCAGGTTTTCTGACAGCTCTAATTTCGCTAGCAAATTGTCCAACGACTTGTCGGTCATAACCAACGATTGTAATTTCATTCGGGTTATTAGGATTACGATTTTCAATCTTAATGCCTTTTGGATACTTGAGTTCAAAAGGTTTAGCATAACCTGCGAAAACGCTGATTTTATCGTTTGCTAGTTGAAAATGGTAACCAACACCCTCGGTAATTAATGTCTTAATAAACCCTTCCTTAACACCAACTACTAAGTTATTTAAAACGCTTCTTGTCGTCCCGTGTAGTGAGCGATTAAAGATTTCATTATCGGGTCTTGTAACTACTAGCTGGTTGTCTTTTAATTCAACTTTGATTGGTGAACGAAAAGTAAAACTATTTTCACCCATTGGTCCTTTAGCAGTAACAGTATTACCAGTTATAGTAACTGTAACGCCTTCAGGAATCATAATTGGTTTTCTTCCTAATCGTGACATTTTAACACCTACCAAACATAGGCGATAACTTCACCGCCAATGTTCTTCTTGCGAGCATCACGATCAGTCATCACTCCTTGTGAAGTTGAAATGATAGCAATTCCTAAGCCATTTAGTACTTTCGGAACATCGTTTGAACCAGCATAAACGCGTAAGCCTGGTTTAGAAATTCTTCTAATTCCATGAATAACGCGTTCGCGTTCTTCCGTATAATTTAAATTTACGGTAATCATTCCTTGTTTTTTGTCTTTTTTGTATTCTACTTTTCCGATAAAACCTTCCGCTCTCATAACTTTTAAGATTTCAAGTTTCATCTTTGATGCTGGAATTTCGACATTAGGATGCTTCATATGATTAGCATTTCTAATTCTCGTTAAAAGATCAGCAATTGGATCTGTCATTCCCATATTAAGCCTCCTTACCAACTCGCCTTGCGCACGCCAGGTATTTGTCCTCTATGGGCGAGTTCTCTAAAACAAATACGACAAATTTTGAACTTGCGAAAAATCGCGTGAGGACGACCACAACGTTCACAACGTGTGTAATTACGAACTTCAAATTTGCTTCCGCGCTTACATCTAATTACTTGTGACTTCTTAGCCATAGGTCCTCCTTATTTACGGAACGGAACGCCTAAAGCTTTTAGGAGTTCGTATCCTTCCTGATCATTTTTCGCTGTGGTTACGATAACGATATCCATACCACGAATTTTGATGACATCATCGAAAACAATCTCTGGAAAAATAAGTTGCTCTTTAATTCCCATTGTGTAGTTTCCTCTGCCATCAAATGAGTTCTTTGATAAACCACGGAAATCACGTACCCGAGGTAGTGAAATCGAAATAAGCTTATCGAAGAAATCATACATTTTATCACCACGTAAATCAACTTTACAACCAATAGCTGCGCCTTGACGAAGCTTGAAGTTAGCGATTGATTTCTTGGCTTTACAAACGACTGGCTTTTGCCCTGTGATAACTGTTAGATCATGAACTGATGCATCGATTAACTTAGAGTTTTGAATAGCATCACCACAGCCAATATTAACGGTAATCTTTTCAAGTTTTGGCACTTCCATAATTGAAGTGAAACCAAGCGTCTTTTGTAATTCTTTTCGAATCTTCTTTTGATAGTTTTGTTGTATTCTATTCATCTTTATTTATCCAAAACCTCTCCAGATTTTTTCGCAAATCTAACTTTTTTACCATCAACAATTTTGTAACCAACGCGTGTTGCTTTCTTTTCTTTAGGATCAAGAATCGCAACGTTACTAACAGAGATCGGTGCTTCCTTTTTGAGGATACCCCCGTTTGGTTGACTGTTTGATGGTTTTTTATGACACTTTACAATATTAACGCCTTCAACAACTACGCGAGCTTCTTGAGGCAACACTTGTAAAACTTGGCCTTTTTTGCCTTTGTCATTTCCTGAAATAACGATAACTTTATCGCCTTTTTTAATTTTCATAATTATAATACCTCAGCAGCAAGAGATACGATTTTCATGAATTCCTTATCTCTTAGCTCACGAGCCACAGGACCAAAAATACGTGTTCCTTTAGGCGTTAAATCTTCTTTTAAAATAACGGCAGCGTTATCATCGAATTTGATATAGGAACCATCTTCGCGTCTAACGCCAGATTTCGTTCTAACAACGACAGCTTTAACAACGTCGCCTTTTTTAACTTGACCACCAGGAGTGGAAGTTTTTACAGAAGCGATAATGATATCACCAATTGTTGCATAACGCTTTTTGCTACCGCCGATAACTTTAATTGCCATAATTGTTCGAGCACCAGAATTATCAGCGATATTTAATCTTGTTTGCGTTTGAATCATAAATAGCCACCTAAATTCGCACGCCCTTCTCAATTATTTGCACAAGTCTAAATTTCTTTTGTTTAGAGATTGGACGACACTCTTCAATTTTGACCTTGTCGCCAAGCATCGCTTTATTCTCTTCATCGTGAGCCGCAAATTTCTTACTTGAAAAAACCCGCTTGCCGTATAGCGAATGCCGCGTTGCTCTTTTAACTTCAACACGAATCGTCTTATCGCCACGAGCAGCTACGACTTCACCAATAAAACTTCTTCTTTTTGTTTCTGTTTGTTTCATTATTTTGTAAGTGCACGACGCTCAGTTAAGATAGTCATCATTCGTGCGATTTCCTTTCTGTTCTTTTTAATTTGCGCAGTATTTTCAAGTTTCCCTACTGCCGCCTGGAAACGAAGATTAAAGAGTTCACTTTTAAGCTCTTTAATTTTTGTTTCAAGTTCTGAACTTTCTAATTTGCGTAATTTTTCAGCAGCTGATAACTTTTCAGCTGCAACTACTTTTTCAATCTTTTTCGTTGCCATTATCAAGCCACCTCTTTCCTAATAATTTTTGTTTTAACTGGAAGTTTTGCTGCAGCAAGTTGTAATCCTTCACGAGCTGTCAAATCATCAACACCCGCAACCTCAAACATTACGGTTCCA
Source organism: uncultured Acholeplasmataceae bacterium (assembly GCA_963542825.1). Classification (GTDB taxonomy): domain Bacteria; phylum Bacillota_I; class Bacilli_A; order ML615J-28; family CAG-698; genus CAUTZD01. Next base: position 42,474 of record CAUTZD010000002.1, on the reverse strand, counting down.
ACTTTAACAACTGCTACATATCCTTCAGGTGATCCTTTACCAGATCCCATCCGCACTTCGAGCGGTTTACGTGTAAAAATATTGTGAGGGAAAATCCGAATCCAGACTTTTCCTAAACGACGCATTCTTCTTGTTAAAGCTACACGGGCTGCTTCGATTTGGGAAGTCGTGAGCCAAGCACCTTCAAGTGATTGTAAACCCCACTCACCAAAATCAATTTGTTTAGCACCCTTAGCTTTACCTTCGTAGCTTACTCTATGGGGCTTACGATATTTTGTTCTCTTTGGTGTTAACATTATTTCACCCCTTTCTTATCAGGTAAAATCTCTCCTTTACAAATCCAGACTTTAACACCTAATTTTCCATATGTTGTATTCGCTTCCGCATGAGCATATTCGATATCAGAACGAAGAGTATGTAGTGGAACGGTTCCTTCACTATAATGCTCACTACGTGCCATTTCCGCACCACCTAAGCGTCCAGAAACTTCCGTTTTAATTCCTTTCGCTCCGGCCCGCATAGCGTCGCGAATTGCCTTCTTTTGAACCCGACGAAAACTCATCCGGTTTTCAAGGTCTTCCGCCATCCGCCGCGCTACTAAAAGTGGGTCAAGATTTGGATTCTTGATTTGAACGATATTTAGGTAAACGCTCTTACCTGTCATTTTTTGGAGATATTCAACAATTTCTTTCTTTGTTAAACCGTCTTTACCGATGACCATTCCTGGTCTTGCTGTATAAACTTCGATAAACACTCTTTGTTTGACTCTTCTAATAACGATTCGTGATACTTGTGCACGTACCGGAAAATGCTTGTCAATATACTTTCTAATTTCGATATCTTCAAGGAGGAGATCAGCAACTTCTTTTTTGTTGGCATACCACTGAGTATTCCAATCCCTAATGATGCCTAAACGCATTCCATTTGGATTTACTTTTTGACCCATTATTTTTTCGTCTCCTTCTCTTCTACAATTATAGTTACGTGAGCAGTACGTTTAAGTTTGCGGTCAGCACTTCCGTGTGCCCGTGGTTGAAATCTTTTCATCGTTACGCCTTCATCGATGAAGGCTTTCTTAACATATAACTTCTCAGCATCAAGCTTATGATTATTAACAGCATTAGCTACGGCTTGATTTAAAACTTTTTCAGCAACTCGCGCTGCTTTTTGCGTTGACATCTTTAAGATATAGAGTGCTTCCTTAGCATCCTTTCCGCGAATTAAATCGATAACTAAACGGGCTTTTCTTGGAGTTAGTTTAACGGTATTTTTATGAGCTCTAACTTCCATGATTAATCCTTCTTCCCACTAGGTTTTGCAACCTTATCTTTATTTGATCCGTGACCACGATAAGTTCTCGTTGGTACGAATTCACCAAGTTTGTGCCCAACCATATCTTCAGTAATATAAACAGGAACGTGTTCTTTACCGTTGTGAACAGCAATTGTCAAACCGATGAACTCAGGAAAAATAGTCGAGCGGCGAGACCAAGTTTGAATAATTCTTTTAGATTTAGTATCGATTGCGTTTTGAACTTTCTTCATTAAATGATCATCGCAAAAAGGACCTTTTTTTACTGAACGACCCATAACTTAACCTCACTTTCTCCGACGAACAATAAGTTCGTTCGATTTTTTCTTTTGGTCACGAGTTTTAACACCGCGTGCCATTTTACCCCAAGGAGTTCTTGGAGCTGTCCGACCAATTGGAGCACGTCCTTCACCACCACCATGAGGGTGATCGTTAGGATTCATAACTGAACCACGAACAGTTGGACGAATCTTCATATGGCGTTTTCTACCAGCTTTACCAATATTAACATTCATATGATCTTCGTTGCCAACTTCGCCAATCGTTGCTTTACAGTTTCCTAAAATATAACGGCTTTCTGTGCTTGGTAAAACTACCAAAACATACTTCCCTTCACGACCCATTATCCGGGCACCAACACCAGCTGAACGCACGAGTTGAGCTCCGTGTCCTGGATACATTTCAATATTGTGAATTACTGTACCAACAGGAATATTCTTAAGTGGTAAAGCATTACCAACTTTGATATCAACATTATCACCACTTATAACTTCCATTCCAACTTTTAACTCTTTTGGTGCTAAGATATAACGCTTCTCACCATCTTGATAAGTTAAAAGAGCAATGTTGCTTGAACGGTTTGGATCGTATTCAAGCGAAGTTACAGTAGCCTTAATATTATCTTTGTTACGCTTGAAGTCAATCAAACGATACTTTCTTTTGGCACCACCACCTTGATGGCGAACAGTAATATGACCAGTGTTATTGCGACCAGCCTTTTCTTTTAAAATGACACAGAGACTTTTAACTGGTTCATTTTTAGAAAGTTCTGGGTTTAATAAAACACTCATATTCCGCCGACCATTAGTGGTTGGCTTATATTTCTTAATTGCCATTAAAGCCTCCTTATACCTCGAAGACGTCGAGTTTAAAGCCAGGTTTTAAAGTAACGATAGCTTTGCGAACTCGTGGTTTCATTCCTTCGTGACGTCCAACACGCTTAAACTTGCGAACACCATTTATAAGATTTACATCTTCGACTTTCACTTTAAAAATTTCTTCAACTGCATCTTTTACTTCTAGTCTATTTACACCTTCTGCAATTTGAAAAGTGTACTTTCTTTTTTCGATTTGACTAGAAGACTTTTCCGTAATCAAAGGACAAACTAAAACATCAAATACTGATTTAGCCATTATTTAAGTTCCTCCTCATATTTTAATAAGGCAGGTTTTGTTAAAACAATTTTGTCTGCCCATAGTAAATCATAAGCATTCACATGATTCCGTGATTGAACATAAACATTAGGAATGTTTCGAGAAGCTAGGTAAAGTTCGTAGTTTCCTTCATCAAAGATACTTCCTTCAAGCACTAAAATCATTTTTGATTTAATCTTAAGCTTTTGAATGATTTTAACAAAATCTTTCGTTTTCGCTTCGCATTTAATATCATCGATAACGATGATGCGGTTCTCTTTAAACCGGTCAGATAAAATGCTTCTTAAAGCACATTGAACAAGTTTCTTATTAACTTTTTCTTGATAACTTCTAGGTGTTGGTGGAAAAACAACGCCACCGCCAACCCATTGTGGTGCTCTGATTGAACCTTGCCGTGCCCGACCAGTTCCTTTTTGACGCCATGGTTTTTTACCACCACCACGAACTTCGGAACGTGTCTTAGCTTTTTGGGTTCCCTGGCGAAGACCAGCATTATAAGCTTTAATGACGCGATAAACAGCATCCTCAGAAATCTTCGCTTCAAGAACACTTTTACTGACACTTAATTCTTCAACTTTTACACCTTTTTGATTGATAACATCTATTTTTGGCATGTTGAATTTCCTTTCTAAGCCTGAGCCTCATTATTAAGGGCGTGACTTCCTTTCTTAACAGCACTCCTAATAACAACATAGCCTTTGCGAGCACCAGGAACATTACCTTTAATAAGCATTAAATTATTTTGTAAATCAATTTTCACAATTTCGAGATTTTGAATTGTGGTCTTTTCTCCACCCATTCTTCCAGGCATATGCCGACCTTTAAACATCCGCGCATAATCAACGGCATTACCACCAATTCCTCTGTGATATTTAGATCCATGAGCTTTAGGTCCAATATGCATGTTGTAGCGTTTTACTGTTCCTTGGAAACCTTTACCCTTACTTGTACCTGTGATATCAACAACTTCGCCTTCTTTAAAGATGCTAGCTTTTACGCTATCACCAACATTGAACGCCAACATCTCTTCCCCAGCGATTTCAACAATGAAGCGCTTAGGTGTTGTGTTGGCTTTTTTTGCATGTCCTTCTTCAGGCTTCGTGAATTTCTTTTTATCTTCGAAACCTAATTGAACAGCCACATAACCATCGGTTTCAACGGTCTTTTTTTGTAGAACAACTGATGGTGTCGTCTCGATTACAGTAACCGGAACAACACTGCCGTCCTTAGCAAAGACCTGAGTCATACCGACTTTCTTTCCTAAGATTCCTTTAGCCATTAATCAAATAACCTCCTACTTAATGACAATATCGACACCTGAAGGTATCTCAAGATGAACAAGTGTGTCCATCGTTTTCGCATTAGTCACAACGATATCGATTAATCGTTTGTGAGTGCGACGTTCAAATTGTTCACGACTGTCTTTATACTTGTGTGGTGAACGAATAATCGTAAATACTTCGCGCTCTGTAGGTAGGGGAATAGGTCCTGATACCTTAGCGCCAGTCTTCCGGGCTGCATCAACGATTTTTTTAGCAGACTCGTCAATTAAACGGTGATCATAAGATAACAATTTAATTCGTAAACTTTTTCCTTTGGCCATCTTTTTTCCTCCTCTTTTTGGATTTATTTCATCTTATGAATTACCTGGTCACGGCGACAACTCTTCCGTGCGTTCCAGCAACCTCATAAAATTAAGGCTCATAAAAAGCCATACTGATTATACTATTAAATAACACCCCTGTCAAACATTTTTTATATTGTGTTTTTACGTTGTGATTAACTTCAGATTTTGTCTCAAAATTTAAGAAAAAATGATAAAATACATTAAAGAGGTATTTTATCGAAAATGAAAAAAGCAAGATAAAAGAGTTAGAAAAGACATTTTTGCCTTACTAACTCTTTTAAAATACTTTCTATTTTAAATTATCCAATTACATTCACAAAAACATTTATTTCAACTCTTCTGTTGAATTGATAAACCCCCGATATTAATACAGTACTACCAATTGCTACATAACTGCAATATATCCTTCCCCAGTTTTCAATTGTAACAAGATTATTATTCCACGACACCCATTCATAATATTGCAGTATGTTTATCGGAACAAATCCACTACTTAAATCAATAGTGGTTGTAACGCCGGCGTATGCATTCATGGAAATTTCTATGTCAAGTGGGCTGCTTGCGTATGTTTCAAGATCGTTTAAAATTGTAAATTCCTTAACGAAAACTTTTGACATATCATAGCGACATACAGCCATAATCCTAATTACCATATCTTGAGAAACATTTTTTGCAAACACCGTACCATAACGACTAACGGTGGCGATATCTTCATCGCTAGAATACCAATAATAACTCTCTCTAGATAAATCAGGAGCCAGTTCTTCATTTAAGTATATTAGCCGCGTAAATCCTTCAGTAATATATGTCTCGCCATAACTTCTGTCTTCTATCGGGATATCTCTTTCAACAACATTTATTTGCAATATCTCTAAGTGTATTATCGCTTATATTATTATAATCATTTGAATTTATTTTACTTTTCGAAGCTAATAAATTTACATTTGATATGGCCAACAAAAATATAGTAATGAACACAATGTTTATAATTGTAAATACTTTTTTTATTAATTTCATACGTTTTCTTACCTATTTACATATTTCAACACTGTCGATATTTTTACAATCTTCTTTTGAAATTTCTAATACTGTAATTCCGAAAGAAATAGCATCAAAAATTCCTAGTTTTACATTTGTAGTAATTAATAATTTCCCATTATCTTTTGCGATTCCGGTAACCGTTACTTCGCTCGGTGTCGTTGGTATAGAATAATCAAGAATTACTAACGATTTTTCTTTGAAAAAATTGGCATCGTATTTTGATAAATAGTTATCCATAATACTGGCATTAAAACCATCTTTATCTAAATTTTCAACTTCAATGCTATAAACTCTCTTTTTTAAATGTTTCTCTTTTTCAATGATGAAATTTTCAACTTCTAATTTGTTGTTAATCATAAAAATTTTATACCTAACCCCGGAATTATCAATATTTTTTACTTCATTTCCATAATAATAATCACAATGATAATGCCAAGGATGTTTAATACGGTGATATCCCATAACAAATTTTATATTCATATTTGTATTGTATTTCTTTTTCTCATCTGTTATAACATAGATTGTTAAATCTTGTGTAATCTTTTGGTTATTATATTCTTTAGAAAATTCTTCGTCAAAATATAATTTTACTTCGTTTTTTTCTTGGTCGACCGGTACGAGTTCTTTATTAATAACTTCTCCAGTTTTCAAAAGAACGGGATGGTTTTCGCCATTTATAATAAAATTGACCTTGACTGATTTGTTTTTGACGTTGCAGCCAAATAAGCTCAATCCAAAAAACAACATAAAAATTAATAACAACGTTTTTTTCATTTTATTTTTCTCCTTTCATAAAAAATTTTAGTACATTTAGAACTCTGTACTAATCTTAAATACTTTTAAACGCTTCCGTTTTCTTTTACAACTCCTTTCATTATATGTAATATAAGATTATATAAACAAGATTTGAAAATTTTCTTTTTGTTATAATATTTAATTATTTTTCTTTATACATAAAAACTCTCTACTTCCATAGAGAGCTTTTTATAAATTATTATCTAAGAATGTTAAAAAGCAATCTTAGGATTAGTTCTATCTCTAATATTAGTATACCACAATATTAAATTAATGCAAGAATTTAAATTTTAATGAGATTATCTTTGTGATTATCGTAAGAAAACGTTTTAGCGATTGTCGTAATACTTCGCCTTAAACAAAAAGCCTTTAAATATTATTTTTAGGAGCTTTTATTTGTTTTTACTCAATTATTTTTGTTTCAAACGTTTCAGTAGTCTCAACGCCATTAATTTTATATTCAACTTTATATCTAACAGTCTCGCCGATCGTTGAATTACCATTATACTCTTTTTTAATTCTACCCATATTATCAAGTAGTTCTGGTGTTAAAGATGTAAACTTAAGTTCAACGTCACTTAAATTTTCCCGATAATATTTTTCAATTAATACCATATTAAGAAAATCGTTCCAGTGACCAGACATCCGTAAAGCATATGGACAAGGTTTTCCGGAGAAATTGTTGTGCTGCATTACCCGGTTAATTCCGAGATTATGTTCTATCAATAGGTCAGCAACTTCACGCGCTAATTGTCTCAACGTCATAATATAATCGGTATTAGAATTCACAGCACTTTCAAAACCTATTGAATATTTATTACCGCCGCAGTTTGCAATGCGTCCATATGTTGTATTGTAATAAGTATTATTAATCACATAATTTCCGTTAGTTCCCTTATCAATCAAAATACCATTAGAAGCAATATGGGTTTTTCCTAAGATATTACCTTTTTCATCAGTTGGCGCTTTCACTAGGGTTTTCTTACCGTCTATCGTCCAGAAGCCATCAGTTGAAATATCAAGATCAACATCATCTTTGGTATATTTTATTCCTGTATCTAGAAGTTTAAACATGCGTCCGCCATCGCCAGCGTGCCATGCTTCTTCGTTGATTGGAGCACCGCGCCAAAGACCATCTTCAGCGGCTACGAAATGCCAAGAAACTTCGCGATCCTTATCATAGATTTCTGGAAACCGTAAATATCTCGCCCATTCTCTTCCACTTAAACCATCACCTGTTTTCCATGTATCATGGATTGTAATCATCTCAACCTTAACGAGATCACGACCTGGTTTTCTATTTCCAGGACCAGGACCAGCAGGAAGTGCAAATTCTTCTTGAAAAACAGGACTAGATCCAATATCAAATAGTAGATGATTATGGGTTGGACTAATTCCTGAGTATGCTTTTTCAAAACTCATCGATTTAATATTTTTAGGAGCTAATAGTTTCAAAAGTTCATCAACCTTCTCCTTTTTAGTTTCAACATTTTTCTTGGCGATTTTAAGTTTAAAATACTCAGGATTACCTAAAACTGTACCATCTTTTGATATCACCTCAACACCAACCCGTGCATAAATGTCAATTAATCTATGATTAACTTTACCATCTTTTTCTATTAAATCTTCGTTAAAACTCGTAAACCTATATTTTAAATTGTACTTACTAAAATCAGTTGGATAAACTAGCTGATTAGTAACTAAGTAAGTATCACAGAAAACACCACCTTCTTTTTTAAGTTCCTCAATTGCTTCATGTCTTTTAATCATGGCATTTACTCCTAAGAAAATGATATCTTTTTCTTTTGTGAACTTTTGACCTTTATAACTAATAGTACAAGTAACTTTAACTGTTTCATCATCAATAGGCTGAGTTACCTTTAAAGTTTTAAAATCAAGAAGAGTGCTTTCTGTTTGGTATTCAGCATTAAACATCTTCCCAAATTTTGATAGTTCAAAGAGCGCATCATAACTTTGAACTTTGGAAGTAATGTCTTGAACTACTGTCTCGATAATTGTTTTCCCACTTACTTCATTTTCATGAATCAAAACCTTTAAGCCTTCAATGCTAACTTCTTCTTTGCTAACTGTTACTGATCCTGATAAAGTGAAACTCCCAACTTTTCCAGTTTGTGCTTTAATAGTAGTTTCGTTCTCGTTTTCATTAACGCTAATATTCGTTTGCTTATCAACAAGCCAAGCTACATCGTAATCTTTGTATTTGTTAGGTAGCTTGAGCTCACCAACCCGTGTTTCCTTTTCAAATGCTTTCATCCATTCTTTAACTTCGTTTAAATCGTTTTTCTTATTTTTCTTACAGCCAACAAGAATCAAAGCCACAAGAAACACAAAAATAAATTTGATCGTTTTTCTCATTTTTCCTCCTTTAGTTTTATTTCTATTTCTTTATTTGTAACGATATCGAAAAACTTTACTCCTGTTGCTTCTAGTCTTAAAGTTTCGCTTGGCTTTCCGCCATACTTTATATCACCAATGATTGGTGAACCAATATAACTCAGATGAGCTCTGATTTGATGGGTCATCCCTGAGTTTAATATTACTTTTAAAGTTGTTACTTCGTTTGCTTTTTTAATCTTTTTAACACTTGTTATAAAGGGACCACTTTCAGGATAAACTCTTGTTTTCTTGTCGTGCCTGTCATATCGAAGAGCATTTTTAATTATCGCCTTTTCCTCTTTAAAAGTTTTAACTTCCGCTAAATATTCCTTTGTAACAAGACGCTCTCTGAAAAGTTTATCTAAATAAATTGCGTAGTATTTAGATTTAGAAAATACAATAATTCCACTTGTCTCATTATCAAGACGCTGAACAACATAAAGATTTTCGTGGTTTTTCTGTATTTCTAAAAAGCCCTTCTCTTTTCCATCGGTATGAGTAAGAATATTTTTGGGTTTATAAAGAGCTACAAGATAATCATTTTCCCAGATGCTATTATCGTATTTTGTCTTGTTCTCGGTTTCAACAATCTGAAAAGTATCATCTTCTTTAAGAACTATATTTTCTTTAACGGTGTTACCATTAACTAGAACAGCTCCATTTAAAAACAGTTCATAGATTCTTGGCTTGCCGATTCCTAGTGATAATAAAATTTCTCTTGCTGTTTTCCCCGCTAAATTGTTTCTTACTTTAAATATCACATGATATTATACTTCTTTTTTATATTAATATCTTATTATTTTACAAATCTTAATCAACAAATATTAAAGATATGGTAAAATACATATCAAGGAGAAATAGATAATGAAGAGAACTATTTTATTTTTACTACTTATTTTTGGTTTACTGCTTACTGGATGCAAGAAAAAAACCGAAGATAAAGTTTTAACGGAAGCAGAATTAAATGAAGCCTTTACGCTTCTTAAGATTCCTGATGAAACTTATCTTGACTTACCAATTCCTAAAACGTTTGAATACAAGGGAGTTACCATTGAAGTGACGATGATTCCTCAAAAAGATGATATCATTAGCTCTGAAGGAAAGATCCTTAAGCGTGATAAAGTTTATTCGCTTGTTTTAGATTTTTATTTAACCCAAAAAGATACACAAATAACCATTAGTAAAAGAGTTACACTAATAGGTGATGAAGAATACAAAAGATTTCTCACAGTAACTGACCTTCCTAAAGAACACAAAGGATATTTAGATATTCCCAAATCATTTCGCGATAAAGCTCTCGACTGGCAAATAAGTGATTCTATTATTGATGCTACTGGAGCAATCACAAGACCGATAACCGAAGATTATATCGTTGATTTTACTTTAAATCGCCAAGGTTATCCTGCGGTTAAAAAAACCGTCAAACTTCTAAAAATGACTTCTGAAGAAATGATAAACGACACTTTAAATCATTTCACAGTTCCTAACCTTATTTACGATAACCAAGAAATTGATTTTAATCTGCGTTATGGACTTAAGGGAACACTCATCAGTGGCGATGAAGATTTATACAAAATTGAAAATAACAAAGTTCAGGTTTTAAAAAGTGAAAAAACACAATCACTATTAAAACTAGAAATTGATAAACAAATGAAAGCATATGAGGTAAATGTAATGAAACAACCAAATTTAATCGTTGATAAAAAGCTTGATGGTACCTATACAGATGTCGTTAAAACATCTAATGGGTTTTTAAAACTAGATGAAAATAAAAATCTTGGAACCTGGGTAAGCCCTGAGTATGATACGCTAAACTTTCGTAAGGTACTCGTTAGCTGGATAACAACCACTGATAAAACAAATTCTGTTGAGGTATTTATTAGAGGATATAATAGTGGAAACGAATGGAGCAAATGGTTCTCCTTCGGCGAGTGGGGTCTTGGAAGAGTTAATAAAAGTAGGCCTTACGAGGAAGATAACACTAGTGGTTTCGTCTTTGAAACCGAATGGATGCGCCGCCTCAATAGCATAAACGTTAGTAAAGTCCAGTTAAAGGTTATTCTCAAAAAAGAGAAAGAAGTTTCTCCTGTACTTAGAGGTGTAGCAATGACTTTTATTTTTGATGAGGATATAGTACATGAAATAAGCGTTAAAGATCTTCCAAATAAAAAAGTCTATGAGGTTCCTAAACTATATCAACGTAGTGTTCCAGAGATTGGTAATATTATATGTAGTCCAACATCTTCGACAATGCTCCTTATGTATAAAGGACACAAAATTGAAGAATGGGCAAAGGATCCCAATAACATCACAAGTTATGATAGAAACTTCCCTCATGGAAATTTTGCAAGATACACGCAAGACCACGTAACCGACGGCTTCTACGGTAACTGGGTTTACAATACAGCAGCTATCTCAGGATTTAACGAATTTAGTTATGTAGTGGCTTACACTTCTTTGAACGGTTTAGTAAACCACCTTGCAAAAATTGGTCCTGTTGCCATTAGCGTCACTGGAAAAATCGTTGGCGAATCAGGAATTGTTTGGTCGACTGATGGACATTTGTTAGTAATTAAAGGTTACGAATATGTGGGCGATAAACTATATTTCATCGCTAACGATCCAGCAATTAGACCAGTTGAGGAGCGCTATAGCGCTGAGAACCTTTATAACATTTGGCTCAAAACCAAAAAATACATTGTTTATGCGGTTGAATAGTTAAGTACTTAAAAAGGCGATTTTTATTAAATCGCCTTTTTTCTACTTCAAAATTCTTCGAGACCTAAAATATCCACCCTTAGGTTCATCGATTTGATTGCTTGTAATAAATGCATCTTCATCAATCTCATTGATTAAATTAAAGACTTTGTTTTTAAATTTACGATTAGTGTAAATATAAAGCATTTTTTTCTTTCCGCCCTTGCCTTGAGCCTCGACTTCCGTAGCACCAAAACCCTCAATTCGCACAGCTTCAAGAATCGCTTCTGCTTTGTCTGGTTCACACACTACCTGAATTAAAATTTTACCGAGAGCTATTTTATCTTCAAACAATGTTCCAAGCCACACACCAGCAGCAAACCCTAGTGAATAAACGATTCCTCGCATCGGCTCTGAACTGATATCTTTGATTACTTCACTGGCAACAAACACCCAGATTAAAACCTCAATAAATGCAAGAATAGCTCCGATGTTTTTATATCCTTTGTTCATCACAATAACTCTTAGGGTACCAATTGATACCTCAATTGCTCTAGCAAAGAAAATAAATAAAAGTAGCCAGTAATTGCTTACTTGAAAAAAATTCTTAACTTGTTCCCAAAAATTAGTAAGAAGCATCTTATTTACCTTTCCTAACTCTCTCCCATAATTTATTTAGAATAACAACCATCGAATATGTATCTTGCCCACAATAAATAGCAAGGTTATTACGAATATCCTCAATTTCTTCTTTGGTCCCGTGTTCAAACTTTGAATAAGCTAGTATGGCTTCCATACCGTTTCTAACTGCTAGGTCCTTATAGCTAAGGTCTGAAAACACAGGTAAAACCTTTTTGATTGAAAACGATCCATGAAGATCCGTGTTGTAGTAATTAAACATACTACCTTTTGACCTGTCTATGCTATCAGCCATATAACTATCTGAGTTTAAAATCTTCAAAAGATCTACCATATTATCAATCATTAACTGCAGTTTCTCTTCAAATTCTGGAAACAAAACCATAAATTCTTTTAATCTTGATTCCTCAAAAGCTTTATTATAAACTACAACCATTCCTTTTTTACTAGTTATTTTGATATCGTTAACTAACTGTTTAACTAGTTCGTAACGCTCATCACCAAAGCTTTTAGCAATATACTGTGTATGATTTTTTAAAACGTTTTTATCACCAGGCACATTTTCGATATGAAGGCTATATTGAAAGACACTTTGTGAATAAGGGTTTTCACCCCTAAAGCGAGGAAGTGGATCGTTGAAGCTTTCAAAGTCTAAATGGTATAAAGGGTATCTAAGTTTTTCTAAAACCATTTTGATGTTTTTAATATTTATATACTCTTCATTATTTAAAGCGCAAGCTTTTTGAACTTTATTTATTGGTCTATTTAAAAATTCATCAGGAACATCGACCATTTTAAAATATTTATATTGGTAATAAAGATCAAATGTCGATATCGCTTTTTCCTTACCTCTTTTGAAGCCACAGTGGTTGTATAAATATTCAAAAATAGAACCATTTGCTCCTGGCTCTTTCCAGCAGTAATTAACCATTGGGCAGCAGTCGGTTTTTTTTCTTCGACACTTTTTATCAACGATACAATCGGTGTTTGCCTTATTAATATATTTTATTGTCTTATTTATTTCTTCTTCGATATCATAATCTTTAATGATGTATGTTGTATCGATGATATTAAAAAGTTTCTCACCGTTAAGCTCAGGGTAACCTTTGGACGCACCATCGTATACATAATCACTATTAAGTATTACAAGATACGAACGTACTTTTTTCTTTTTGTTATTGATGAAGCGACTAGAATGTTTAAAGAGGTAATCAGTGATAGCTATATCAAAAATGTATTTACCAGTATCACTATAGCGATCTAAAAGCTTTTTTCTTGCGTCCCACATTCTTTCATAATGTTCATTGAGAACAAGAAAGTTTTCTTCCTTATTAAAATAAGGAACTTTATCGATTCCAACTTTACCAGAAAGTTTTAGAAATTCACTATTTGTGGTTGCCTTAACCTCAAAGATTAAAAATTCATCATCAGTTTCTTTAAAGCCATCAAGATAGGTATAAAAAGTGTGACCATCTTTAAAATACTCAACCTTCTCCTGCTCGTTTATGTTACGCGAGGCTTTAATTTTTGTTTGGAAAACATCTTCACAAAACTTAATAGCAAGTTCCTCAACGTCTTTATATTTTTCCGCCATAGCTTCAAGCTGAGTGGTATCAATCGCTGTTAGGTCTTCTCCAGATTCAGGATCAAAAATATTTCCTAAAATTTCATATATCTCTTCAAGAGGTATTCCAACTGTTTCTTCAAACGCTCTTAGTTTATCGCGTTTGATGTTATAGAGAGCTGGATAACTTTCACAGTTTGAAAAATTTTTTAGATTAGTTTTTGAAATTTTCACTTCTTTTGTTTCCCCTTTTTCTCATAATAAAAATAAGCTAAACCTGCTTCTGCTGTTTCTTTATATTTAACATCCATATCAAGTCCTGTTTGATACATCGTTTTAACGACTGTATCAAAACTAACTTTACGTGTACCTGATAAACTATCAGCAAGCATACTAGCATTGATTGCTCTGATTGCTCCTACAGCATTACGTTCGATACACGGAATCTGAACATATCCATCAACCGGATCACACGTTAAACCCAAATGATGTTCCATGCCGATTTCCGCAGCATACTCGATTTCATCAACTGTCGAATTAAAAAGAAAACTACAGGCAGCGGCAGCCATCGAGCAAGCGGTACCGACTTCTGCTTGGCAGCCACCAACCGCTCCAGAAATGGTAGCGTTTCTTCGTACAATGTTTCCAAAGAGTCCCGCAACCGCTAAAGCGTGAATTATCTTTTCCTCGTTCATACCTTGATCGTGATAATAGTAATAAAGAACTGCAGGAACCACTCCGCACGCCCCGCAAGTAGGTGCTGTAGCAATAACGTTTCCAGCAGCATTTTCTTCGCCTACTGCAAAAGCGTAGCTTGAAACCTTGCGAATAAAATTATCGTTAGTTTTAAGATTAGAAACTTTAAAAAGTTCTTTCGCTTTTCTTACAACGCCAAGTTTCCCTGGCAAAATACCTTCTTCCATAAGACCACGAGTAATCGACTTTTTCATGACTTCCCAAACTTTAAGTAAGTAATCTTTAAAGTCTTCATCTTCGTGCTCAAACACATAATCAGTTAATGTTATATGTTTTTCTTTAATATACTTTTTGATATCATCAAAACTTTTTTCTTTATAAATATTTTTACTGTTATCGCTCTTTCCATTAACGCTCAGAGCTCCACCGCCAATCGAAGCAAAAGCAATTTCATCAAGTACAGTATCACCTTTTAATACTCTGATTGTAAAGTAGTTAGGATGCTTATCATAGTTCTGAACTTTCGTGATTTTCGTGCGGGCTTTACCAAGGGTCTCCTGAATAATATAATTCGTTAAATGGCCTTGACCGGTCGATGCTAGTGAATTAAAAAGTGTGACCTCAAATTTTGTTGCCCCTGGGTATTTCTTTAAAACAATCTGGCACGCTCTTTCTGGTGCCATCGTATGTGAACTTGATGGACCATGACCAATTCGATAAATCGTCTTAATTGTTTCCATCTTTTAGTTCCTTATTATTGATGAGAATTTCTTTTGCAAGTTCCCGGTATTCTTTACTTCCCCTTGAAGCCCAAGAATACTTTAGAACACTTTTCCCATACATCGGTGATTCTTGTAAATGGGAAGAACGGGTGATAATTGTTTTAAAGGTTTTATCAGGGAACATTCCTCTAACCCCATCAACAATTTTAAAGGCAAATAAGAAACGATTATCAAACTTCGTTAACAAAATTCCTTCGATTGTTAGTTTTTCAGAAACCTTTCGCTTCTCTTTTTGAATGCGGTTGATTTTATTAATCATTTGATTAAGGGCTTCAAAAGCAAAGTAATCGCACTCAACCGGAACAATAATCGAATCAGAAGCCATTAGAGCATTCTCAGTAATTAAGCCGAGTGATGGTGGGCAGTCAAATAAGATATAGTCATACTTTAGAACAACATCTTTAATTTTTTCCTTTAAAACTGTATTAGAAGTTTCCATAGTTGGTAGTTCTGACAGTCTCGGTGACGAAGGAACGATATCAAAATTAGTCTCAACAGTATAAATCATATCAAAAATAGTCGACTCGCTCGTTAACAAATCGAAAGATGTTTTGCCTTTTTGTTGGCGCTTTAATCCTAAACCAATCGTTGCATTTGTCTGTTCATCAAGATCGACAAGCAAAACCTTGAGACCAAAACTTGCCAGTGCTGATCCAAGATTAATTGCTGTGGTAGTTTTACCAACACCACCTTTTTGATTGGCTATCGATATGACTTTCCCCATGTTTCCTCCTATAAAGGCTGTTTTTTAATGCTTGCATAACGCCGTGGATAAATACTTGGTGTTTCTTTATTCTTTTTAAATACCAGTAAATATCTTTTAAGTTCATTATCAAGAAGTGTATATTCGTGAACCTTTGTAAGCTTGTATCCAAGCTTTTTGATTGCCGCTTGAGCTTCTTCTAGTTCCTCGAGGTAACTCGGTCCTTTATAAAGGACAACTTGACCATTTGTTTTAATGATTCCTGAACTCAGTTCAAGAACCGTGCGAACGTCAGAGAGCGCCCGAGAGACAACAATATCAAATATTTCCCGTTCCTTTATTTCTTCAATACGCTTATTAAGAACATTTATACCGCTTAATTTAAGCTTATCAATAAGCATTTCTAAAAAATGGCATTTCTTTGTGGTTGCTTCAATTAAACTAACTTGAAGCTTGGGATTTTTTAGTTTCAATAAAACCCCAGGAAATCCTGCACCTGAGCCAAGATCAGCAACTGATGAACCACCTCTAAACTCTACTGCTTTAAACACTTCTAAGGAGTCGTTGAAATGTTTTTCTCTAACATCTTTTTTTGAAGTTATTCTCGTTAAATTATACTTTTTGTTTTCCTCAATTAAAAAATTATAATAAATTTCCAGTTTATCTTCCACGATGAGCCTCAATATAAATCATAATAAGCGAAACATCTGTTGGGTTAACACCACTAATACGCTGTGCTTGAGCAAGCGTCGTTGGGCGAATCTTTTTAAGTTTCTCCCGAGCTTCGCTCGCTAAGTTTTTGATATCATCATAATCAATGTTGCTAGGAATTGGAACGGTTTCAAGTGCCAAAAGTTTTTCTGCTTGTTTCTTTTCTTTTAAAATATACCCTTCATATTTGATTTTAGTTAATAAGGCACTAAGCTCACGAGCAACTAAAGAGGTTGATAGTTTATAAAACTTTTCAAGAACCTTAAAATCAACATTCGGACGCTTTAAAAGCTGATATAGCGATAACTTTTGATTAATTGGATCAAGCTTCAAACTTTCAAGAATTTTGTTATTTTTAATAGTTGGACTAATATATTCTTCTTTTAAAATACTTGTTAATCTTTCTTCTTCCTTCACTTTTTTTAAAAATTTTTGATAACGCGAAAGGCTAACTAAGCCTTCCTCATAACCATATTTTAAAAGACGATCCTCAGCATTGTCATTACGAAGTAGAAGCCGGTAGTCTGCTCTTGATGTTAGCATCCGATATGGATCGATAACTCCTTTAATAATTAAGTCATCAATCAATACACCGATATATGCTTCATCACGTTTTAAAACGAGAGGTTTTTCACCTTTAAGTTTATGAGCTAAATTAATGCCTGCCATTAATCCTTGGGCAGCGGCTTCTTCATAACCTGATGTTCCGTTGATTTGTCCAGCAAAAAATAAGTTTTCGATATCGAAAGCTTCAAGGCTTGGTTTTAAAACCTGAGCATCAATTGCATCATATTCAATTGCATAAGCATATTTAACAAACTCGGCTTTTTCTAAACCCTTGACTGAATGAATCACCTTTTCTTGCATAGTTTCGGAAAAACTTGTCGATAGTCCTTGAGTATAGATTGTATTTAAGTAAATACTTTCAGGTTCTAAGAAAATTTGGTGACGTTCTTTGTCTTTGAATCTTACTACTTTATCTTCAATGGATGGACAGTACCTAGGACCAACACCTTTAACCATACCCCCGTACATGCTTGAATCGCTAAGGTTATCTAGAATGAGTTTATGGGTTATATCGCTTGTAAAAGTCAGGTAACACTTAACGCGTTTATTTTTAGAAATCATGTCTTCGTCTTTAGTTAATTCCGAAAACTTATAAATCTCATCATCACCATGTTGTTCAATAAGTTTTGTAAAGTCAATTGTCGAGTTAAGAAGCCTTGGTGGAGTCCCTGTTTTAAACCGTTTGAGTTTAAAACCCATTTTGATTAAACTCTTACTAATCCCGCTCGTTGTTATGTCGCCTTCTGGTCCACTAACAGTTCTTGTTTTTCCGCGCAAAACCTCACTTTTTAAATACGTTCCCGTTGACAAAACAATGCCCTTAGTCAGTATTTTTTCACCACTTTTAACTCTTACACCTGTTACTTTATTGCCTTCAAAAAGAATTTCTTCAACGCTCGTTTCTAAAAGCGTTAAATTTTTTTGCGCTTTTAAACATTTCAAAACGGTCTTGGGATAACTTACTTTATCAACCTGTGCCCTTAGAGCCTGGACAGCGGGACCTTTGGAATCATTTAAAAGCTTCATCTGTAAAACGTTTTGGTCAACGTTTTGCCCCATCACCCCGCCAAGCGCATCAATTTCTTTAATGATTATTCCTTTAGCTGGTCCTCCCATCGAAGGATTACACGGCATATTTCCAACCTTTTCTAGGTTCGTAGTAATAAGAAGCGTCTTTAAGCCCTTGCGCGCTAAACTAACACTTGCCTCAACTCCAGCATGCCCACCACCAATTACAATAGCATCATACATTTTTATATCTCGCCAGCATAAAAATAATTAATTCATATACGAAAATAATTAAAAAGTTAACACCAGTAACGATAAACCCAATAATCAAAACCATTCGCATCGTTTTTAAAAAAAGCGTCGCTAAAATCGCGTACGTAAGCATCGGACTAACAACAAGCGATAGCCTAATTAAATTACTGTTTAAAGTAACTAGTCTTTTCGGTCTTGTTATTGACAATAGTGCCTCACTTAAAAAGAATACTAAAACACCATCACTCAAAGCATTAATCATCACAGCAATTCCTAGTTTCTTTTTGGAAAGTTCAATCGCAATCGGTAAAAATAAAGCATACAAAGCTAAACCAACGATTAAATAAGCCATAAAAGAAACAATACTTCTTTTAACGATATTTTTACTACTACTATTATAACTAGTATAAATTAAATCTTTTTCAGTTTCTGTTAAAGCCTTAGCGATTTCTTTTTGTTCTTCTTCTGTGTATATATCACTCAAACCATCAAGATCTTTGACTGTTGCAAATTTATTATTATAAACAAGTGTCAAACTGCCGATACGATTACAAACTAAACACGCTTTATTTTCTGTAAGCTTGTCGCAGCTTGGGCAAAAATAACCAAACGTTAAACTCTGGTCATCATTTAAATTAAGTTTCTCGGGAAGCGTAGCTGTATATTTTCTCTGTTTATGAAAAAAGTATTTAAGTTTCCCTTCACAAATTGGACAATTTTTTCTCACTTCATTAATTGTATATTCACAGTCTAAACACTTATACACTTCATTCCCTCGCTAAACTTAATTATACACTTTCACAGTTAAATATTGGTATTTATTTTAAAAGGTAAAAACTAAAAAAGGCGCTTAGAAATCTAAGTGCCTTTCCTTTCTTTTTTTAGTCTCTATCCATCATCTCAAGCATTACAAATCCTGGGAAGCGGTGTTTGTGTTCTGGATCAAGTGGATGTCCGTATGGAATAAATTCCAAATAATCACGCCCATCCGCTGGATTATTAAGAATTACTTTATGCGTCAAATATCCTTCGATAATACAGCTGGCAAAGATCATCTGAATGTTATTTGGATCAAGACTTGGATTCAAATTAAACTTTTCTCTGAATTTTTGAACGATATCAAATCCAAATGGTGTGAAAGTTCCACCAGCAGCTTTCGCAAACGCATTAAATACTGGATCTTCGCTTAGATAATTACTCTTATGATAATTGCGTATCCACTGAAGCGCTTCTGGATATTTCCAGTTAATATCAAATTGTGGTGTATCATGAACTCCAGTATATGGCTTATTAAAGTTATTGTCCTGGAAGTCATTAATATAATTATTTTGGAAATAAGCCATGAAGTTAAAGTACTTATGGTTAAGCTGTGTTGCTTTATTTCCATGTTCATCAAAGTAAATTGTCTTACTTTTTGGATGAAGGGTCGGGTGTTTAATAGCTCCGAGCGTTGAATCAACAGGCCCGAGTAAAGCGTTGACGTTAATTCCAATTGAAGTAAACCAACTACTATCACCTTTCATATAGTTTCTAATATGCGTATTTTCAACTTTAACATATGGATCACGGTTGAACTCATATGGTGTAAGTCCCTTTGGATCTTCTGGTGTCGCATCTAAAACCGTACTATTAGGGTCAGTATCATGTGCCCAATCATCATTTAGCTTTGTTCGAACACGCTTATCCCAGTCAAGAACAAATAACCCTGGTCCACCAGAACTGCCTAGTTCAGAATTGGTAAGCTCAAGTTTTTTGTAAGTTGTCGTTGTAAATTCTGGACTATGATAATATAGATTAGAATAGAAAACACTTGATCCCCAGTTTATATTAAATCGGCTATTATTGATTATTACTGACGATGCTCTTGAGAAAGAACCAATAACAAAATATGACATATTAGAATTTTGAACTTCAAAATCAGCTACAGAACAACGAATGCCATGAAGACCGCCAGATCCTTTAGCTACCATATTCATTTGGCCACCGTGAAGTTCTGGTAAGTTTGTATTACCAACTGTTTGAAGGTTTCTAATTCTGTGTTTTCCATCGTAAGTTAAAACACCATTAACTAAGAAAAGGAATAACCCATTAAAGATATCGTTGACAACTGATGAGAAATATTCACCATTGATGTTAGCATAATCTGCAGGTTTTACAAGCGGGATATTTTTCGCATTAATCATATAGTAGTTACCGTTAAGATCAACATACTTTTGGTTAGGATCGTTGCCGCTTAAAATCCGTTTATAGAAAGATCCAGCATTGTTTGGTCCACCATTAACTAAGGAAACGTGAACTTGGTTACTATTATCAACCCAAATATCTTTTTGATAATCTTTAAGCTCTGGATAAATATCACGCTGAAGTAGAATCTTTTCAACACTTAAATCTTCAAAAAGTTCACGCAACCCATTATCTGTGTAAGCGTTGAATCCATCGACAACTTTAAATTCCTCAATGATTTGGTAACCTGCATATTTGATCTTTAATTGAACGGTCTTGTTTAAAGCATCGCTTTTAAACTGTAAGCCGTGAGCGAGCGTTTCAAAATCGACCGCTAACCCTGTATCTTTGTCCGTTGCTTCGTAGTTATAAGAAAGTGAGTCAGAAGGAACATACGTTTCTTCCTCAATAAGCTCACCAGCATCGAGTCTCAATTTCGAAGTTTTAGCAACAACGTTTGGTTCATAAACGTTTTTAAACCCAACTTCACGTACTTCATTTTTAACCTTGAAGCTATCCATATGACTAAACTTGTTGTAAAGAAGATCAATACCATCAACTTCAAACTTTACATTAATTTCGTAAAGAACGTGTTCGCCACTTGCCTTAACAGCTTGAATGTGATAGATACCGACCTTTTTAAACCAAACAAGTTTTTCAGCTGTACTAGAACCAGGGGCTTTCGCCGTTACTACTTCAGCTTCTTCTAGGGTAATGTTACTTGCTAAATTAAAGTCCTCATATACTTCACCATTAAAGATTGTATCATTAAGTTTTAAAGGTTTACGTAAAACTGTCTCAACTTTAGTTACGAGATGATATTCATCAATTATTTCAAGCGAATTTGTAAAATCATAACAAGCATAGAATTTAAGTTCCTGAATACATTCCGCTTCTGAATATTCTTTTAAAATGCCGTCAATTTTAACTTTCTTGAAAGCCTTGCCGTCGGGAGCCTTAAAGGAAACAACAGTACCGGCTTTATAATAACCATTACTATCAGGAGTTGAAGATATCATATGATCTACTTCGCTAGGTTTAATGATGTTTATTTGACACTCGGTCATATCAGTAACAACTTCAAGTTCAAAGTCGCTTGTTACAACCGTTTCAAAAGTATTATCGTAAACAGCAACAAGAGTTCCTGATATTTTAACATTACGAATCGTATAGTGTTCATTAGCTGTTAAAGTAATTTTCTCACCATTTAGTACCCAGAGATCACTCGGTGTTGCCGTAACATTTTCGCCATTCACAAGTGTCACATGATAATGAGTTCTTGTAATTCCGACTTCTAAAGTCTTGCCATCAAGAAGCGTAAACTTGGCTGTTCCATCGCTTTCGATAGCTACTGCCGTTAGATTGTAATTCACATAAGTAAACTTATGATGTGGAACCGGAGTAATCGTAATTGTTGAACCGATTTCGTATTTCCCCTTATAAACTGGTTTATCCGAAACAAAAGTATATTTAGTATTATCGCCAATAAAATCAGTATGTGTTTTAAGAGTTACTACTGTTAATTCTCTTGTGTTCTCGGTTACTGTATATCCATAAACAGGATAATTAACATTAACTGTTGTTTCATTCCCGGAAAAATCTTTAGCAATAACTTTATCGATTTTATAAAAGTCTTTGGCACTAAATGTAATTATTGATCCAACATTTACTTTTTCTTCGTTTGTTGTTAAAGTACTATTAACATTGCCATCAAGATTTAGCTTAACAAGTACTCTAACAACTTTTGATGTCGCTACAACGTTTGTTAGTGAATTTGTAACTGTAATCATATGAAAGGTGCTGTTTGTAATCGTTTGGCTTACACCATCAAGCTCAACTGTTTCAAGTTCAAAATCTTTAAGGTTTGTATTGATGATTTGTAGTTTTAACTGTTCACCGATTGTGTAAACATTGTCTGGTTTTGGATCAACAACTTTAACACCTTCAGCAAGTGTTAAATTGAGTTTACGTTTATATTCAATAACAGTTTCATCTTTAACTTCAATCGTTGTTACTGTCTTTGTAACGGTAACTTGATATTCTTCAGTATTTCCGGTAATTTCTATTTTTTCGCCATTTATGATAATTTCGGTAAGCTTATGATATTTAATAGCTTTAAAAGTAATCTTACTCCCAACAAGGTATTTACCATTAGCATTTAACGGTGATACTTCGGTTTTACTACCAACTGTAATAGCAATACTTTGAATCTTTGTTTCATCATCAACTACTTCTACAGTAACGGTTGTATTTTTATTTAAAGTGTAAGGCGTTCCTTCTTCATAGCCTTCACCATTAACTTTAAGCAAAGCAATCTCTGTTGGTTGTACAGGCTTATTGTATTTAAATTTAAGAACTGTTCCTTCATAAAAGCTTGTTTCAGTTGTTATCACATCATTAAGATAGATATCGACATCACTAGGCTTTGTAACTTCATATTTTGGTAGTTCTTCATAAACTACCTCTAAAGTTACATTTTCACTAAGTTTTACGTTTAATGGAAAAGTAACATCTTCGCCATTTAACTTAGCGCTTTTAACCCGTTTGTTATCGTTTTTAAGCTCTGCTGTTTTTAGCTCAGCCTGAACATTTTCACCAATATACACAGTTCCATCGTTAGGAGTAAGCGTTATATAACTGCCACCAGTTTCTGTTAAAGTTAAGGTCTTTTTTTCGTCTTCAATTAACTCAACTTTGATTTTAGTTGGCTTAACAATCGTTACTTCTTCTTGTGGATTTGTAAAACTTAACGTATTGCCATCAACTGTAACCTTAACACTGTGGTGAATTGGAACATTTCCTTCATTAACTCTTAAAGTGATTTTCGTTCCTTCGTAAACAAGATGGTCGCTAGGAAGATTAGCAATGCTTAAAATATTTTGAGAATCATCTACTTCCACCAAGTGTTTTGGGTCTTCTTCACTAGTTATTTCCACCTTCGTATTTTTCATAATTTTGAATTTATAAGGTTTTGTGAAGTCGATTGCTTCATCGTTTACCTTAACTTCTTTCATATGGTGGTGGTAGATAAGCTTTGTTAAATCAAATGTCAGTTCAACTTCATCACCTTCGTAGTAAACTGGTTTATCAGGATTTTTAACTAGGCTATCGCGTCCATTTCCTAGACTTGTGATTGTATAAGTAGGAATTGGTTCAGTTTCAATTTCTAACTTAACGTTTTCATTAAAAGTAATTTTGTTATCAACATTAAGATCTAAAACCCTGTCTTTATACGATACTCTTTTAACTCTTACAGCTTTACTTTTAAAGTTTTTAAAAGTTTCGCTGTTAACTATTATTTCTGATCCTTCTGAATACTTGTCTTTGAGATCAATCAAACTTCTAAGCTCACTGCTGATACCAGAAAACTCGAGCTTATAAACTTTGACGTTTTGATAAACTAAGGCAATATTAATAACCTGGTCAGAAGCAATCTCTTCAGAGCAAACGAAAGTAAAAGTGTTCGTTTCAATATTAAAGTTTGTTACAGGCTTTTGATTAATATTGACACCTATAACTTTCTTCCCTTCAGGAACTTTCGTTAAATCAATTGTTCCTGTTACTGTTTCGTTTTCTAAGTACCTATCTTTTTTAGGGCTTAGGGTAATAGCCTCACGGTCGATATCGTTCATCTTAATATCGTATTTATAAAGATTACGGAAGACAACTGTTAATTTACAGTTTCGGTGTACCCGTTCTGTAATCTTTTCATACGGATTATCTAAAGTCTTGTTATTGTAAATAACCTTAACTAAGACTTTGTCTTTTGGTAATTTTTCTTTATTAAGCTGGAAAGAGAATGTCGTTCCTTCTTTAAGAACTCCTCCTTCTTGAACATTTTCAATTGTAAAATATTGTAAATCACCAGTTAATCGTTTTTTACAGCCCGCTAGTGTTAAAGAGATGAGGCTTATAAAAATCAACACAAATAATTTTTTTAAATGCTTCATTTTTTCTCCTTGCTTTTTTATATCTTTTAAGTATCTGATTAAGAAAGATCATTTTTTAATCGTTTCCCGGGTTTTACCGCGGCTTAGGCTAACCTAGAATCAACTCTTCTGAAAGAGAAATTTTTCTCTAGTACATGGACTCCCTGGTCCCTACTAAGCCTTAAAGACTTAGAGACTAATATCGTTTTATGGTTCAAATCGGAACGAGCATTCAGTATGAGCAATTTGATTCTCTGTATCAATATAGAGAAATAGCCTTCCGACAAATTCTTTTTTTATTGTAACAACTAAAGCTTTGGTGTGTTTATCCTGACTAATTTCAAGATTTGTTACTTCTTTTCCTTCGCCATCAACAAGACGCCATTTAATTTCTTCAGAAATTACTTTTTCAGGGGTGAAGGAATACTGTAAAACAACCGAATCACCAAGACTTTTAAAATAAAAAACTTTTTTGTAAGCGTCGCTACCTTTTTCATCTTTGAGATGAATTTCGCGAGCTGGTTCGATTGATGGCTCAATCACTGGCTTTAAACCAACAAGAATAACAAGAAGTACCGACATAAAAGTTGCAATTAAAATTAACGCTATCGACATTTTACGATTCATTTTGTTTCTCCTATTCCGTATCCTTATAGTAGAAATCAAGTTTCTTATTGATTAAGACTAACCTGTAACAAAGAAGCGTAAGGCCAATACCATAAGTAAGCATAATCCCGAGCCGTGACATATACGAAAGTACTAGTAAAAGCGAAAGTGTGATTCCAATCGCCATCGATGTTTGAATATTTTTACTATAGTCAAGAGTTTTAAGCTCCCCGTACATTTTATGCTCAGGCTTTAAAATATCAATTTCTGCTGACCAAACGATATGAACAAAAGCCACAATAAGTAAAATCCCTGTTAATTTAATGATAGTCATAGTTGGCATTTGCTTAATAAATAAGAGCAATGCTAAATCAAAAAGAATTGTAAAGAAAACTAAACCAAAGTTGATTGTCAGTTTAGCAGCTACGAGTTTTTTGATATCGGTAGGAATAACTTTGGTTAAATAAAATTCATCACCTTCACGCGTAATAATCGATGCTGAAAGGTGGTTAGATGTTGTAACAATCAAAAGCCCAATTAAAAGCATCACAGTTGTTGTTAGTCTAATTCCCCTACCTGATAAGTTAAACGATTTAAAAAGATAAGATAGAAAGAAATGAGAAATCGGAAGAATCGCTAAATACATAATCGTTGAAATTGCTGTTTCGCTACTTCGAAAAACAATTTTCAATTCCTTAACTAAATAAGTTATGTATTTACTATGTATTCTTTTGCTAAACCTCGTTGGCTTATATTTTCTTTTCGTTGTTTCTTCGAAGATATAACTAGATAGTTTAATGTAGACAAACATCGAAAGGACGATACCAAAAACAAGTAGTCCTAAGAAATAAATAGCAAGATGCAGAAGATTAAGAAAACTATCACTTGCCCTATAGGCAAAAAGAAAACGATAAAAGTTTTTAATGAAAAGTGATGGGTAATTAAATTTAGGAAGCTTCTCTTTAATCATAATGTTGATTCTGTTATAAAATTCGATATGATTAATCATTCCATCTGCTCCCTGAAGATTTGTGATGAAGGCGTGAATAAAATAAATAATAACCCCAACAATAGAAAACGCTAAAACAAGAGAAGCAATTGTGCTTCTTTTAAAAAGAGAACCAATAAACGTTACCGGAGTTGTAAGAAATGCTCCTAAAAGTACCATAAAAAGTGGAAGCATTATGCTAATGAAAAGACTTTTAAAAACATAGAGAACACCGTAATGGCTAAAAACCTGAAAATATTTTCCATAAGCGATGAATATCGGAAACATAATCAAGACATTTTTAAGAAGAGACCGAAGATAGTATGCTGTTAGTTTACTTAAATAAATCATCGGACCATTTACCGGAAAGGTTATTAAGATTTTGTTTTGTTCGTTTTTATATAGAGATGATGATAATCCTGAGATAATATTAACAAGCTCAATAATCTGAAAAATAAAGATGACTGATAAAAAGAATTCCGTTAAGGGACTAAGATTCAGCTTTGCCCCCTGCGTAATAACATTAATTAAAACTTGAGTTCCATAAAGAAGAGCAAAGAAAATGATAGCCATAACAACCATCATTTTAAATATTTGTGATGGTTTTTTAAAGCTTCTTTTACTAAATACTTCTGATAACTGAAGTTTTACTAGAATGTTAAATCTTTTAATTCTTGTAAGCATCTTTTTATTTTTCGTTTACCACATACTTGAGATAAAGTTTTTCAAGCGACCCTTCTTCTTTCTTAATATTTTCAACAGTGTCAACAATTCTTAAGGTTCCTGCTTTAATAACGGCAATTCGCTGACAAACATTTTCCACAACTTCAATGACATGTGAAGAAAAGAAAACAATATTACCTTTACTTGCGTGTTCTTTAATACATTCTTTAATTTGATAAGTTGAGGTTGGATCAAGCCCAGTAAGTGGTTCATCAAGAATCCAAACTTTCGGATTGTGAACCAAAGCAGAAATAACCGAAATCTTTTGTTTCATACCGTGTGAATATGATTTTATTTGGCGATCAACTTCTTTTTCAATCGCAAATCTTTTAATGTATTCGCTAATTCTTTGTTCACGAACGAGAGGATTTACAAGATATAGATCGGCTACATAGCGAGTGTATTCTCTTCCGGTTAACCGTTCATAGAGCGCGTGGTTATCAGGAACATAACCAATTAAGCTTTTTGCCTTGTCAGGCTCCTTAGCGATATCGACACCGCACACAAACATTTTTCCGTTCGTTATTGTTTGCATACCAACAAGCGATTTGATGACAGTTGATTTACCGGCACCATTATGACCAATAAATCCAAACACTTCCCCAGCATTAACTTCAAGATTAAAATCTTTCACAGAGTAAAAATCATTCTTCGAATATTTCTTAGCAAAATTCTCAATTTTAATACTAGCAGTGAATTTTTCAAATTCATAAACAGGATTTTTGAGTTTCGATATCGTTTCGTTGATTTTGTTAATTTTATAGTTCGTTTCTTTTTCGTTATTTGGATTGCGTTTTTTTGAAAGCAAAATAATTTTGTTTTCTAGATTTTGAATTTTAATGCTCACCTTTTCCTTTTGATGATTGAGGGCAAACGTTGGCTCATTAAATGGGTCAATAAGTGATTTGTAACGGTAAGATAAACGGCTTAATAAGACTTTCCTTTTTAGATCTTGATTATTTTCTTCAAGTTCTTTATTAAGCTTTTCGATTTTTGTTTTTAATGATTTAATATAACGTGCTCTTAACTTTAAAAATGGGCACGAAAAATGTTTCTTTTGTTTTGTCTTTGGTTTTTTCTCATCAGGTACTTTAATATTAAAATCCATTTTTAGTTCTCCTTATTAGCTGGCATTTCTAAAAGCCTGCGCTTTTCTTTTGCCCTATCAAGCATATCATAAAATAAATCACTAGTTTTGTACATATATTCGTAGAAAAATAAGGTAACAAAAGTCAGTCCACAGAACCCAATGTAAACAAGTAGGTCGTAAAGCCAGTACAGTTTATAAACAGTTCCGTCGAGCATTTCTTTTGTCCAAACGTAGTTAGCTTTGGCTCCTTTTAAAATACCAATCTTATTTGCGAGCGTATCACCATTTAAAAAGAAATAATCAGTTCCTTCACCAAGTGGCAGTGTTACAAAAATCGTATTAATTACCATTACTAAGACAAAGTATCCCGTAAAGACAAGAAGACTATAGAAAGCATCTTTAATTTGGGGACGCTCAAAATAGCCAATACCGACAGTAACGATTGGAATAACGAAATCATAGTAGTGGTTATACCAAAATCTGATTGATTCGTTGTTAAAGAAAGAACGTTCACCAATTGAAGGAAAAGCCAAGGCGAAAAACGCACCTAAGACGTTTACAAAATACGTAAAGTAAAACACTGGCTTAATTTTAAAAATGATTCCAAGGGGCATCAAAATAACCGCAGTATGACATAAGTGAATGGGAAGTGCTGTTAAACTGTTAAAACGTGATATCGAGTAATAATTATAAAAAGTGTAAAAACAGCTTAAAGACATCATTACGATAACCATTTGTTTAATCCAGTCCGGTTTATTTTTTAAGGAGATAATAAGAAAAACGATGCTTGCAAATGAGAAAAGTAAAATGTTGATATGCCCTGTTGAATAATTCATGTAAGGAAATGTTGGCAAACCAAACACTGCTTTTAAACTGTGGTTAGGAATAATCATCAAAACAACCGTGAAATATAAAAGAAGAAAAATAGCAAGGTCACGTTCATTATACTTGTCGTGATTTTTCACCATTTTAACGATTGTGATAATCGATACCATAATCATAAGTGATCCTTCGATTGTAAGCATCGTATGAAGTGGTAAAATTTTTTCTGAAAAATACCCAACATATCCATAAACAATGTATTTATTAGCGCCAATCGCCACAAGCCCACCAATCATGCTCGCAACGCTTCCAAGAAGACGACTAAGTTTTCCCTTAGAGAAAAACGGCGTCACAATTCCCATGAGCATTCCTGCTTGGACAAGCGCTTCGGAAAGCGATATGAAAACAACAACACTGCGTATGTAAAAAGGTTCCCTAATATAGGATGTCGCTTTTTCAACTTCGTTATAGTGAATGGTGCCAGCAATTAAGTTGTCTTCTAAGAGTCTATAAAAGCTAACAATAAAAAGTAAAACGCCAAGACTCTTAAAAATGATGTTGCGTTTTCTTTCGTCATTTTTATATACTGAAAAGTACATAACAAAAACGAAAGTAGCAAACAATGTCATAAATACTAGGGCTTGAACCATGGTAATATATTATACTGAAAAACATTTTTTATTCAATATAAACCACAAAATTAAGACATAAAAAGAGAAGAAACACGATAAATTCTGTGCTTCTTCTCTCTTTTTCTTATATTTCTTTAGTTTTACTTGTTTTAAATAGTCCTACTCTCAGGGCGTTTGAAACTACTGATACTGAGCTAAACGCCATTGCTAAAGCCCCAACTGTTGGCGTAAATGTTATTCCAAGTGGATACAACGCCCCAAGCGCTAAAACAACACCAATACAGTTATAGAAGAACGCCCAGAACAAATTCTCACCGATAATTCTAATGCCAAGTTTCGCTAATCTTATTTGATCAATTACTGAAAAAATATTTTTAGTAATCAAAATTGTGTCTGCCGATTCCATCGCAATGTCTGTTCCTTCAATAATTGAAGTTGAAGTATACGAAGCCATTAGGCTTGGAGCATCATTAACCCCATCACCAACCATAAGAACTTTTTCGGTCTTATTAAGTTCCTTGATAATTTTTAACTTTTCCTCTGGAAGCAAAGAATGATATAGAAAATCAATTCCGAGTTCCTTTTGAACACGGCTACTAACTTCATATTTATCACCAGTTAATAAATAGGTTTTGATTTTTAGTTTCTTAAGTTCACTAATTAGCTTTTTACTATTCTCCTTTATAGTATCAGAAAGAATAGCGGTTAAAAGAAGTTCTTCCTTGCTTGCTAGATAAACTGTTGTATCATCGCCTGTTTCTTCTACTTTAATACCGTTTTCGTGAAGTAGCCTTTTGCTGCCTAAATAGTATAGAGTACCGTCAATTTTTCCCATAATCCCAAGTCCTGGAAGCACCTTAAAGTCTTCAATAGGTTTTAGGTTTTTAATGCCCTTGTTTTCTAAATAGTTTGTAATTGATAAACTGATTGGGTGGTTTGTATTTTTCTCTAAGCTATATAAAACCTCTAAGTATTTCTTATCACCAACTATTTCTTTAACTTTAAAACTGCCTTCAGTTAAGGTCCCTGTTTTATCAAAAGCAACAGCAGTGATTCTTGCGCTTTTTTCAATAGCCTCAGGAGTTTTAAAAAGAATTCCATACCTTGCTCCCGTTCCTGTTGTTGTAACAATTGCTGTTGGGGTTGCAAGTCCCAAAGCACACGGACAGGCAACAGTTAAAACAGAGACAAAAGTGTTAATCCCGGCAAACAGTTCTCTTTTATATAAAAACCAAATAAGAAAGCCAATTAAAGATAGAAGGATAATTGTTGGAACAAAAACACGACTGATTTTATCAGCTAGCTTTTGGATGCGCGGTTTTTGGCTTTCAGCATCCATCACAAGATTTAAAATGTTTGCGATAAAACCGTTCTGTGCTTCTTTAGTTACCTCTACTTCAAAATATCCATCGATACTTGTTGATCCACCAACAACGCTATCACCTACAGTTTTATAGATAGGTTTTGCTTCACCAGTCAAAACCGCTTCGCTTATCGTCCCAGTTCCCAAAATTATTTTACCGTCAAGCGGGAATACTTCGCCGTTTTTTACAATAACGATATCGTTAAGTTTGATATCGCCAATTAACTTTTTATCCTCATCGCCTTTTAACTGCACCTTATCAGGTATTAGTTTCTTTAAACTGTTGGTTGCCCTTTTAGTTTTCTTTTTCGCCATTTCTTCTAAAAATCTACCAAGGCTTACGAGCGCCAAAACAACACCACTACTTTCAAAATAGTAATGTTTAGAACTGTCTTTCATAATCATGATAACAACGCTATAAATAAAACTAACCGTCGTTGCAATCGCAATCAAACTATCCATGTTTGGTTTTAGTTTAAACAGTAGTTTATATCCAATAAGATAAATCTCGTAGTTCAGGAAAACGATAGGAACTGTTAAACTTAGAAGTAAAAGCCCATAATTCATAAAATTGGTTTTTGGGTTTATAAGATTTGGAAGAACTATTTTAAACATCGGTGCCATCGAAAAGAAAAACAAAAGAAATCCAAAGACAAGTGATAGCGTTGTTTTAACAATTAAAAAGGTGTTTTGGCTGTTTTTTGTTTTGTTAATTTTAAAGCCAGACTTAAGTAAGTTCTTTTCAAACATCTTTTCATCAAACTTGTCATCAAATTCCAGTTTGACAGTTTTATCAATTAAACTGACGCTGTAATCATTAACGCCTTTTGTTTTTTCTAAAACTTTTTCAATTGAAAAGACGCAAGATGCACAAGTCATGTTTTTAATATTATATTCTTTTTTACTTTTCATTTTGTTTAAGCCTCAAAATTTTCTGCTCATATGCTTGGGTAAAATCATCACCAACTACCAATCCGTAGCGGTTTTTATAACCATCTACATACAAACTAAATAAAAACTTAAATACCTCTTCTTTGTCTTCGCTCTCATCAAGAAGCTTTTTGTTTTCCAGTAAAATAAGTGATACCAAGGAAACACTTCCAAGTTCTTCACTAGCTTTAAAAGCCTCGACTTTTTTCGCTTCCACTTCTTTTACAAGCTTTTCATACTGTTTCTCTTTTTTCTTTAAAAGAATCTTTTTAACTAAAATAAAAACATACAGCCCAAGAACCACAATCATTAAACCAAGAACTGTGTACCAGTACCATTTCATTTTATTCCACCGAAAGAGAACAAGGGCAAAAACGATCAAAGAAAATGTTATATAGAAAACTTGATCCTCAAGCTTTTGCTCATTTTTGTGAAGCGTGTAATAACTTCCATTGGTTTTATCAAGAAGCTCTTCGTGCTTTTTGTTAAACTCATCGCGTAGTTTATTACGCTTAACGAGACGTTCTTTAATTATGCTGTTAATTTCTTTACTGTTCATAACCTAAAATCAGTCCTTTCAATCCAGTCGAGTAAAAACTCCCAGAAAGCTAGAGCCGTCCTTTCAAGGTGCTTTAGAAAGTTCATATCTATTATAAACCTTAAATATGAAACGAAAAAGATGAGAAACAAAACTACAAAAAATTCATAAAACAAATTTTTCTTTTTAAAGATTAATCTAGCACTACTTACGCTTATCATTACTGATGGAATAATGAGTGTAAAAATTAACGTAAAGTGAAGAATTTTTAAGGGAAATGTTAAACTTATGAGCATGAGCATTAGATATAAAACACCACCAATGATTGTTATAATGAGATCTGGTAACCTTGTTTTTTGTTTCTTTTTTTTAGGAATAAGTTTATTATCGTAAAAGTTAGTGACGTCATATTCATAACTTTCAATAGACGAAGTTTCGTTTTCGCTATCTAGAGATTTTAAAAGAAGCTCTTCTCCCTTTGTGATATCCTCGGGAAACACCGGCTTTCCTTCATTAAGCCAAGCTTTCAAATACAAAAGGCTAGGGTTGTTTGGTTCAAGAAGTAACCCTGATTTTACTAAGGCCCTGGCTTTAGTAAAATCACCAGCTTTCACTAAAGATACAATTTTATATGTTTGTTTTTGATAATTAAATTCCATATACATTACTATACCATAAAATTATTCTTATTCGTCTTTTTCGCTTAAAATGAAAGAAACTTTAAACATCTTGGGATTTTTCTTGCCTATTAAATGTTTTTCAGTATAATGCTTGTGTAAATCAAGGAGTTAATATGCAAACACAAAAACCTAAAAGCCACCGGTTAAGAAAAGTTCTTTTCGGTATATCGCTCACAATTGTTATTTTATTCGTTTTAATTGTTAGTACTTTCTTTTTTATGGCAACACCAAGACTAACGAAAAGACAAGAGCTCAAGGCTTTCACTAAAAACCCCATAGCACATCGGGGACTATTTGAAAACAAAAGTGGCGCCGAGCACTGTGAAAATTCTCTCGCTAGTTTTCAAAAAGCTATCGATAATAACTACATCATTGAACTTGATGTGCAAATAACCAAGGATCAAAAACTCGTTGTTCACCACGATTATAATCTTTACAGAGCATGTATCGATGAATATCCAGACGACGAGAAAATCAAAAACAAAACCCCGATTGCCGAAATGACGCTTGCAGAAATTAAAAAATATCATATCTTTAAAACTTCACAAACCGTTCCAACATTTGATGAAGTTTTAGAGCTTGTTAAAGGCAAGACACCAGTACTAATCGAAATCAAAGTCGAGAAAAAAGAACTTGAAGAAAATACTTGCAAGTTAACATATGAAGCCATGAAAAAACATCCTGAAGCTACTCTTTGTGTACAGTCATTTAACCCAAGAGCCTTGAAGTGGTTTCGTAAGAATGCTCCCGAAGTTTTACGCGGACAGCTTTCTTCTAATTTTATGATTAACAAAGAAGCTCCAAAAAGCGCTCGTTTCGTTCTTAGTAATATGCTTGCAAATTTCATTTCTCGTCCTGATTTCTATTCATATCAATACAACATCAAAAAGTCTTTTGGCTATATGGTAAGTAAGGGGTTATTTAAAGTTCCGACATTTGCCTGGACTTTAAGAGACGAGAAAGACTATAAAGAAAATCTTCCTAAATACGACAATCTGATTTTTGATAGCATTAACCCTAAATTAATACCATAATAAAAGAAAAAGCTGAATCTCAAAAAATTCAGCTTTTTTGTTACTTGTCAAAATTTAAATACAAAAGATATTAGTTATTAAAAAACGATCACTTTTTAAGTGATCGTTTTGTCTATTATTTACTTGCTTTTCCTTCAGAACCAAAAAGTTTAATTTTTTCACGAACTACTTTTTCAATTCCGGCAGTTGCTGGGGTAATAAGCTTTCGTGGATCATAAACGTCTTTGTTTTTCTTATCAGCAATAAATTCTCTAAGAATCTTATTGAACTCTTGCTGGCTTTCGGTATTAACATTAATTTTACAAGTTCCATAACTAATCGCTTTCTTAATTTGTTCATCAGGAATACCACTACCACCATGAAGAACAAGTGGAAGTCCTGTTGCTTCTTGAATCTCTTTCATTTCTTTGAAGCCAAGTTTTGGTTCACCATGATATGGACCGTGAACACTACCAAGAGCAGGAGCTAAACAGTCAATTTTAGTAAGTTCAAGCATCTTAACACATTCGTTTTTATCAGCATATAAAATGCCGTGATCTTGAACATCGTCTTCCTGCCCGCCAACGTGACCTAGTTCCGCTTCAACGCTGATTCCCCGTTCGTGTGCATAATCAACTACTTGTTTTGTTATTTCCATGTTTTTAGAAAACTCGTGTTGGCTTGCATCAATCATTACTGAAGAAAAACCAGCATCGATAGCTTTCTTACAAGCTTCGAATGTTGAACCATGATCAAGATGTAAAGCAACATCGACAGTAATATTCATATCTTCAAGCATTCCTTTAACCATTCCTGCTACTGCCTTATACCCAGTCATATATCTTGCAGCACCCTCAGAAACACCTAAAATAACTGGTGACTTCATTTCCTCTGCAACTTTTAAAATAGACTTTGTCCACTCTAGGTTGTTGATATTAAAATGTCCAACCGCGTATTTTCCTTCCTTCGCTTTTAAAAGCATTTCCTTCATACTAACTAACATTTTTTACCTCCTTAATTAGTAAGTTTTTTTCTATTTATTTTATCGCCAAAAGATAATATTTTTAAGCAACTAAATTATACCACCAGAAACAAAAAATCCGTAAATTTTATTATTAGTGAATGTTTTTATGCTTTTTCACGTATTTTTAGATTTTTTTAAAAATCCTAGATTAAACAAAGGAAAAGCATTTAAAACTCGCGTTTAAATCTGTTTTCGGAAAATTCTTGAATAATTTAACACCTAACTCTATAAAACTATTCTAATTGAAATTACTCATACAAAAATTTTTTGGAGATTTTCAAAAATTTTTGTTGCTTCATCAATCCAGTCACTTGCATAACTTGCTTGTTTTTTGATTTCTAAAACGAAACGATTTTGACTAAATCTAGCACAATTATCAGTCGTTTTATAAAGCGCTTCTAAAAACACTTCACCTTTTACTTTTTTGGTTAGTTCTTCTTTAAAATAAATTACGACTTTATCGCGAGCATCATGAACTTCTTCAACCAAACAAATATTAAATAATTGTTCTAGAAAAGTAGCGTTAATATAAGTTAGGATTTCACTTGACAGAAGTCCAAAACGATTCGTTAATGAAGTTATTAATTCTTCGCGATCTTCTCTCGATTTAATATTTAAAATATTTTTATGGATATATAATCTAAGTTCATCTTCCAAAACATAATTACTAGGAATATATCTATTGATGTTTATTTTATCAGGAACACGTGTTTCTTCGGCTTTTTCATTATGATGCTTTTTAATTTCATTTTCTAATAGTTCCATATAAGTACCAAGTCCGATGTCGTTAATTCGTCCTGATTGTTTAGTTCCTAAAAGATTACCAGCCCCTCTAATTAACAAATCTTCCATCGCAATTCGGTATCCGCTGCCTAGTTCTGTAAAACCTTTAATTGCTTCAAGCCTTTTACTGATGGCTTCAGATTCTGAAAAAACTTTCGGGATTGTAAAGTAAGCATAACTTACCTTATCGCCGCGCCCAACACGCCCCCTCAGTTGATACATTTGGGCAAGCCCTAGGTTTTGGCTGTCTTCAACAATTAAAGTATTAACATTCGGAATATCAATTCCGGTTTCGATGATTGTTGTTGCTATTAAAACATCATATTTTTTATTGATGAAATCTTCAACTACTCCTTCAAGTTCTTGCTTGTTCATTTGACCGTGAGCATTAACTACTCTTGCTTTTGGAACTAATGATTTTATTTCTTTAACTTTGTGCTCATGAAAAGCTAAATCGTTTGTTAAATAAAACACCTGACCATTCCGTGATAACTCCTGGTTTATCGCATCTTTTATGACGTATTTATTATAAACTAAAACAAAAGTCTCAGGAGCAATCTTTTTAAGCGGAGGGGTTTTAACAATGCTTAATTGGCGAATTTTAGATAAAGCAAGTTGTAAAGTTCGCGGAATTGGCGTTGCTGAAAGCGATAAAACATTAACATTGTGTTTAACTTCAGAAATTTTTTGTTTATCTTTTACACCAAATCTTTGTTCTTCATCAATTACTAAAAGGTTTAGATTCTTAAAAACGACTTGCGGGTTTAATAAAGCATGTGTACCTATAAGGATATCAATTTTCCCATTTTTTAAGTTTTTAATTATTTCCGTTTTTTCTTTTGTTGTTTTAAAACGATTAATAAGTTCAACATTAACACCATATTTTGAAAATCGGTTTTTGAAAGTTTCATAGTGCTGT
The DNA here is from genome assembly GCA_963542825.1 of uncultured Acholeplasmataceae bacterium. Taxonomy (GTDB): domain Bacteria; phylum Bacillota_I; class Bacilli_A; order ML615J-28; family CAG-698; genus CAUTZD01. The sequence continues at coordinate 5,987 of CAUTZD010000002.1, read as the reverse complement.
TTAGTAAGAATCGTAGTTGGGGCTAAAAACGCCACTTGATAACCATTCAAAACAGTTTTCATCGCAATCCGCATCGCAATCTCGGTTTTCCCAAATCCAACATCCCCACAAATAAGCCGATCAACAAGCTTCCCTTCTTCTAATTCCTTTTTAATTAAACTAACAGTTTTAAGTTGATCAGTGGTTTCAACATATGGAAAATCATCTTCAAATGCTTTTTGGATTTCTGTGTCTTCTAAATACTTAACTCCTTTGATTTTTTTACGTTCAAATTCAAGTTTAATGATTCTTTCGGTGAACTCATTAATTTCTGCCATCGCCTTCTTTTTCTTGTTTTCCCATTCTTTGGTGCCGAGGGTTGAAAGCTTAGGTTCACCTCCTAGACTTTCATAACGTTTTAATAAATAAATATCCGAAACTGGAATCGATAAATCTTGGTTATTATAGTGAATCGAAATAAAATCATTCGTTTCGTCGGCAAACGAAAAAGTTTTGATTCCTAAATATTTACCGATTCCATATTTTAAATGGACAACGTAATCACCAATTGTTAACTCGGATAACTTAACAATGTTATGAAGTTTTGAATCAAAAGAACGATAAGCCCCAAAAATATCTGTATTCACTTTAAATAACGAATTACTTGTAATCAATAATTCATCCTTAAGCATATATGATAACTCGTTTTGGTCTTCCCGAATTATTAAACCTTTTCCTATTTCTTCTTTCAACAAAGCTTTTAAAATTTCTTCTTGATTTTTATCTTTATAAGTGACAGTTGTTGGTCGGCTACTATTCTCAATAAAGCTAACAACGTCTGCTAGGCTATACGAAAAATCAGGAACCCCTTGAGCTTTGATGTTAAAAAAAGGTAGTTCTTTATTTTCAATCACCGTATTTGAAAAAATAAATTCGTTAGCTAAAAGGCGGGTTGGAATATGAAATGGGAAAGCTCCTAACTGTTCCTCTTTAACCATTGTTTTCATTTCATCGTATTTTATAGTTATTTGCTCATAACTAGCGATAAAAACAATTTTATCGCCTGCTAAATAATCGATGATTGTATTATCACCTTCTTCTTCACAGTTTGATATGATATCGATATTTTCCTTTGTTTTCCCGGTGGTTAACTGAGTTTCAGGATCATAAAACCTAATGTCTTCGATATCATCACCAAAAAAAGTAATTCGGATAGGTTTATCACTCGTAATTGGAAATATATCAATAACTCCACCCCGAACACTATATTTTCCTGGGGCGTAAGTCAAAGTTTCGCGTTCATAATTTTTCGCCTCTAAAGCTTTAATAATTTCTTTTCGCGTTTTATTATTAACTACAAAAAGGTCATGAGAAAATTCAAGAGGTGAAGGCATTTTTAAAAGTGAACCAAATAGTGAAGTAACTAAAACCTTAATGTTTGCTTTTAACAATCGAGTTTTGGTAAATAATCTTTCGATGAAAAAGTCCTTGCTTTTGGATAATACTTTGGAACGAATGATATCATCAACTGGGAAAAAGGCAACATTATCTTTCCCCAAAACATAACAAAACTTTTCGTATGCTTCTTGCGCTTCATAGTTATCAAACGCTACATATACTAAACATTCTTTGTCAGAAGTGACCCTCGATAACAAAGTAATTAATAAATCTTTCGGAACATCAATTATTCCTTTTTTAAGATCTTTTATTTCGTTAATTATATTTGTAAGCATAGATAAAGGGGCTTTTATTTAAAGCCCTCCTCCGTTTAATTATATTTATTCATTACGATATCGAATTCATCGATCAGAAAATCATCAATTATTTCTGTTAAAGTTTCATAAATTTTATCAATTGTTTTTAGTTCTTCTTTACTAAATCTTGATAAAACATAATCAATAACTTCTTCCTTATCAACTTTTGAAATACCAACTCTTACCCTTTTAATTGCTTCACTGTTTAAAAGCGTGATAACAGAACCCATTCCTTTGTGCCCCCCTGATGATCCTCGGGGCTTAATTTTAAATGTTCCGAAAGGTAAATCAAGATCATCATAAATTACTAAAATATCGTCTAAATTTATTTTATAGTAATTAACAAGTTTCAAAACTGCTTCCCCGCTATTATTCATATAAGTTAACGGGCGAATAAATAAATTGTTTTGTATTTTTACAATTTCTGAGTTAAATTCTTTTACTTTCTTTAAAACTTCGCCTTTTGTTTTTACATATTTTTTGATGAAATCAAAACCAACGTTGTGTCGTGTTTTTTCATATGTTTTACCAGGGTTCCCAAGACCGACAATTAATTTCACTTATTTTGTTCCTCAAAACATTCAACAACGTTTTCAAGTAAACTAGCAATCGTCATTGGACCAACACCACCTGGCACTGGAGAAATATATTTAGCAAGTGGATTAACCGAAGGAAAATCGACATCACCAACGATTTTTGCTTCATATAAGTTTGTTGATACATCAACAATTACAACACCTTTACTAACGTTTTTGCTGGTTAATAAGTTAGGTGCTCCAGCAGCCGTAACGATGATATCAGCGTTTCTTGCTAGTTCATCGAGGTTTGTAGTTTTAATATGAGCAACAGATACCGTTGCATCTCTTTGCATTAACAAAAGTGCCGTTGGTTTTCCGACTAAATTACTTTTCCCGATAACTAATGCTTTTTTGCCTGATAAAGGTATTTGGTATTCATCAAGAAGTCTAATAATTCCTTTAGGTGTAGCCGGAACAATTCCTTTTAACCCCCGCGCAAGCTTTCCCATGTTTTCAGTAGTCAAGCCATCAACATCTTTTACTGGATCAATCGCACTCATGATACTTTCCCGATCGATATGGACAGGAAGTGGTAACTGAACAAGTAAACCATTAACTTTCGGATCACTATTTTCTTTAACGATAACTTCCAATAGTTCTTTCTCAGTAATCGTTTCAGGAAATTTTTTAACTACCGCCTTGATTCCCACGCGTTCACAAGCTTTAAGTTTGTTGCGAACATAAACTTCACTTGCAGTGTTATTACCAACCATTACCACAACAAGACATGGGGCTTCTTTAAAATTTCTAATCTTTAATTTTAATGTTTCTTCAATTTTATTACGAATAGCTTTTCCATCAAGTAGCATTTTTTCCTCCTATAAACCTACAATTTTATCGTCTTTTAAATCAATTTTTAAATAACGATTATTTTTCCCAAGCCCCGGCATCAAAAAGATATCGCCTGTATAGCACACTAAAAACTCGGCTCCGCCTTCGTATTTAATATCTTTTATCGTAATCGTAAAATTTTTAACATCATAAATTTTTTTGGGGTCATCAGTTATCGATAGTGGGGTTTTAGCAATGCACACAAACCCAGGAATATTATTATAAAGTTCAAGTTTCTTTAAAGCAACAGGAGTAAAAACAACACCATTTGCTTGATAACAACCCTTAACAACCGCTTCAATTTTTTCTTTTAAAAGAGACTCTTTTTGATATAAAGGTGTTATTTTTTGTGGTTCACTAAGATTTTCTTTAACGAGTTTTGATAAGTCAATCATCCCGTCAACTCCATCTTTAAAACCCGTGTGAGAAGAAATTAGATAATTATTTTCTTTACTCCATTTAATAATTGCTTCAGCGTTTTTATGTTCTTCTTCGCTTCTGTTAAGAGCGATAATTATTTTAACACCATACTGCTTTAAATGTTCTAAATGATGTTTTAAATTTAAGAGTCCTTTGTTGATATCACCATTACCATGATGTAATAGCGCTTTCTCGGTTACAACTACAACAATTAAGCTAACGTTTAAATTACCAACCTGTGTTTTGATATCGAAAAATTTTTCCGCACCAAGATCAGCACCAAATCCTGCCTCAGTCACTAACACATCCCCAAGTTTTAACCCAAGGTTTGTAGCCACTAAAGAATTGCAACCGTGGGCGATATTCGCAAAGGGTCCACCGTGAATTAAAACTAAAGAATCATTACTCGTAAGAACAGCATTAGGTTTAAACGCTTCTTTTAAAAGCGCCATCACACTACCTGTGATGTTTAACTCTTTTACTAAAACCTTTTCTCCTTCTTTATTAAAACCAATGATGATGTTATCAATACGGTTTCGTAAGTCACTATAATCTTTAGCTAAACAAAATACAGCCATGATTTCTGATGCCGCAGTAATCGTAAAATGCTCTTTCCGCTTTATTTCTTTTTGACTGCTTAAACCAATCTCTACTTCTCTAAGTGCTCGATCGTTGATATCAATAGCTCTTTCAAAAATTATTCTTTTCTCATCTAAATTGAGTTTGTTTCCTTGATATAAATGATTATCAATCGCTGCAGCGATTAAATTATTACTAGCAGTGATTGCGTGAATATCACCAGTAAAATGAAGATCTATTTCTTCTTGTGGAACAACCTTAAGTTTACCACCGCCACTTGCTCCTCCTTTTAAGCCAAATACAGGACCAAGGCTAGGTTCACGAATTGCTCCAAGTGCTTTAACACCAATTTTGTTTAAGCCATCAACAAGACCAATTAGTGTTGTTGTTTTTCCTTCACCGTGAGGAGTTGGAGTAATTGAAGTCACCAAAACAAGTTCACCTTTATTCGTTGCACCTGAAAATTTTGTAAAGTCGACTTTACAAATCTTCTCACCATAACTTCTTATGTGCTCTTTTTTAATCTTAAATTTCTGAAGTGTTTTTTCTAGGTTATTCATCTTAACTGTATTATACTCTAAAAAAATAAACAAAACTATATTAAAAAAGCGCAGCAGTTAATCTGCTACGCTAAAAAATTAAATTATAATTTTTATTTTTCTATTATTTCCACACCTTTGGTTTACCATCAACATAACGCCAGTGTCGGCCATCTTGATTAGGCGTCTCGCTGTACCAAAAAGTAGACTCGCCCGTAAAGTCATCACTAAAAACAGCTGCCCAACCTTCTGGACTCCTTTCATATTCTACATATATTTTAAGTTTTGGATTAAGTGCAAAAGCAGCCCTCTCAATTTCTGCAACAGTTTTAGGAATTATAACTGATGTTAATGAAGAACATTCATAAAAAGCAAATTGAGCAATAAATTTAACTGATTTAGGGATAACAAATGTTTTTAAATCATTCCGCCCCCAAAACGCCCGTTCACCAATTTTAGTAACAGAGTTTAAAATAACTGTATTTTTACAAGTTGCTATTAATTTATTAGACTCTGTTTCAATAATCGCATTACAATTATTTTTCGAATTATATTTTGTGTTTCCTTGTTTTACTTTAATTACTATTAATGAAGGACAATTAGCAACAGCACCTTCTTCAATCGTAGTAACAGATTTAGGAATCACAATTGAAGTAAGAGAATTAATCCCTACAAAAGCATTTCTTTTGATTTTAGTAACTGGTTTGTTCTTATATTTTGAAGGAACAATAACATTAGTCCCAAACGAAAGTTTTTTATCTTCAACTGAAAAAATTTCATATGTATCATCATCGAGAAGATTAAACCGATACATTTGTTCCTTATCGCTATCAGTTTCTAAAACCATACCAAAAAGTGCCGTATATTCGATATCGTTAGTTGAAGAAGAAACACTACATGACCAATCAATAAAAGTGTGATCATGCCCATCATTCGGTTTAGTAGGAGTCGCTCCATCGTAAACTGGTGTAGTTCCATAAACAATTTTAGTTGTTTTCAAAACCTCGCCATCGTAGTTTTTCCATGTAACATTAATCATTTGCGCAAATTGAGCAGTGTAAGTAGCATCTCCTGTTACTTTACTTACTTCTGGTGACCAGCCAGTAAAAGTATAACTAGCCCCTTCCTCATCTGGTTTAGTAGGAGTTGCGCCATCGTATTTCGGCATAGTGCCGCGTTCAACATTACTATCAGTTTCAAGAACTGCACCATCAAAGTTTTTCCATGTTACTGTAAATGTTTCTTTTTTAGGTTGATGAATTGTAAAATTAAATGCGACAGTAAATAAATAAAAAACTCATACTAAC
>CAUTZD010000001.1:0-105545 GCA_963542825.1 uncultured Acholeplasmataceae bacterium | reverse complement strand
AAAAAATCGACCTCCATTCGTTAGATTTTTGGTCTAACTTTTGGGGGTCGGTACAATTCTAAATTATTTTTCTTCTTTTTCTTGAAGTTTTTCGTTACAAAATCGTAAAAAAGCTTCCGAATTTTTATAATTTTTAAGTTCTTCGAAAAGTTTTTTAGCTTCTAAATAATTTTCTTTGGTTAAAAAATCACGAGCACAAACATATTTTTCTTCAAGAGAAGCGATTAACGCTTCGGAATTTTGTTGTAATTCTTTCTTGTTTGTGCGTTCTCTATCGATTATAAAAACAGCAACAACAAAAGCGATAGTATAAGAAATTAGTAAAACTGTATTACAAATGATTTTCGAAACTGATTCCATACGACTACTAAATAATCGTCCAGCTAAAAACACTAAAGCGATAAACGTTTGCCAAGTAAGAATTGAAAACTGAACCCAGAAAAATGCCTTACGGACAGTTTCATTTTTAAGCGCTAATAAAAGCACTGCGATAATCGACACAATAAATCCAGGAACCATATATAAAAGAATCAATTCAGGTCCATATAGATATACATTGTTGGGGAAAATTGACTCCGCTTTCGCTTTCCAAATGATCGCGAAAACTATTGAAGCAAGCATAAAACTTGCCCCAATCGTGAGCACAAATATGTTAAAAAATTTATTAAGTTTTGCTAAATTTTTCACTACTTTTTTCTCCTTTTTTATTACGTACTGATTATACCCATTTTAATTTTATTTGTCAATCCTAGGACCAATTATAGTAACAATTGGCGGTAAATAAACAACATTCAAAGATAAAAATGGTTTATTTAAAGCACTAAGAATAAGATAAATAACCGTTAACTCGAACGGAAAGAGTGTAATGTTTTTGACTAGTCCGTGGTATAACTTGAGTTTATAAGGAATTTTTGTGAGAATCGTCAGCCAACAAGAGCCAAGAAAAGCATTAACAAAAACACTCACAAGTAACCGCGAAACAAAAACATTAAGGATGCTTAAATTTTTCCGATATAAAAATAAAGAATAAATAAATCCAGCTAAAGCGAGTGATAAAGTATATCCTGGAAAAAACGGAAAGCCACTTGGCACAATAATAAAACTTAAAAAATCAGAGCAAACGGCGATTAAAATCGTCAACAAAGGTCCTGATGTCCACCCAGCAATCATTAAAATTACAAAACTGAAGGAAACCCGCCTTTCGAGAAGTTGAAAATTAATAATTTTAGCAAAAGCATCAAAAATAATAAAAAGAGCAATTAAGATACCTGAAAATGCAATTTTCTTTAAATCTCTAAGTTCCTTAAAAGAAGTTACCCAGTAGCTTTTTGTAAATATTTCCATACTTTCTCCTCTATTAAAAAAGCCACTTTACAGTGACTTTTATCTTAGTTTCATTTTAGTGTTGTTTTAACCAATCAGGAAGACCATCAGATGATTTGATTTCTTTTTTGTTTGCATCTTCTTCGTTATTATCACTATTCATTAAATTATCAAAACTTAAACCAACATTATTTTCACGTTCAGGGAAAAACTGACCCCTGTCACCAATTTCATGGCCCATGCTGCCACTTGCTGAACCAAAGCCCGTAGCAATAACGGTAACAATTAGTTCGCCGTCAAGATCAACATTAAAGCCAGTTCCTAAAATGATTTCAAGATCAGGACTTGATGCATTTTTAATTTCTTCGTTAACTTTATAAACTTCATCCATTGTAATATCAATATCTGAAGTTATAAAAACAATCGCATCGGTAGCTCCAGAAATATCCGTTTCTAAAAGCGGACTCCTGATTGCTTTACGAGCAGCATCAACAGCTCTATTAGGTCCTGAGGAAATACCAATTCCCATAAGTGCTGTACCTTTATTAGCCATGACTTTACGAACGTCAGCAAAATCGACATTGATGAGTCCTGGTATTGTGATAATTTCCGCAATGCCTTGAACACCACGGCGTAGAACGTTATCTACTTCCTTAAAGCATTCGAGCATCGTTAAATTACGATCAGACATTTGCAAAAGTTTATCGTTAGGAACAACAACTAGTGTATCGACATATTTCTTAAGTTCTTCCAAACCTTTTTCCGCTTGCTGGGTTCTTTTCCGACCTTCAAATGAGAAAGGCTTAGTAACGATACCAATTGTCAAACATCCAAGTTCCTTAGCAACCCTAGCAACAACAGGACAAGCACCAGTACCAGTACCACCACCCATTCCGCTCGTGATGAAAACCATGTCACTACCAATCAAAATGTCGCGGATGTCATCTTCGCTTTCTTCAGCAGCTTTACGTCCGATTTCTGGATCAGCACCAGCTCCCAAACCACGAGTCAATTGTTTGCCTATTTGTAAACGAACATCGGCATGCGATAGTTTTAAAACTTGGGCATCGGTATTGATTGCCACAAACTCAACACCCCTAACTTCATTTTCGATCATTCGTTGAACGGCATTTCCACCACCGCCACCAACACCTATAACCTTTATTATCGGCTTCTCATTGAATGGTTCGTTGTTCATCATAATTTATAGTTCCTCCTTGGGAATATACTTATTAATTATACGGTTAATTATACCACTTAATTTTGAAAAATAAAGAAAAAATATTTTAGATAACATGTTTGATTTGAAAATACAACAATTTTTTTCCTTTAATTTCTTGTTCTAAAAATTCAAGCTTAAAATTGTATCCAAGATAATTAAAAGTTTCAGAAGTTTCATCAAAGCCAAACTGCTTGTAATACTTTATTACTTCTTCTTTGTTTGATTTTACAAGAAAAGTGTAGTGCCCAGATTTTAAATATTCATCATTTAAAATTCGCTTAACTCGTAAAAGCGGTGAAACCTGAAATTTAACAAGTGGTGGCAGTGTAAGGAGTAAAATTTTAAACTCGCCATTTATTTTTGTCACCATGAGTGGATAGTATAAAGTCATATTAAGTCCTGACGTTTCCCGCCAAACAAAATATTCCTGACCGCCGTGCTTAAATCTTCGATAATCAATTGTTAGTTTGAGGCCATTCTCTAAATCAAAGTAAGCAACTTCATAATAAGCAAAGCCATCATCTGTTAACAAGTAATCCTTACGAACTTTGCCAGAATCATCGCGATAATTAATTTGTGCCTTTTTACTATTATTCTTTTCAACCAGTTCAATATGAACACGGTTTAAATCTTTATACTTATTAATGGTTTTGGAAATTAAATCAGAAATATAATAATCATCGTTTTGCATAAGAATTTTCGTGAAAGGTTTTTCTTGAGGATGGGAATTAACTGGTTTTGTCACCTCTAAAGAAAATTCTGGAATTTTCTCATATGGCATATAACTTTTAAATTCTTCGGGAATAAAAAAAGTAACATTATCTTTATTCACTTTAGGCTTAACACATCCTGTAAGAACTACCGTAATAAACAGTAATAAGAGAATATTAAAAATCTTTTTCATCGTTGTCAATTCCGTATTCTGTGTATATTTTCTTTTTAAATTCTTGATAGGTATCGTTTCTTATTGCTTCACGAACGTCTTCCATGAGCTTAGTTAAAAACCTGAGATTATGAATCGAAAGAAGGCGAAAGCCAAGCATCTCTTTTTCTTTAACGAGATGCCTTAGGTAACTTTTTGTGTAATTTTTACATGTATAACAATCACACGTCTCATCAAGTGGAGTGAAATCCTTAACATATTTTTGGTTCTTAATGTTAACTCGACCACTTCTTGTCATCGCCGTGCCATGTCTACCAATACGGGTTGGAAGAACACAGTCAAACATATCAACACCGCGTTCAACAGCATCAAGAATCATTCCTGGTGTCCCAACGCCCATTAGATATCGAGGTTTATTATTAGGTAAAATTGGTACGACCCAGTCAAGTACTTGATTTTGCATGTTCTTTGGTTCACCTACACTTGTCCCTCCAATTGCAAAACCATCAAATGGTAGCTTAATAGTTTCACTAGCACTATACTTTCGTAAGTCCTCGTAAAACCCTCCTTGAACAATGCCAAATAGAGCTTGATTTTTGGGGTTTTTATTAGCACTTAGTGATCTTCGTGCCCAACGTAAAGTCCGGTTAAGAGAATCAAGAATATACTTGCGTTCTGCTGGGAAGGGCGCACATTCATCAAACGCCATCATAATATCTGAGCCAAGGTTATTTTGAATGTTTATCGATTCCTCAGGAGAAAGAAAGAGTTTCTTACCACTTTTGTGGTGAGAAAAAATAACTCCTTCTTCTTTGATATTTCTAATATCAGAAAGAGAAAATACCTGAAAGCCTCCAGAATCCGTAAGTAAAGCATGGGGCCAGTTCATATACTTATGAATTCCTCCAGCCGCTTTTACAACCTCATCACCAGGAGCTTGCCACAAATGGTAGGTATTTGCGAGAATGATAGACGCTTTAAGATCCTCAAGTTCTTCTTTACTAACTCCCTTAACGGTACCAAGCGTTCCGACCGGCATAAAAACTGGCGTATAAACTTTCCCATGTTTGGTAGTAAACACGCCTAATCTGGCTTTGGTTTTATTATCTTCTTTTATTACTTTAAATTTTAAATCCATATTCTATTTAATAATCATTGCATCGCCAAACGAAAAGAAACGAAACCTTTTTTTCACTGCATATTCATAAGCATTTTTGATAATCTCTTTTGATGAAAAAGCACTAACTAAAAACAGTAAAGTTGATTTTGGCAAGTGAAAATTAGTAATTAAACCATCAACTGACAAAACACTGTAAGGTGGATAAATAAAAATATCTGTATCCTCGTGCGTTGCTTTAAATTCATGATATTTTTGGTAGTTAGCTTCAAGAGCACGTAGACTTGTTGTACCTACTGCATAAATCTTTTTCTTCATTTTCTTTTGCTCATTTAATAAACTAGCGCTTTCTTCTGATAAAAAGTATTCTTCCGTATGCATCTTATGATTCTCAATTTTATCTTCCTTGACAGGCTTAAAAGTACCGAGGCCAACATGAAGCGTCAGTTTGACAATTTTTACTCCTTTTTCTGAAAGCTTTTTTAAAAGATCATCTGTGAAATGTAGCCCGGCTGTTGGAGCAGCTGCGGAGCCTTTGTGCTTTGCATATACTGTTTGGTAGCGACTAGAATCGGTTAGTTTCTCGTGGATATATGGTGGAAGGGGAGTTTCGCCATATTTCTCTAGTTCCTCATAAAATGTTTTTTGCGTGATAAACTTAACTAAAGCAATACCATCATCAAATTTTTTAATTACCTTACATTTAAAGGTATCAGAAAACGTAATTAGCATTTCTTCTTTAATACGCTTAAAAGGAGCAATCAGCACTTCATAGTATTCTCCTTTAGGTTTAAGAACGAGCACTTCCACACGACCACCAGTATCTTTAGTTCCAAAGAGTCTTGCGGGAATGACTTTAGTATCGTTAATAACTAGAACGCTATCCTCTTCAATCAAATCAACGATCTCGGAAAACTTATGTTCAGAAATACTAGTTGTTGTGCGTGAAACTTCAAGTAATCGCGAATCATCACGATTCTTTAAAGGGTGTTGAGCAATCAGTTCTTCTGGTAAATCAAAATCAAAATCACTTACTTTCATACAGTTCCTTAAGATGATTTAGGGCTTTCTCTGTTAGCATTCGCCCGCGAGAAGTTATGACAATTAGTCCCGCTTGAAGTAAGAACGGTTCATAAAAATCTTCAAGAGTAACAGAATCCTCACCAAGACTAGCTGCAATCGCTTTGACACCAGCTGGATTATTTGAAAAATTCTCACGAAGTGTTTTTAAATATCTAATATCAATATCTGAAAGACCGAGTTTGTCAATAGCAAGTTTTTGAAGACCACCAGAAACATCTTTTAATAAAATCTTTTTTGCTTCTTTATCGCGAAACTGGGCGAAATCGCGGATTCTTCGGAAAAGTCGATTCGCAATTCTTGGTGTACCCCTTGATCTTTTGCCAATCTCTAAAGCCGCTTCTTCTTCGATTGAGAAATCATATACTTTAGCTGTTCTGAGAACAATTTGCTTAAGTTCATTTGGCGTATAGAACTCGATTTGGTTAATGATTCCGAAACGGTCCCTAAGAGGTGATGATATATCACCAGTCCGTGTAGTCGCACCAATTAAAGTAAATGGAGCAAGCGTTAAGCTAATTGGCGAAGCTGTTTGGTCTTTACCAAGAAGAATATTAATTTGAAAATCTTCCATTGCTTGATACAAAACTTCCTCGACAACTTTAGGCAAACGATGAATTTCATCGATAAACAAAATTTCGCCTTCTTCAAGACTTGATAAAATAGCTGCTAAATCGCCAACCCGGCGAATTGCTGGTGCCGAAGTTGCCTTAATCGGACGGTGAAGCTCGTTAGCGATAATATAAGCTAAAGTTGTCTTACCAAGTCCTGGAGGTCCAAAAAGGAGTACATGATCGAGACTTTCATCGCGGTTAAGCGCTCCATCGATAAAAACTTTGAGCATTTCTTTGATTTTATCTTGACCAACATATTCTTCGAGCTTTTGTGGCCTTAGTAATAAATCATCTTTATCTTGAAGATTTTCCATATCTTTCCTTTCTTTTATGGTATACTAACATCAGTGAGGTTAAACGATGTTTTATTTTCTTAAAGGAACTATTTATAAAATAACTCCTCAGTATATTGTTCTTGAAACAAATGCTACTGGTTACATCATATACACAAGTAACCCTTACTTTTATAAAGTGGGAGAGAGCGTATTAATTTATGTTTACGAACATATAGTTGATGCTAAAACAACTCTCTATGGATTTGAAACCGAAAAACACCGAGAAATGTTTTTAAAACTTATCAATGTTTCTGGCGTTGGTCCGAAAGCTGGTCTTGTCTTAATATCTAAGGACATCGAAAGCCTTGAAAAGGCGATTTTTAAGAAGGACTTAAGTTATCTACAAACCTTTCCTGGAATTGGACCAAAGACCTCAAAACAAATCATTTTCGAGCTCAGCGGTAACATAACAAGTAGCAATGAAAACTTATCAAGTAAACTCTTGCAAGTCACTCAGGCTTTAAAAAACCTTGGTTATAACGCCAATGAAATTAATAAAGTCAAAGAAATCTTAATTGAGAACCAAGATAAAGAAATTGGAGAAATTATCAAAATTGGTTTACAAAATATTTAAATCCACTTGAAAAGTGGATTTTTTATTTAAAAACGAAAGGCTCCTTTACCTTTACCCTTACCTTTTGAGACTTTTCGGTTTTGCTGGTAGTTCTCAAGTTTTTTACTAAAAGATGCCATGTCTTCTTCGTTCATTCCGGAAAGCATCTGCATTTGCTTACGCATTTCTTCAAACTGTTTGACGAGTTTATTAACTTCTGGATATGGTCTTCCTGAACCTTTAGCAATCCGTTCTCTTCGTGATGGTGAACGAGAAATAAGATCAGGGTTTGTTCTTTCCTTTTCAGTCATCGATTGAATGATGGCTTTAGGATACAAAAGTTTTTCTTCACCAATTTCCGTATTTTTCATTTCTTGAGGAACTCCAGGAATAAGCTTTAAAAGTCCTTTTAATGAACCCATACGTTTTAACCATTTAAGCTGTTTAAGAAAATCATTATAGTTAAAAGAACCAAATTTCATCTTCTTCATCATTTCTTCAGCTTCTTCTTCATCGACTGCTTCTTGAGCTTTTTCAACGAGCGTTAAAACATCGCCCATCCCTAAGATTCGTGATGCCATCCGTTCCGGATGGAAAAGATCAATTTGATCGATTCTTTCACCAATACCAATAAATTTAACAGGAACATCTGTTAAATACCGAACGCTCAGAGCAACACCGCCTCGCGTATCACCGTCAAGTTTCGTAATAATACAACCCGTAAGTTTAAGTTTTTCGTTAAACGTTTTAATGACGTTAATGGCATCTTGACCCATCATTGCGTCGATTGTAAGAAGAACTTCTTCGGGCTTAGCAATTCCCTCAATATCTTGAAGTTCACGCATGAGTGTTTCGTCGATGTGAAGGCGCCCGGCAGTATCAATAATCACAAGATCATTGCCTTCCTTCTTAGCAAACTCTAAAGCCTTTTTGACAATCGTTTGGGGTTTTTCATTTGTCCCTAAGCTAAACACGGGAACATTAATTTCCGACCCAAGTTTTTTAAGCTGGTCAATTGCTGCTGGACGATACACATCGGCTGCTACAAGAAGCGGTTTTTTCGCATTCCGTTTCCGCAAAAACAAGGCAAGTTTGCCACAGTGTGTTGTTTTACCAGCGCCTTGCAAGCCAACAAGCATGAACGTCGAAACGCCGCTTGGCTTAAATACAACCCCTGCCGTTTCATCCCCCATAAGTTTCTTAAGCTCATCAAAAACTACCTTGACGACTTGATCGCCAGGCTTTAAACTTTTCAGAATATTTTCACCAATTGCCTTTTGTTTAACTTCGGCAGTAAAATCACGGACAACTTTAAAATTAACATCAGCTTCTAAAAGACTCAAACGAATCTCTTTCATCATTATGTCAATATCTTTTTCATTTAAAGTTGCACGCCCCGTAATCCGCCGTAAACTCATTTGGATTTTGGTCGCTAAATTTTCAAAAGCCATTAATAACCTCTTCTATTTCTTTGATTTTTTGATCGCTTGATTTTTCTTCATGAATAATTTCTTCAAGTTTCGTAAGGAAAAGAAAGAGTTTGAGTTTACTTTCCGTTTCTTCCAAAAACTCTACAGTTTTTAAAATACTATCAGAAACTGCACTTCGTGAGATCTTTTCAAGATCAGCAATCTCTTGTAAAGACAAATCAAGTTCATAATAGTTTTTAAAATGATTCTTCTGCTTCAGAGTTAATAGCTCCTTGTATAGATCAAAAAGCTGACCAAGCCTTACTGATTTGGTAACCTCTTTCATAATTATTCCTCATCGAGAAAATCAGCAAATAAGCCGTAAATATATTTTTCAATATCAAATATTTCTAGATCGTCCATCTTCTCGCCAAGCCCAACAAACTTAATCGGAATTTTGTAAACATCACGAATTCCTAAAACGATCCCGCCCTTAGCAGTACCATCAAGTTTTGTTAAGATGACACCACTAACATCAGTTGCTTCTAAAAACGCCTTGGCTTGTAAGAGTCCATTTTGCCCTGTTGTTGCGTCAACTACTAAAAGTGTATCTTGTGGTGCATTTTCAACTTCACGTGAAATAACGCGTTTAATTTTATTTAGCTCTTGCATCAAATTAGCTTTCGTTTGTAGTCTTCCGGCAGTATCGCAAAGTAAGACATCAAAATTATGTTCTTTAGCATACTTAATCGCATCGAAGATAACGCTCGATGGATCTTGATTTTCTTCGCCTTTTATAATTGGAAAACCAATTCGTTTACCCCAAACTTCAAGTTGCTCGGTCGCCGCTGCCCGGAAAGTATCACCAGCCGCTACCAAAACTTTTTTATGTTCGTTGATCAGCTTATAAGCAATCTTGGCGATTGAAGTTGTTTTACCAGAACCGTTGACCCCAACAAAAAGATAAACAGATAATCCGTTTTTATTAACATTGAGGTTCGTATTTACAAACTCACCTTTTAAGTACAGATCAAACATCTTATCGATAATCACATGCTCAAGCTCTTGCGGCGATGTTATCTTTTGCCGTGAAACATAATTTCTTAATTCATCAGTAAAATTGACAACTGTTTCAAGACCGATATCGGCCATCACAAATATTTCTTCAATCTCGTCAAAAAGCTCATCATCGATTTTACTGTGGCTATTAATCGCATCCTTCAGTTTCGAGATCGACGAAGTGCGCGTCTTTTCCATTCCTAAACGATATTTCGTTTCTTTAGCGTCTTTTTTCTTTTTACGAAATAAATCAAAAAATCCCATAATATTTCTTCCTTTTTGTTTTTATATTAACTAAGCATCAACCAACATTTTGGCTATTTTATTATATCATACAATCGCCGTTTTTTCAATTGTCTTTAAGTTAAAAAGAAAAGACTGACAGCCCCCCGTCAGTCCTAAATATACAAATGGCGTCCCAGAGGGGATTCGAACCTCCGACACACGGCTTAGAAGGCCGTTGCTCTATCCTGCTGAGCTACTGGGACAAGTCTGATTGATTATACGCTAACCATGAGATCTTGTAAATTATATTTTGTAAATGCGTACATGACATTGTCCTTGGATAAATTCTCTAAACGGCACTAAATCTTTATTTTTAAAAGGCTCTACTAAACTTGCAAAGACAACAATATAACCTTTGGTAATAAATTTTCTTTCGATGACTTCCTGAAGAATCTGGTGACCAAGATTCAAGCGATACGGAGGATCAATAAAAACTAAAGAAAAACTTTCACCTTTTATTTTTTTAAATAGTTCTTGATAACTACCTTTAAAAAGAAAATTGTCTTTTTCTCCTAAACTTTGGTAGTTTTTCAAAAGAACATTATAAGCTTCCTCGTTTTGTTCAGACCCAACTACTCTTTTAATGCCGCGTGACAACGCCTCAAGACCAAGTGACCCCGAACCTAAGAATAGATCAAGACAAAATCCACCATCAAAATACGGACCGATAATATTAAAAATCCGTTCCTTAACGCTATCCATAACTGGTCTTGTTATTGGTTTCGCGAGTCTTAACAAAATACGAGAACGATATTTACCTGCAATTATCCGCATCAGTCTTCGTTATCAAGGTTTTTCTCAACATAATAGTAATCAGATTTGGCATCATAAATTACTTCGTATTGATCATGGTCTATTGAAAAAACTGGATAATTATCACCTTTTTCTTCAAGTGTCCGGTGATGGACAATAATACGGTTGCCATCATTTTCCTTGCCACCAAGCGCTATGGGTTTTAAATATCCAATTTGCCAGCCAACTTCATTCAAAATATTAAAATCGCTACGCTTAATTTTGCGTCCCGCAAAATCATAAGAATATTCAGTATCGCCAATTTCTCGTAACCAAATTTCTAAAGCTTCTTCTTTTGTCATTTATTTTTTATCTCCTTCCTCATATATAAATCAATCATTTTTCCTAAACACTTAATTTCTACTTCGCCTGTAATTCCTTTTTCACCATCGACGCACCAAAAGTTATTATCATTTGGTTTGATTTTAAAGAAACTGCTTCTAAAAACATTGTATGTACGGCTTGGTTTTTTTAAACGAATCTTTTCAAGAACCATTTTAAGTAAACTAAAAATAACATTAGTGGGCTTCGATCTTAAAATAATAAGATCAAGAGTCGTGTCGTTGCGAGCACCTTCACAGTTAAAATTAAAACCGCTGATTGAACGAGAATTAGCAACTAAAATTAAAGGGGTGTTAAGCCTTAAAAAGCCATCATCAAATTCAACGTTAATTGTATAGCTACTAATCTTAGGTATTTCTTTGAGTGCCCATAATCCATAAGCTATGCGCCCAAGCTTTTTTTTGTTTTTTCTTGGCGTTTCAAATGAAACGTTTGTAAAGGCCCCCTTGGCAAGAACATACATAAAATACATATCATTTACCTTGCCAATATCACGACTCTCATGATATCCATCTGTTATTATCTTTAGAGCTTTCTTAAGATTTTTAGGAATTCTGTAAGTACGAGCAATATCGTTAGCAGTCCCTGTTGGAATATAGCCTAAAACTGGCCGCTCAGCTTTCGTCATTATTGCATTTAAGACATCATTGAAAGTTCCATCACCACCAGCAAAGACAAGACTATCATAAGTTCCACACGCTTCCGTGGCTTTAAAAATCATATCTTCTTTCGATGTTGTCTCCCAAACAGTTACTTCTGAAAACTTTTTTAAAAGCGTTTCTTTAATATAATTAAGATGTTTATAAATCTTTGATTTACCTGAACTAGGATTATATAGAAAAAGACAATTCATAGTGATATTATTATACCCAAAAACCTAAGAAGATAGGAAAAATAAAAACTGACCTAACTAAAATATAAATTTAGTTAGGTCAGAATTTTGTACTATTTTCTTATTATGGTTTCTTTTTACTTTCTTTTTGTTCTCTTAGTCTTCTTTCGTTAATAATCTCTCTAGTTTTTTCAGATAAACCAGTGTAAAAATTTGGATGGTCACGCTCTACTGAATATATTATTTCAAATATTTCTTCAGGTGACATTTTTCGTTCTCTTTTAAAATATACGCAATCTATAAAATGTAAAGTGTAAGTAATTGTAAAATAAATTAAAAACTTAGAAATATTATAACAGATAACAGCATAAGCATAAATTTTATTTCTATGAAAAAATACCAATAAAATATACGATATTACATCTAATATTATTACAATTGAAATAAATATCATTTTGACTCTAAATTTAGGAAGC
Organism: uncultured Acholeplasmataceae bacterium; assembly: GCA_963542825.1. Taxonomy (GTDB): domain Bacteria; phylum Bacillota_I; class Bacilli_A; order ML615J-28; family CAG-698; genus CAUTZD01. Next base: position 93,223 of record CAUTZD010000001.1, on the reverse strand, counting down.
ATTTCATTGTTTTTGAAAAATTTCAAAATAATGTTTTTATTTGATATCAGCCTTTCTTTATATATTGAAAAAGAATCTAAAGTATATAATTCCCCTTTATGCGAACAAACAAACTCTGATAAAAATATAAAAACAAACATAGATATATTAAGAATTATTAGCGCAATAAGCATTATAAATTATCCTACTAAAACTTAGAAATTAGTAGCATCGCTATTAGAGTTTCTAATGTTTGAAAAGCTAAACCAATTGCTATTTTTTACTAGGAATTCCTTACCAATAATTATTTCGCCATATTTTTCCATTTTAAAAACCTCATATTTTAAGTTTAACCTTTCGCCTTAAGTATACCATTATAAAACCATATTGAATATAAAAAACTGACCTAACTAAAATATAAATTTAGCTAGGTCATATTTTTTTCTAAGATTCTTGTCCTTTAGAGAGTTCATTAACACATAAATCGAAATATCGTCCACGCTTTTGAAGAAGCTCACGATGCGTGCCCATTTCAACAATCTTGCCGTTATCAATAACAACAATTTTGTCAGCATCGACAATTGTTGATAACCGGTGAGCAACAACAAACGATGTTTTACCTTTTAAAAGCGTCTTTGTTACTTTTTTAATGTAAGTTTCCGTTTCCGTGTCAACTGAAGCGGTTGCTTCATCAAGGATGATGATTGAAGGATTCTTAATTAAGACTCTTGCAAAACTTACGAGTTGACGTTCACCAAGTGATAGCCTTGCTCCCGCCTCGCCGATATTATAATCAAGCCCCTCGGAAAATTTGTTTGCAAACGCCATAACCTGACTTTCTTCAGCGGCTTTATTTACTTCATCTTCTGTTGCATCAAGTTTTCCGTAAATAATATTGTCTTTAATCGTTCCTTTAAATAGGTGAGGTGTTTGTAAAACATAGCCAATGCCTTGGCGTAGCCAACCAAGTGAACGGTTTTTATAGTCAACTCCATCGATATAAATATTACCACTTGTCGGTTCGTAGAATCGACAAAGAAGGTTAACAATCGTTGATTTACCACCACCGGTTGCTCCAACCAAAGCAATCATCTCACCTTTTTTAACTTTTAATGAGAAATCTTCTAAAACTTTTTCTTCTTCGGTATAACTGAAAGAGACATTTTTAAACTCAATATCACCAATTATTGGTTCCCAGTTTTCCCGTTTAGGTTCAGTTAATGTTCCATATTTTTGAATAACTTCTTCAGTATCCTTAATTTCAACTTCTTCTTTTAAAAGTCCAATAACTCGTTCAGCAGCTGCTTGAGCCTGCTGAATCTCTGAGATTTGTTCAGCGAAGTTTGATACCATGTTAATCGTTCTTAATACTAAATTAATAACAACTGTTAATTGGGAGATCGTAAGAACACCAAGCAGCACATCGCTTCCCCCAAAATATAGAATTACTGAAGCGGCGATATTTCCAAGTATAACAAGGATTGGCCACATAAATCCAGATAATAATCGCGCTTTAATTCCATAGCATCTTAACTCAGAAATTTGTCCAGTAAAATTGTTAATTTGTTGATCTTCAAGAACTAGTGATTTAGTTGTTGCAATACCAATAATCCCTTCGTTATAAGAAGCTGTTACTTTCGAGTTTTCTCGCCTCACCATTTGGAAAGCCTTAAAGACAGCTTTTTTAATGATAAAAACAACCAATGATAAAAATGGTACTGCCACCATGAAAATTAAAGCAATTTTCCAGTTAAGGGTAAACATAATCGTAATAGCAACCAAAACTGTAAAGAAAGTAATAATTAGATCATTAAACTGCCACCCCAAGGCTACAGCAACTTTTGATGAATCAGAACTCATCCGTGCCATAATCCAACCAGCTGGTGTTCTGTCGTAATAACTATAAGGTAAAGCCTGAAGTTTTTTAAATGTCATCTTTCGCAGATTAAAATTAATACTTGCTTCAAGTCTCACCCCGAAATAAATAAATAACGATGTGCCAAAGAAAGTAAGAACTAAAGTCACAAGAAAAATAATCGTATAAAGAATAATTGTATTAAATTCTTGATTCTTAAAAAAACGTTCAATAAATTCTGCTGTAACAAATGGAAAAAGCGTTTGGGCAGTCGAAGTTACGAGGAGAGAAAGAAAAATAAAAACAAATATTTTTCTATTTAGCACAAACATCCGAAAAACTTCTTGCCAGGTCCTAAACTTAATTTTCTCTTTCTTGAAGGATAGATCATCAAAATGCTCATGCATTGTATCCACCTCCTTTCAAAACCTTTTCAAGGTCTTTCTCATTATCCCCTTGAACTTGCCATAGTAAGCGATAGAAACCTTTCTTATTAACAAGTTCATCGTGAGTACCAATTTCTAGTATTTTGTTCTGACCAACAACGATAATCTTATCGGCTTCCCGAGCTGTTGTTACTCTATGAGTAATGATGATCGTTGTTTGACTGCTATTATTTTCCTTGAGACTTTGACGAATGCTGTGATCGGTTTCTAAATCAACTGCAGATAAACTATCGTCAAACACAACGATTGGCTTTTTAATAAGTAGCATCCGAGCGATCGCTAACCGCTGTTTTTGTCCTCCTGATAAAGTCGTTCCCTTCTCACCAACAAGAGTATTAACCCCGTCTTTAAATTTCTCGATATCTTTATAAATATGTGCTATCTTCAGTACATTTTTAACTTCTTCAACGCTTGCATCAGGGTTTGTGATACGAACGTTTTCAAGAACAGTTTTATTATACATAAAACTTTCTTGTAAAATCACGCCAACATTTTGACGAAGATAACTTTTCTTGATGTCAGTAATTTTAGTGTCATCAAAATAAATCATTCCGTTTGTTGGTTCATACATTCTTGTTAAAAGGTTCGTGATTGTTGATTTACCTGAACCCGTTTTGCCAAGAATCGCAACGGTTTCTCCAGCCTTGATTTCAAAGCTTAGATTATTTAATAAATTCTTTTCTGCGTTTTGAAATTTAAAGTCGACATTTTGAAATTTAATGTTACCAGTTATTAAAGGCTTTTGTGTCCCATCGATAACAAACTCACTATCGCTATGTAAAATCTTATTAATTCTCCCTGCAGAAACTGTTGCTTCTGAGAAATTCGCAATGAGTCGCCATACTCCTTGCATTGGGTTAATAATCATTCCAATATACATAATAAGCATCACGACTTCAGCAACACTAAATACCCTTACATTTGATTTTGTTAAAAGGGCAGTTGTTAATACAGTTAAAAAGAATGTTGAAATGAGAATCATTTCGATGAGTGTCCAAAAGAATACAGCATTCTTACCAAGTTTAAGGTGCTTTTGGTAATGGATTGTGATTTTATCTTGAAACCTTTCTTCATCGTATTTTTCGTTATTGAAAGCTTTCACTACCCGTGTTCCATTGACATTTTCTTGGATACTTGAAATGACATCCGCTTCTGCTTCTTGGTAACTTTTATAATCGCGTTTACGAATCGATAAAGAAATGAGTGATATTATAAGAATAATTGGTCCAACAGATAAAATCGGAATTAGGACATAAGCAGAGATTGTTGAAACATAATATATCCCCATCGTAAATGATATAATCATAAAGAAAGTTGCAGAAATTGAAAATGATAATATACTCGTGATTCTTTCAACATCAGATGTACAACGCTGAATCAAATCACCCGCTTTATTATCGTGATAAAACTCTAGCGGTAAAAGTGTGATTTTAGTATATAACTGTGATCGCATGTCTCTTGCCATGCCTTCATTGATAAATGTTCTTAAAAAACTATTCAAGTACATAAAAATTCCCCGAATGCTTTGGAAAATAATAATACCAACACCTACTAAAATTAATTGTTTCTTCCCATCATCACCAAGCTCGAAAAACTTAATGATAAACCGAGGAAGTTTAATATTATCAGGTGCTTTTTTTTCAAGGATAACGCTGAAAGCATAGTTAAAAAACTGTGGAACTAAAGAAAACGTGAGCGGTAAAACAACAGAGATTACCAAAGATATAACAAAAATAATCCAGTACTTTTTAAGCCACACAAAAAGAGAAAGGAATTGTCCCTTTTCAGCGTCTTTATTCCTTTGTTCCTTTTGAGAAACGAGCGACTGCGTATCCTTATGTTTAATTTTTGTCTCTTCCATTTTGTTTAACCTTTCGTACTTTATAAATGATTAAAAGCGTAATTACCGCAATCATCCCTAGGGTCAAAACTGTAGGGATAACGATAAAAAGTACTATTCTTGCGAGTTTACTAATTTCTCTTAAGAGTACTGGATGCTTGACGGTTGACAGCATAAGTGAAAAATCAGTATCTTTGTTTGCTGTAAACTGCCAAATCTTATCTTCATTCATTTGAAATGACTGGTGCGATTCCCCAACTTTGTAATTATAATTTGGGGGAGCGATAACTTGATACTTGACACTTGAAAATAAAATTTCAGTTTTTTTATACACTAAATTAATAACCTTGGGACTATAGTTTTCAAGTTCTTCAACAAGCGTTTGGAAACTTAGTTCAAGTTTTACATTTCCTGTATTTAGCGTAAAAACAGTTTCATATCTTTTAAAACCAAGTTCTTGTAACTGTGTTAATTCTGTTTCTTTTGTCTCCTTATTTTTAAGGACATCGTTAGGCACAAAACTAGCCTTCACTTCTTCTTTAGCTAAATACTTTAAAGTCATCAAACTAGGCGTAGCCTCAAACTCAAGTGTTAATTTAACTAAAGCATTGTAGCAGCGTTCACTAGCTTTATTTTGCAATTCGTAGCTGACATCTAAAGTTTTACCTTTTAACTGTTTATCTGTTAAGATTTCAAAAGGAAAGATGTTAGAAGTTACGTTCTCAGAAGATGCTACTTTTACTTTCCTTAAACTACTAGAAACAAAGAGAAACAAAGCAATCAACAAAAGTTTTTTCATATTTTGAAAAAATAGGACTATTTAGTAGCCCCATCATTCTCCTTAACTTCAGGTTTTTTGTCTTTATTTTCTTTTGGTTGTTTCTTTAGTTCTTTTTCTTTTATATGTTCTTCAAGCTCTTTTTCGACTTTTTCATCACTTATTTGTTTAGCAAGTAAAAGTTTTTCGATGTTTTCAGGTTCTACTAAAACAGTTTCGTCAGACAAATCATTTTCTTTAAGAAAGGCTTCTTTTTCAAAAGCACCAACTAAAGTAATCCCGAAAAACCAAATAGTTTGAAATATTACATATAGTAGATAGTAAGCAGTAGCAAAAGGAAACAAAATAGTTAAAACAAAGAGAAGTAAAATAATAACCATAACCTGTAAGGTTTTTCGTGGTTTCTTTCCTTCCTTGGTTTTCTCCTCATCTCTCACTTTAGCCTTTTCTAAAAGTTTTTGATACCAAGCTTGCTGCTTATCATATACCTTCTTAAAAAGCTCTAGTAAATAAATAATAGGTGTTGAAAGTAATAAAAACGGTGTACCCAAAATAATCAAAAAGGGCTTTAAAATGAAAACATACCAAGCTTTCGAGCGAAAGCGATAAACTGTCAAAGTCTTTTTAAAAATCATAATCAATTATACCACCTTTTAATTTTTTTGGAGTAATTAAAATAACCTTTGCATACACTTTTTGAGAGTAAAGCGAAGCAAACTATCAAAAATAACAACAATTGTGATCATCAAAAAACTGAAGGCAAAGATTTCACTTTGCTCAAGAGCGGCATGGGCTAAGGAAAATTCTCGTCCAATTCCCCATTTGGTACTTGTTAAAAATTCACTCATGACAACAACCTTAAAGCCTAAACCAAAAGACTGAATAACACTCATTAAAATAAATGGTAGGCTCAAAGGCACGTGAACTTTAAAGAAAACATAAAAGTTAATTTTAGCGTTTAAACGCGTAGCATCGATAATATCTTTATTTACTGAAGAAAACCCGCGATACAAGGCCTCAAACATCACCGGGAAACAAACGAGAAACGACGTATAGTAAACCGTAATAACGTCACCGCGGTAAACAAGCAGCAGTAAAACGATGCTGATAATTGGTATCGTTCTAAAGATACTTGTAAACGGCATGAAAAAATAATAGACGCGTTTATATAAATAAGATAAATATGCTAGAAAAAACGCCAAAACAAAGGAAACGCTAATGACAATAAAAAGCCTTCCGAGTGTTATCCCTAAAGAAATATACGTTCTTCTTCTACTTAAGATTTCGCCACACGTTTTAAGGGTATCTTTAATAGATGGAAAGACCAAACTATTTTTAACAACTACCGAAATAATAAACCAAACGATAAATAGCGAAAAAATTCCTAAAGAATAATAAAATGGCTTTTGAAGCGATAATAAATATGCTTTTTTATCTGATTTCACTATATGCCTTTTTAAGTTCGAAAATATTAATTAATGTGTAGAAAATTAAGTAGCATAAAACAATAACTAAAAGTAGCGGATAGACAACGATCATAAGTGGTAAAAGAAGAATAAACATGGCTACGCCGCCAAGCTTCTTTTTACCATCGCTCTTTAGAAGGCCAAAGTCCCAATCGAAAAGTTTTTTCACATAAAGTAGCCCTGCTAAAATAAGCGTAAAGAAAAACAAAGGAATGAAAAAACATAGAAAAAGAATCGACTTAACCAGAACATAGAAAAAACCTTTTTTCCGGAATCTAACTAAATGGAGAGTATTTTTTAACATTTCTTTTTCCTTTCTATTTTTCCTCTTTAATCAGTTTGAAACTTTGTGCAGAACGAACAGCTTGTTTCCAGTTAGAGAACAGCCGTTCTCTTTCTTTTGCTTCCATTTCTGGATAAAAAATCTTCTTGATTTTTTGGAAGCGTTTAAGCTCCAAGGTGTTTTTGAAAAAACCCGTTTTAAGTCCAGCAATGTACCCAGCCCCAAGAGCCGTTACTTCTTTTTGCTCAGTTTGGTTGATATTGATATTTGAGATATCTGATTGAAACTGCATCAAATAATTGTTTTCAGAAGCTCCGCCATCAGCACTCATCTCGAAAGTTTCAAGTAAGGTTTCTTCTTTGAGCAGTGCTAAAATTTCTTCAATCTGATAAACAATACTATTGAGGCTCGCTCTAACGATGTCATTGCGAGTTGTTTTACGCTTTAAATTAAAAATAGCTGCCTTGACTTCTGAATCCCAGTATGGTGTTCCAAGACCTACAAAAGCCGGAACGACGTAAACATCATTATCGCTACTATTTAAACTAAGCTTTTCTGATTCTTTAGGGATACGAATAATTTTCATTTCGTCACGAAGCCACTGAACAATTGCTCCACAAATAAAGATTGACCCTTCTAGAGCGTAACTTGTTTTCCCGTTAATTTGCCAAGCAACAGTTGTTAATAACTTATTTTTGGATAGTTTTATGTTTTCACCAATATTAACTAAAATAAAACCACCAGTTCCGTAAGTACATTTGAGTTGACCTGGAAGAAATGCTTGATGACCAAAAAGTGAACTTTGCTGATCACCAATCATCGCCATGATTGGAATCTTAACCCCATCATAAACGAAATCACCAAAATAACTATCGTTAGCCACAACTTCTGGCAAAATAGAACGCGGGATTTTGAAAAGATCTAGAAGCTCATCATCCCACTTAAGCGTCTCAATATTAAAAAGCATTGTCCTCGCAGCATTAGTAACATCGGTTTTAAAGCTTTTACCATTTGTTAGATGGTATAAAAGAAAAGTATCAACAGTTCCAAACATCAAATCATCACAGCTTTTAACTTGATCCAAAATATAGCGAATCTTTGAAGCCGAAAAATAAGGATTAATTTCAAGACCAGTCTTGTGAAACACTTTTTCTTTGAGTCCTTCTTTAATCCACTGTTCAGCAATTGGATAGGTATGTTTTGATTGCCAGCTAATTGCCTGATAAACAGGTTTTCCAGTTTTTCTGTCCCAAATGATTGTTGTCTCACGCTGGTTAGTTATTCCAATTGCTTCTACTTCTGTTGGCTTAATCTTGGATTTTAAAAACGCCTGTTCAATTAAAACCTTAACAGAGTTAATAATTTCTTCAGGATTTTGAACAATTCTTCCATCTTTACATTCGATGAGACTAATTTCCATTTGCTGTTTATACAAAGCTTTTCCTTGTTTATTAATGAAAAGTACTCGTGAAGATGTCGTTCCTTGATCAATAACTAATAAATACTTACCCATTGTTTCACCTTTTATAAATTATACAATATTTTATAGTTGCTTGGGAAACTAATTTAAAATAGTGATGTTTTTAAACATCACTATCTAATGCTTGTTTCTAAAAACCGTTCGAGGAACACCCAAGTATCATCCTCTAGAACAGGAATCTCTTTAAACTCTTTTTGGCTATCCTTAGCCCGCAAGCAGAAAAGTTTACGAATTTCATCGTTATATGTTTGCTCGTAACCAATACGATATAAATTCAGCTGTAAACTATAACGGTCATAGTAAATTTTGGAAGTTCTTTTAAGCTCAACAATTGCTTTCTCACTATTAACATTTGCTAAGATATCAAAGCGACCGGCAGCAATTGGCACATCATTTTTCATAATATAAATAAAACGTTCACCATCAAGATATTCAATATTATGTTTCTCTTTTAGTTCTTTGTAAGAATCAAGTTCACAGGAACCACTATCAACATTACTTTTTTCGAAAAGTTCAACTTCCTTATGAAACTTCTCGCCAAGTATTCTTGCCCTTTGTAAAATACTTTCTTTAACAAATTGATACTGATTATCAAACATATATTGAATTATTGAAGTAACTGAGGGAACTAAAAGGTTATCTACGTAATATTCGTGTGTGTCTTCAACAAAAGATACCGTATGTCCATTAAGCACTTCTTGTTCAACAAAACCTTTCTTAGGATGTTTAAAACGTTTAATCATGTTATGATTATACTTGGTTTTATAAGAGATATCAATATAATAAATACCGTCAAGAAACTAGAAGCTATCTTTATACTTCTTCTCAAGTTCTAAAAGCGTTCTTTTTATTTCGTTACCGTATTTATAGCCGCCCAAACCATTTTTGCTAATTACCCTGTGACAAGGAACAACAATTAATAACGGGTTTTTATTTAAGGCGTTACCAACAGCGCGATAGCTTCGAGGTTTTCCGATAGCCTCCGCTACATCCGCATAAGTTCTAGTTTCACCATAAGGAATTGTTTTGACAAAATCAAGAACTTTTTTCACAAAACTAGTAGCATTTATTTCATACTTAAAAGTAAAAGTTTTTCTCTTACCATCAAGATATTCACAAAGCTCCTGAAAAACAAGTTTGCTTAAAAAAGACTCCTCGTTTTCCCTTACGCTTTTAACAAGCGTAATTTTATAGACTAAAGAAGCGTCAGCCTCAATTGAAAAACTTAATCCGGCTAAAGTTTTAAAAAAGCTTAAACAGTTGGTCTTCCTTCTTGAATCCATCTTGTATATCCACCAATTAAATAATATACATTTTTAAAGCCTGCGTCTTTAAGTTTATTATAAGCTCTTCTACTACGATTATCAGTACGGCAGTAAAGAAGATAAACATTTTCTTCTTTAGCGCTCTCGTTAAAGTTTTGTAAGAAATCACTATCGTATATATTATAATTGATAGCTGAAGCTAAATGTCCTTCTTCGTATTCTTCTTTGGTCCTCACATCAATTAAATAAACTTTGGGATTAGCTAGAACTTCAGCCATCTTAGCCGCAAATTCATCGGGAGTTAATCCGCTTTTTTTAGTGCACCCTGTAAGTACTGACATAAATATAATAGTCATAAAAAATAAAATTCTTTTCATTTCTTCACCTCATTTATGATTATACTTTTAAAGTAAAGTTTCAGCAATTTTAGAGCAATAAAAAAAGCGGCTATTTAAATAGCCGCTTAAAAATCATTTCTTTGTTTTTAAACTATCCATAATTTCTGTAAGCTTTATTAAATTATTAGGATCAAACTGTGAGTGTCCTGCCATTGTAATATAAAGAATGCATGAAGGTAGTGCTTTCTTAAGCTCGTAAGCGGCCTTGACGTGACAACACATATCATACCTTCCATGAACTACATGTACAGGAATATCTTTTAGTTTATTGATGTTTTTAAGTAAGTACATCTCATCAGGAAAAATGTGTTCGTGGAAATAATGAGTTTCCATAACTGCCATAGCAATTTCCTTTTCGCCAAGTAGCTCAGGAAATTCGGTAACTGGTTCTAGATAACTAACGGCATGTTCAAAGTTTTCCCAGCGGGTTGCTGCTTTAAGCTGGCGGGTTTTATCGCCTGATTGAATCTCTTGATAGTAAAACTCTAAAAGATCATCTTGTTTTTCTAAAGGTGCATATGATTTAAGATAATCAAACATCTCAGGGAAAACACATCCTGCACCATATTTGTAGAGCCAGTCAACTTCTTCGTTAGTTCCTAAAAACACACCTCTAATAATTAAAGCGAGGCATCTATTAGGATGACTCACACCATACGCTAAACTTAAAGTTGAGCCATAGCTTCCCCCAAAGACAAACCATTTATCAATTCCTAAACTCTCGCGTAATTTTTCAGCGTCCTCAATACTAAAGAAAATGTTGTTGTCTTTAGTCTCAAGATATGGAAGCGATTTACCACATCCCCTCTGATCAAATAAAATAACGTGATAATACTTAGGATCAAAAAACGTTGAGAACTGATCATTAATACCACCACCAGGACCTCCGTGAAAACAAATTACTGGAACTCCATTTGGGTTTCCTCGTTCTTCAACATAAATTTCATGAACGTCAGATACTTTGAAATGATACTTTTTGAAAGTCATCTCTTTTGTATACTTGTAGCCTTTCATTATTTCCTCCTCTTTTTTTATGATTATACCATAGTAATATAGCAATACAAAAAGAAATAGTAAGAAGTTTCTATCAAAAGAAAACCCTACTTTTTAAAAAGTAGGGTTATTTTTTTACTATCTGGCAACCTCAGTGGCCCGTGTTTCTCTAATAACAACAACCTTAACTGTTCCTGGATAATTAACATCATTTTCAATTTGTTTTTTAATTTCCCGGGCAATTAAGAATGCTTTGTCATCATCAACTTCACCTGGTTTAACCATCACACGAACTTCACGTCCAGCTTGAACGGCGTAAGCTTTTTCAACGCCTTCGTAACTTGTACAAATATTTTCAAGTTGTTCGAGACGTTTTATGTAGTTTTCAACCGATTCATTACGAGCACCAGGACGAGCGGCAGAAAGAGTATCGGCAGCTCTAACAAGATGTGTATAAATGTATTCGCATTCTTCTTCACCGTGGTGTTTACCTACGGCCTCAATTACTTCTGGACATTCGTTGTATTTTCTAACGATGTCAAGACCAACCTCAACATGGCTTCCTTCGTTTTCGTGATCGAGAGCTTTACCAATGTCATGGAAAAAACCACAACGCTTCGCAAGTGTTTGGTTAAGCCCAAGTTCGGCTGCAAGCTTTCCTGTGAAAAAGCCAACTTCCAAACAGTGACGCAAAGCGTTTTGTCCATAGCTTGTTCTAAACTTTAAGCGTCCAATAATTTTGACAAGTTCTGGATGGACTTTACCGATGCCAGCAACAAACACTGCTTCCTCACCGGCCTCACGAATTTCTTGGTCAACTTCTGCTTGATATTTTTTAACAAGCTCTTCAACTCGTGGTGGCTGAATACGACCATCTTTAACAAGAGTTTGCATAACACGCTTCGCAATCTCTCTTCTAATTGGTTCAAAACAACTAACAACGACAGCATTAGGTGTATCATCAACAATTAAATCAGCACCTGTAGCTGCTTCGATTGTTCGAATGTTTCGACCTTCACGGCCGATAATCCGGCCCTTCATCTCATCATTAGGGATGTCAATAGTTGACACCGTTCTTTCACTGACAACATCGCTTGAATAATAATCAATGGCTTCAGCTAGTAGATATTGGGCGCGCCTGCCCGCCTCATTTTTCGCTTTTTCTTCTTCTTCCCGAATATAATTGGCAATTACTGAAGACATCTGATCTTTAGCTTGTTCTAAGACAATTTTCTTCGCATCATCGCGTGTAATCCCAGAAATTTCTAATAATTTCTTTTCTTGATCTTTGACGATTTGCTCAGCTTTTTGATATTCTTTCTCAACTTCTTCACGGACTTTTTCAACATTCGCTTCTTTAGCGTTAATATTGTTTTCACGCTGGTCGAGATTTTCACTACGATTATCTAAACGATTTTCTCGATTGACTAATTTTTCCTCTTGGTCTTTTACTAGTCTTTTTCTTTCATTTAAATCTTTAATTTCTTCTTGTTTTAGTCTTTGAATTTCATCCATTCCTTTACGAATGGTGTCATTCTTTATTTTTTCAGCTTCCTTTTTAGCATCATCGATTAAGGCTTTTGCTCGTTTGTCAGCTGATGACGTTCTATTTTGATCAACCAAAAACTTAATTAAGATCGATAAACCGACAGCGATAACCATGGCGGCAATAATAATGCCGATCCAACCACCGGTTGGCATAGTTAATAACTTCAAGTTCATACCTCCATATTATGATATGGCACTTCATCTACTATGCTTAATTATACAAAATAAGGTAATTAAAGTCAATAAGAAAAAAGACTACTTTTACCGTATATTTATGATAAAAGTAGTCAATATGTTTTTTATTTAGCTTTATAATAATCACGAACTTGTGCTTCAAGCTTTTTAGTTAGTTCTTCGTCTTTCATCAAAAGCTTTTTAACAGTATCTTTTCCTTGGCCAAGCTGCTCACCATCATAAGAAAACCAGCTACCACTCTTTTGAATAATATCAGCAGCAACAGCTAAATCAATGATTTCTGAGTATCTACTAATACCTTCACCAAAAAGCAGTTCGACACTAACTTGTTTAAATGGTGGAGCTACTTTATTTTTAACAACTTTAATTCGCGTATCGTTACCGATAACATCTTCTCCTTGCTTAAGTGACTGGACGCGGCGAATGTCAATTCTAATCGTTGCGTAAAACTTCAAAGCACGTCCACCTGAAGTTGTTTCCGGATTACCAAACATCACGCCAACTTTCTCGCGAATTTGGTTAATAAAAATAACAACAGTATTCGTTTTATTTATAATGCCTGAGAGCTTACGCATCGCTTGACTCATGAGCCGTGCCTGCAGGCCAACATACGTATCACCCATATCACCATCAATTTCCACTTTTGGAACAAGTGCCGCCACAGAATCAACAACGATTAAATCGATTGCATTACTTTTAACAAGCTGTTCACAAATATCTAGAGCTTGCTCGCCAGTATCGGGTTGTGAAAGAAGTAGGTTATCGATGTCAACACCAAGCTTTTTAGCATACCGAGCATCAAGAGCATGCTCAGCATCGATGAAGGCAGCATATCCTCCCGCCTTTTGCGCTTCAGCAATCGCATGCAAAGCAAGCGTTGTTTTACCGCTTGATTCGGGACCGAAAATCTCAATAATTCGTCCCTTAGGATAACCTCCTACCCCTAAAGCTAAATCAAGAGAAATCGAACCAGTAGGAATTACTTCGATCGAATCATCAACGACCTTGTCGCCAAGCTTCATGACCGCTCCCTTACCGAATTGTTTCTCGATTTGCTTCATTGCTTCTTGTAAACTTTTTAATTTCTTTTCATCCATCTATTTTTTCTCCTTCGTCTTGAAATAATATTTTACCATTTTTAATAAAGAATTCCAGTCCACTTGCTACTGTTAATATAACCATCGTATAAAGTAGTACTTGTAGAAAAATAATCGCTCCTCCTTTTATATAAGTAAAAGGATAACCACCAACAAAGAAAAAGATAATTGCGACCATCGAGAAGGCTGTTTTTACTTTTCCCATCATCGAAGCAGCTAGGACTTTCTGTTTTCCTGCGGCAATAAGTCTAAAGCCCGTCACTAAAAACTCACGCCCAAGCATAATAACTACTGCAATTGTTAAACCCGGATCTTTGATTGTTTGCTTTTGTTCAATAAATAAAAGCAGGGCACTAAACACAAGCAGTTTATCAGCAATCGGATCGAGAAGTTTGCCAAAATCAGTAACAAGTTTATACTTACGAGCAATATAGCCATCAAGAAAATCGGTGATTGAAGCAAGAACAAATATTCCCAAGGCAATCAAATTTCCTAAAGTCAACATTTGAAACTGTTCATCTTTGAATGGCTTTTGGAAATATGGAACGAGCATAAAAACAATCATCACTGGAATCAAAGCAATTCTAAACAATGTTAAGATATTCGGAACATTCCAAATTTTTGATTTTTTCATTTGTTTTCCCCTTTTATAAATAACTTCTTACCATACATACTATTAAAGCATTTAATGGCACTTGCAATAGCAAAGTGCGCATTATAACCGCCGCACATTCCATCTTGATTATTGACTTCACCAATAGCATAGATATGGTCATATTTCTTTAATGAAAACGAAGGCAGAACTTCTTCTTCCTTAATACCGCCTATCGATACTTGACTGTTTTTAAAAGTCGGAAGCTCACAGACAGTAAAGGTAAAGTTTTTCATGATTGTTCCGGGAATCTTAGATTCACTTTTACTTCGCTTCATAATTTCCTCACGAAGCGGTTTGATAAATAACCCTAAAATACTTTCCTCGTCTTTAAAATCTTTCTCCTGAAACTCAGGAATCAAATCAAGTATTATCTTATCACCAAGTTTTAAATAACGGCTCAAATCGAAAATCATAATACCAGATAATCCATCTTTTTTAAATAAAACTTCTCCAGAAAATTTCATGTTAGAAACTTTAGCTTCAGCTTTGACACGCACACCATCAAGTTCACTAAGTTTTTCAAAAGTTTTAACTGGACCAAGCGTTGGAACAAACGGTAAATAATCGAGGCTAAGTTTTTCAATTAAATTAAGAGAAGCATCAGTATCAAAATAACTTCTCGATCCAGTCGCTAAAATAATATAATCAAAATGGTAGTGACTTTTAAGAGTTACAAGCTCACTAGTTTTACCATTAATACTAATAACTTCCTCGTGAATGATTTTAGCGTTGATACTATTAAGAAACATTTCTAACACGTGATCGCCTTTTTCACTATACGGATAAACAAGATTACCATAAAACCTAAGTTTCAAACCTAGGGACTTTAAAAAGCTTACAACATCGATATCTTTTATATATTCATAAAATAATAGACTTCTATAGTTTTTAGAGGATATGTTTAGATTAGTAAGATTACAACGATTGTTCCCAGCAATTTTTATTTTCTTACCAACCTTTGGAAGTCTCTCGAAAATAACTAGTTTCGTTTCCTTTTGATGCTTTGAAATAAGCGACGCTAAAGTTAATCCCGCAAATCCCCCACCGATAATTGCAACTTTCATTGTGTCTCCTTTAATTAATGCTTGCTTTTTTTAGTTTTCTTTGCTATAATAAAGACACTTGGAGGTCAGGTATTCAATGGCAAATATTAAACAACAAAAGAAACGTGTTCTTACCAATGAACGGCAAAGATTAGATAATGCAAGTTTTGTTAGTTCCATGAAGACAAGTGTTAAAAAAGTTGAAACAGCTGTAAATAATAATGATAAGAAAACAGCCGAAGCTCAACTTAAAGAAGCTTTCATGAAACTTGATAAAGCTAGTTCTAAAGGAATCATCCACAAAAAGAACTGCGCTAACCATAAATCACGTTTACAACAACTTGTCAATAATCTTAAATAAAATATCCTTCCTTTGTAAGGATATTTTTTTATTTACTTGAAAAAAGAAAAATTTCTAGTCCTGGAAGCTGGTCTAAGAGTCCTGATTTAATACGCACATCAAGGTCGGCAAGCTCCTGGACTTTTTCTTTTAGTTCACTATACTCAAATTTGCTGGCATCTTTCATCAAATAAAAAATCCGTCCTGAAGATTTGTTTAAGTGTTTACTAATGCGCTCCTGATTGTATCCTTCAACAATCATTAGTTTGACGACGATGAGATCAGTTAATGTTGAAGCAATCGTTCCAAAAATTTGTCCAGGCGTTATTCCTGATAAAATGAGGTCCTGATAAATCCTTGTAACATCTTGCCACTTTTTTTCAAAAAGCGCTTTGGTTAAACTAAAGACATCACTTTCAAGTCCCCTAGTTACAATATCCTTGACATTATCGACCGTGATAAGCTTTTGAGAGCCAACATAATTTTTTAGTTTAGCAATCTCGGTTTTAGCTTTCTCAAGGTTTTTACCAACACGCGTAGCAAATAAAGCTATCGCTTGTTTTTCAATAGCAATCTTATCAACTTCAAATTGCCGTTGAATCCAGCCATTAAGCTGAACATCTGTCAGTTCCTGAGTATCAATAACTTCGGCAACTTCGTAAAGTTTTTTGACAAGCGGCGACTGTTTATTAAGTTCCATCTGGTCAGCTCTAATAATTAAAACCGTCGAAGCAAACGGTTTTTCTAAATATTTTATAAAATCAATCTCTAAATCTTTCGGTAATCCTTTATTTAAAAACTCCGGATTTTTGATGATGATGATTTTATTTTCTTCGAGAATCGAAATAACACGGGCATCATATAAAGTCTCACGTAGCCCTTTAAAATCAGTATCATTTTCCAAATCATAAGTTTTGTGAACCTGGGTATGCGGAGCATACTGCTTAATAAGCTGATTTACTTTATTTTGGATGATGACACTTTCTTTACCTGAATATAAATAAATTTTTCCCATAATTTTATTCTCTTCTTAATTATACTTGAAAACAAACAAAAGACAAAGAAAATTTACCCAGCCATCGTTTTATATAGTTGCCATCTAAATAGTTTTATATAAGCAATAGAACTATGTATATCTGTACGATAAACCTTAATTTTATTTTTCTCTAAACTATCTAAAGTATCCTTACTTGGAAACTTATGCTGCCATTTAATGCCTGTCATAATAATGGCAACTTTAGGCTTCACAGTTTTTAAAAATACAGGAGATGTTGAAGTACTACTTCCATGATGCGAAACTTTTAAGACGTCAGCATTAACACTAAGCTCTTCTTCCTCTTTCTTGGAGATATCGCCAGTAAACAAAAAGCGTTCTCCCTTAAGATCAGTAAAAAGTAAGATTAAACTGTTCGCGTTTTTTGTTTGGCCGCGGCTTTTCGGACCAAGGCACTCAACCGTAAATCCTTTGATTTTTAAAACGTCGCCTAACTTTAACCGTTTACTTTTGGGGCTCTTAACATAATACGTTTCATCAAACATCGAGACGTAGATTGTTTTAATGTAAAACTGTTTTATAAGTTCATCAATTTCCCCATAGTGATCGAGATCACCATGACTAATAAATAAAGCATCAAGATAATACACTCCCATAGCTTTTAGTTCTTTGGTCAGGGCTTTTCCGCGCCCATCGCCCGTATCAATAACGATAGCCCCTAAAGAGTTAGGCGGCTTAATAACAGTTGCTTCGCCGTTTTTTAAAGAATAAAACCGAAATAGTTCTCTCGCGTCAAGCACCTTAACAAACGCTAGCGAGAATACTGTAAACACCATTACCGTATAAAATGTTTTGACTTTTACGTAACTTATTAAAGTAAAAAATAAAACATAATAACTAAGATAAACGAGAAAATGAAACTTTGGAAAATTTAAATAAACCGGGATTTTCCCAAAAGCGCTACTCAAAAGGAAAAAGAGGTTAGAAGTATATTTTAAAAGGGGAGCAAGAAACGGCAGTGCCACCGTTAAAAGTGTAAGCGGTAAAAGTACCGTTTCCATAAGTACTATAAAAATAATGTTTAGAAAGGGAATAAGTAAATTTAAACGGTTATTTAGAAAAATAACAAAAGGCAAGGACAAAAGCTGAGCGAAAAAGGAAATATAAAAAAGTTTTGCTAAAGGCCTTAGATCCTCTAGTTTATTTTTAAGTAAAACAATCATCCCACTCATCATGAAAGAAAAAACAAAACCAAGATTATATAAATAAAAGGGATTAAATAATGCAAGAAAAAGAAAAATAAGCGATAACCTATCAACTGTGCTAAAAGTCCATTTCTTATATTTCTCGAGTGTTTTTAAACTATAAAGCATACTTGCCCTGATGATTGATGGCTGAAACCCACAGACAACAATATACAGAAGAAAAATAAAGCTAATAACAACATCGCTTTTCTTTGCTTTAAAATACATAAGAATTTTTGTAAGAATTAGTGATAGAAATGAAATATGTAATCCAGAAATAGCAAACAAGTGGATGATGCCGTTTTCTTTAAGAGTTTCAATATCTTCTTCTTTAAGATCGTGATAATCACCTAAAACCAAAGCATTTATTAAACTACTAGTTTCTTTATCATAATGTTTTCTTACTAAGTTTTTCAAATAATGATTAATAAAGTATATAGAAAAACCAGAGCGCTCAACAGTAATACTATCTGACTTATACTTATAAAATATTTCCTTTTTAAAAAGCTCATGTTTTTCATCGTAGCCATTTGGCGTTTCTTTTTGCATAAACTCTTCTTTTCCAAGACTATAGTTAACAATCATTCCTGGAGATAAACTAGGACTATTTTTAACTTCAACATTGAATTTAGCTCCTGATCTAATCGTTACTTTCGTGTAGCTAGTAAACTCAACTATTTGAACCACTCTTCCCCTATTTTCATTTCTAACCTTAAAGTTTTTTCTAATTTGGTAATTAGTGAAAAAAGCCACACTTATAACAAGACCTATAAATCCTAAAAGTTTATCTTTTCTGACAACATATATTAAAAAGAAAAGCCATAACAAATAACTATAACGCGAAATAAAAGTAAGAAAAGTAAGAACAAGAAAAACTGTTAAAATAACATAGTTTCCCCAAAGCCGAAGTTTAAGATTCTTCCAAAATAAAATGATCTTTAATCTTGTCATATAATTTATCTTTGATGCCCTTGACTTTTTTAAGTTCTTCAAGGCTTTGAAAATCACCATTTGTTTCCCTATATATAACAATGTCGTGGGCAATTTTACTGCCAATACCTGGTACTTTTACAAGTTCTTTAATCGTTGCTTTGTTTAAATGAACTTTAAAAATCGTTTCGTTTTCAATGTTATCAGTTTCTTTATCTTTTTCTTCTTTAAAAGGAATAACAATTTTCATTTCATCCTTAACTTTTTTTGCCATGTTGATATTAAGAGTTTCAGCATCTTTCAAAAGTCCCCCTGCCAAAACGATAACATCTGTGATTCTTGCGTTAGCTTCAGTATAATAAATACCAGGATTTTGAACAGCACCCCTAATTTCAACGATAACGGTTTTAACGCTTCCCGTCTCCATCGTTTCTTTTGCCGGGGTTTTAACAGGCGCCTTTTTCATAAGAAAACCTACTAGCCCTACAGCTAGTAAAATAGCTACTCCTATAACATATTTCAAATGGGTTTTAATAAACTTTTTCATCACCCTATATATTATATAATAGGATAAATTTTACTAAAAAATGGCTACTTAATTTTTAAGTAGCCATTTACTTAAAATCGGAAAAACTCACAATCTTATTCCAAGAATCATCAGAATCAGTTAGAAGTTTTAAAAGTTTAGTATTCCTTCGATCCTCAAGTTCTTTGATGCCTCTGCTAAAACTCACCTGTGAACCAATGAGGAAAAGTTTCTTTTTCGCCCTAGTAATGCCAGTATATATTAGCTTACGCCGAAGCATAAAACTATGTTCACTACTAACAACCATAATAATGTAAGGAAATTCGCTACCTTGTGCCTTGTGAACAGTCATGGCATAGGAAAGTGTGAGGTCATCAAAATTATCACTTGTATAAGTAATAATAGGACCTGAAAAGAAGTTAACGGTGACGCTTTCAAGTTTCTCGTTTTTCAGAGTTATTTCGTCGATAACACCCAAATCACCATTCATGACTCCATCTTGGGGCCGGTTAACAAGCTGTATTACTTTATCATTAACTTTATAAGTATTCGCCTTTAAGGGGTTATTACTATTTATTACATCTTGAAAGAAAATATTTGCCTGGTTGATTCCTGTAATACCTTTATACATAGGAATTAAGATCTGCAAGTCACGTAAAATATCGACGTTATCTTTTTGAAGCTTTTCAATAATTTCTTTGATTGTTTGAAGTACATCGTTACTTGAAACTTCAATAAAACTAACATCATTTGCTTCTAAAAGTTCCTTATTTACTTCTTCGTCCATAATCGCTTGGGCGAGTTTAGAAATACCGCTACCATCCTTTTGCCGGTAAATTGTTTTGAGCGTCGTTACATTTACAGCTTTTGATTCAATCAAATCTGCTAAAACATTTCCTGGTCCAACTGAAGGAAGCTGATTAATATCACCAACGATTACAAGGCATGTTTTTACTGGCAAAGCTTTTAAAAGTTCGTAAAAAAGAACAACATCAATCATACTGAACTCATCGATAATAATGAGTTTATACTTTTCTAGTTCTTCTTTATCATAATTAAAAATGTCATCACCTTTATAGGAAAGGAAACGGTGAATAGTCATCGCGCTATATCCGGTTGCTTCAAACATTCGTTTACTTGCCCTGCCTGTTGGCGCTAAAAGGGCAATTTCATGAGGCTTTATTTTTTTCAAAGCAAGATTAACAATTTGTTTAACGACCATCGTTTTTCCAGTACCTGGACCACCAGTAATAATTGATACTGGTTTAACTAAGGAATTAACGATTGCCGTTTTTTGCTCAGAATCTAGAACTACTTCCTCGTCAAGTTCACTTTTAAATAGCGCTTCCGTAAACTCGTTTTCATGAAATAACCCTTGAGCTTTTAAATGATTCTTGATTGAACCGTCTATAAATTTTTCACAGTGATACAAATAAGATAAATAAATAAGATCATCATTTAAAATAACACTTCCCTCAGAAATGAGCTCTTGAAGAATGGTGTCAAGATCTCCAAGTTTCTCACTTATTCGTTTCTCCATTTGTCCGTAAAGCGCGATTTTAGGAATCCCTAAATTTCCAGAACCATAAATATAATTTTCAAGTTCGTAAAGAAATAAAGCCTTAAGTCTTACTTTACTGTTTTTGGGGAAGCCAAGTTTCGAAGCTACTTGATCGGCTTTTAAAAACCCAAAGTTACGGACTTTTTTTATCAAGGCGTAAGGATTTTCTTTGACCGTTTGTAAACTATTATCTTCATAAATTTCTAAAATGTTTTTAATAGTTGTGTACGTAAGTCCAAGCCCAAAAAGCTCAGCAATTGTCTTGCTTTGCTCGCGATCGCTACTAAGACCTTTTAAAATCGCCTTTTTTTGCTCTGTAGTGAGTTTTAAGGTGTCCAAAATCTTTTCGTCTGCCTCGATCAGTGAAACTGCCTGATCGCCTAATTTCTCAGCAATCATTTTCGCAGTAACAGGGCCAATCGATGGAAAGATATCAGAAGAAAAATACTGGATGATTCCTGATTCCGTAGCTGAAAAAACGGGTTTCGCCTCGCTACTTTTAAACTGATAACCCTTCCCCTTTTCAAAAACTAGGGTTCCAAAAAACTCCCATTCTTCGTCAAGCTTCGGCACGGAAATACTATTTCCTAAAACCGTGATTTCGTTTTCAAAAATAATGCTTCTTAGGTAATGAAGATTTTCATTTTGTTTATAATTCATTTTAATTCGTAAAATAAAAAATGAATTGTCTTTATTAAAATTAAAAATCTTCTTGATGTTTCCTTTACAGTAGTCCATTGTTAGTTTCGCTTAACTCCTTTAAAATAGCTAGCCCTAATGAAACCACCACCAATCATCTTCTTTCCAAGATAAAAACTAGCAGCCTGTCCGGGAGTTATCGCCCAGCCTTTTTTAAGAAGCTTAAGCCTCAAAACCCCTTCGCTTTCACGAGTAACCTCTACTGGTAAGTCATGGCTACGGTACCTAAATTTCGCACGGAAACGCTTAGGAAGTTTTGTGGTTAGAATGTTTAAATTTTCAATTTCCACTTCATCACTAAAGAGAATATCATTATCACGGCCTTGGCAGCAAATAAGTAAATTGTTTTTGGTATCTTTTTTTGCAACGAACCAGGCCTCACCTTCACCACCAATTTTGAGACCATGGCGCTGCCCAATTGTATAGTACATAATGCCTTCGTGTGTGCCAATAGTATTACCGTTAAGATCAACAATATTTCCAGGCTTTGCTGGAATATAGTTTTTCAAAAACTCTTTAAAATTACGCTCACCAATAAAACATACTCCTGTTGAATCTTTTTTCTTAGCAACTGGTAAATTAAGCTTTTTGGCGATTTTCCTGACTTTTGTTTTTGTTAAAGAGCCAACTGGGAAAAGTGATTCACTAATTTGCATGCGTGTGAGCTGTGATAAAAAGTAAGACTGGTCCTTGTTTTTATCTTTGCCTTTGTATAAAAAATAGCCTTTTCTTCTAACAAAATGACCCATGGCAATCTTTTGAGCACCAAGTTTTTTAGCAACTTCTAAAAACTTATCAAACTTAATGTATTTATTACATAAAATATCTGGATTGGGTGTCCGCCCTTTTTGGTACTCATCAATTAAATATCGGAAAACATCATCCCAGTATTCTTTAACAAAATCAACGCGGTGAAGTTTTACTCCAAGTTTATGACAAACAAGTTTAGCATCGAGATAATCTTTTTCTTGTGGACAAACATCTTTAATGTCGTTTGGGTTTCCTAAAATGTCATTATTAACTGTTGAATCCCAGTTGCGCATAAAAAGCGCTTCAACCTCGTATCCTTTTTTCTTTAACAAATATAAACTAACAGCAGAATCAACTCCTCCTGATAGCCCAACAATTACTTTCATTATTTTATCCCCTTCAGTTCAATAATCAAATCACGGATTATCAGTGCATCTTCAAACGCTTCTTCTTTAGCGTAAGTGCGCATTTCTTGTTCAAGCGCTTTTAAGATCTCTTCCCGCTCAAGTTTACTTGCCTTTTCATAAGTTTTGTAATCGATTGTCTTTTCTTTTTGAGCGCTTACTTTCATCGTGATTTTTTCAGGAACTAGTTTGATGATTGTTTTCGGAACAATATGGTATTTCTCATTATAAGCAAGTTGTAGATCTCGGCGACGTTTTGTTTCTTTAATTGCACTATTCATTGAATCGGTTATTTTATCAGCGTACATAATAACTTCACCGCTACTGTTACGTGAGGCTCTTCCAATAATTTGGATTAAAGAAGTTTCGCTTCGTAAAAACCCTTCCTTGTCAGCGTCAAGAATGCAAATTAAACTAACCTCAGGGATATCAAGACCCTCGCGTAGAAGATTGATTCCAATTAGACAATCAACTTCTTTTCTTCTTAAGGATCTAATAATTTCAAGGCGTTCAAGGCTTTTAATCTCTGAATGAAGAAATGTTGATTTAATGTCAAGGTTTTTAAGATACTTGGCAAGGTCTTCTGCCATCTTGATTGTCAATGTTAGAATGAGAACACGCTCATTTTTCTTTTCCCTAGCATAAATCTCTTTAATAATATCCTCGATTTGTCCTTTCGTTTCCCGAACAGAAACGATAGGGTCAAGAAGACCTGTTGGCCTAATGATTGCTTCAACGGTTTGCCCGGAATCTTCAATTTCATACTTTTGCGGAGTTGCCGAAACATATAAAACTTTGTCAAGTTTACTGTTAAATTCCTCAAACCTAAGCGGACGATTATCAAGAGCACTCGGAAGACGATAACCAAATTTTACAAGCTGTTCTTTACGGCTCCGGTCGCCATTAAACATCGCTCTAACTTGTGGTAGTGTAACATGTGATTCATCAATAATCATCAAAAAATCTTTACGAAAGAAATCGACAAGGGTTGTTGGTGGCTCTGATTCGTTTCGTAAATACAAATGTCGCGAATAATTCTCAATACCTTGGCAGTAACCAAGCTCACGCATCATCTCAAGATCATTCATCGTAATATCTTTAATTAAATTTGCTTTATGCTCATCAAACTCAACTTCTTTAAAATATTTTATTCTTTCCGCTAGTTCTTCTTCAATCCTCCGAAACGCTTCCTCACGTTTACTGTCGTTAATAACAAAAAGAGTCGCTGGAAAAATCGAAGTGTACTCTAAAGTTTCCAGTGCCTTAAAACTAACCGCATCAACCATCTTAATACTTTCGATTTCATCACCAAAAAAAGTTACCTTCAAAACTTCTTTAAGATTAGACGTGAAATTAATGAGAATACTATCACCTTTAACCATAAAGGTACCCCGCTTTAAATCATATTCACTACGACTATAGTTTAATGATATAAGCCGGTCAAGAAAACTAAAGAACTTGATTACCATACCTTTTTTAATAAAAAAGATTTTATCAACATATTCCTGTTCTTCACCGATTCCGTAAATACAGCTGACACTACTAACAACAATTGTTGGCTCTTTAGAAACGAGGCTAATAATCGTTTTATGGCGCATCTCATCGATTTCATCGTTGATGATAGCTTCCTTTTCAATATAAAGACCCCGAGAAGCAATAAAAGCTTCCGGCTGATAATAATCATAATAGGAAATAAAAAACTCAACGTGGTTATTTGGAAAAAAAGTTTTCAGTTCGTTATAAAGTTGTCCAGCTAGCGTTTTGTTATGGGCAAGCACTAAAACATTTTTATTGAGGTTTTGAATAATGTTTGCCATCATAAAAGTTTTACCAGTGCCCGTAGCTCCCAGTAATGTTTGCCGTTTCATTCCTTTATTGTAGCCATCAATAATTTTTGAAACTGCTGGCTTTTGATCACCAGCCATTTTGTAACTGCTAACTAAATCAAATTTCACTTTAGATCTTTTTAATGGTTCCTGTCAAAGTATCGATAGTATAAATATTTATCGCATCTTTTAATGGAGCAAATACCGTAACAATTTTCGAGCGGGAATTATACTTTAAAGACATGTTTATTAAAACTGCTTCTTTTAGGTTTTTTTTAAGCCCATCAAGAAGCTTAAAAACCTCGGTATTTGACATGTTATTCTTTTCAAGGAAAAACTGTTCACTATTTGGATGTTCTTCTTTTTCACGATCTAAAAGTGTTTCATCAAAGCTTGCTTCAAGATAAATTTTATTAACACCTTCAAAAAAAATCTCAAGGTCTTTTTCTACGTTTCCGAGGTTAACTCCATAACCAACTTTATCCTTAAGCTCATGAAACCTAAAAACATAATTACGCATATAATCATTTGTTGGTAAATAAAAAACGCTTAGACCAAAAAAAGAAAAGCTTCCACTATTTAGAAAAACAATGCGACTATTTGTTTTAAGTTGCAATTCATTAAATAGTTTTTCGCTAATAAATAAAAAAGCCTGAGTTTCCCCTAAAAGTCTTCCTAAATATCTCACACTTTTTTCACTTCCGCCCGAAATAAAAATCCCTAAAACTTCTTTTAAGGGGATACTATTTTCTATTAATTCGAAAGGTGAGATTAAAGCATCAACTAAAAAGTACCCTTCTTTATTTTTTAACACTAACTGATTTTCGTTATTTTCTAATCTAATAATTTTTGTTTCCACTATAATCCTCTTAATTATTCTAGTTTATTATACTAAAAACCTTGGTTTTAGTAAAGGTGTTATTAAGAAAAAAGAAGAGCCTGTATAGACTCTTCTTCGCTTTTATTTTGTTAAGAAATATTTGAATTTTTCTTCAAGAGTAGCTACTTGAATATCAATTACACGTTCAACATCTTCTTTCTTAATGTTTTCTGGTAACTTCATTTCACCAAGCTTACCTTTGATTTCTTTTAATAACTCTACTTTAACACAGTTTTTCGAAATATATTCGTTGTGAACAGGAACGACAAATGTTTCGATTAACTTCTTGTCTTCGCTTGTTAAACTCTTATCATTTTTATCCTTTAAGTATGCTGATACTTTATCAAAGCTTGGAAGTGGTAAATTTTTCAAAACATCTTCGTTATTTTCTTTTTCGATTTTGTTACGGATATCATCAACACGACTTACCCGGAAAACATGATAGCCAAACTCGGTCTTTAAGTATTCACCATTGTTAGCTGAACGATCAAATAAAGTATGATGAGCTTTATTGATTGTTTTATCTTCTAGGTACCGTGCCCAAATGCGTTTTAACGCTTCTTCAAATGGTTTTACCATCTTGCCTGGCTTAGAGTTATTTAAAGCCTCATACTTAACTTCAAGCCCTAAAGTAACGTATTTAGAGTACTTGTAATCATCTTTTATTACGGAAGCTGTTTCAACTGTTGTCGTACCAATTTCAAACTTTCCTTTGTCAAAAGTTTTTTCTTCTTGCTCAGCTTGATTGAAATTATAAAGCGGGTTGTATCTAAGAGAAGCAATATACTGTTTGTCTTCAGTTGAATTTGAAGCAAACTTTTCCATATACTTAATTTGGTTATCAGGATTTTGACCCTTTAACTCTTCAAATAATTTATCATATAACTCTTCGGCAGCTTTTCTTTGAGCCTCTGTCCATTTTTCAGGAGCAAGTGGCTTACCGTCTTTGCCCTTAACGCTAATTAATACATGGTTACCAGAAACATCAAAATATTCATCGTATGCTTTTTGTGCATGCGTTAAATAGTTTTTCTCATAAAATTCCTTCGTAATTTTCTCACGACCATCGCCAAAACGTTCTTCAAGAATCGAAGCAAGCACGGCCATTTCAAGTTCTTTCAAACTACTAATTTGGAAATAAGTCTTAACAAACGCCTCCCAACCATAAGATTGTGGGAATCCGTAAGTCTTAAACCGGTCAGCAGCAAACGCTGTTTTGATATTTTGGATACGTGACTGAACATCGTTCCAACCACTCTTATCAAGAACTTTCTTATTCTTTACATCATAAATCTTGTTCTTTTCATGACGAAGTAAGAATGTTCTTTGGATTTTTGTTAAAACATCTTTGCTACCGTTATAACCTAAAAGCTCCGTAAATAACTCATCACAACCAAAAGTTAGGTTTTTGTAAACGGCTGCTGTGCTTTTACCATTTTGTTTCTTAATTTTATAATCTTTGTAGAACTGTTGTTTAAACTGTTTAGCAAGGTTATAGTCGATGAAGTTAATTTCTTTACGAAGTTCATTCATCTCTTTAGAAACTCGGGCATCTTTTAACCGTTCTTTTAAAATTGTATTAACGATTTCTTGCTTCTTCTCATCAGTTAATTTTGGCTCTTCACCTTTCTTAACAAGGAAGAATAGCCACTGCTTGTTTTCTTTAGTTTCGGTTTTAACTGTATAAATTGATTCTGGTTTAGTATGATTTTCAGTGTTAGTAAATTCTTTTTTACCATTTACTAAATCATATAAACCTTTAGCATATTTTTGGAAAGTATCGTAGTTAGCTTTGATAGCATCAACACCAGCATTAAGGAACGTTAAAGTTTTAGTTGTTGTATCATAAGTGTAATGGACGCCTTCTTTAAGATACTGATTTTTCGTAGGGTCAGAAGTGTCTGGGAAATTTTCAATGTTTCCTTGGTAAAATTCATTATAAAGTTTAATGAATGTTAAACCAATTTCTCCAAGTGTTAGTTCACGTTTCTCGCTGATTGACACCCACTTTTTCTGGTATCCCATGAAAGCAACATCATAACGACGTAAAGTCTTTTCAAAAATTAACTGAGTTGGGAAAGACATGAAGAGTGCTGAAAGTTCAGCATGATTAGTTTCCTTGAACTTTTTATTAATTGCTTCATCATCGATAATTTTATCTTTTAGCTCATCAAGGCGCTTTTTATCTTCAGCTTTGTTTTTATCAAGTTTTTTCGCTTCTTCTGTAGCTTCATTATATTCTTTAAGAATCTTGTCATAAGCAAAAGCTTTACGAGCAAGCTCTAAACGAATCATATCTTTAATTGATTGATCATTACTTAATCCTGCTAAGAACATCTTATCACGGAAAGCTTTTTCTTTCTTCGCTTTCTCATCAGGATCGGTTATTTCCTTATCACCATACATCCGCTTATCAAATTCTTTATTGAGTTCTTCGTCGGTGATAGCTTCTAAATAACTTTTACCATCTTTGTTTTTCTCAGTTGAAAGAATCTCCTTATCAACCTTGTTGATGATTGTTGTTAAACCATAGTTGTCCTTGAGGTTTTGGTAAACACTACCTCTTGTAATATCGAAAACGTCGTTTTCAATATAAGGTGCTTTAGGGTTTTTAATTGTTGGAAGTTTAGGATCTCTTGTGAAAACGGAAATTAAAACTGCTACTAAAATTACAACAATAAGTGCTGCCATAACTGGAAGGACGCGAACAAGAATCTTTTTCTTACGAGCGTCGCTAGCGTCGTTTTTAGAAATCTTTGGCATTTTAGCGACAAGCTTTTGTTTTTCTTTTTTCATCTTTTTCCCTGGCTTTGATTCCATTACACTTTCTGAAACCTCTGGCTCTACAGTTTCTGGTTCCAAAGCTTCGCTTGACGTTTCCTTTGTAGGTTCGTCAACAACTTCTTCTAAAGTTTCTGTTTCTTCCACTTCTAAAGCTTCTTCGTTTTCCACAGTATTTTCGGGCTCTAAAGCTTCAGAAATGTTTTTATTTTCTTCTACCATTTAATACTCCTTATTTAAAAGTCTTTTTTATTATACACTTATTTCTTCTTTTTCGCAACCGGTAATTTTAAATTAGCCTTGCGAAAAGTCTCTTTTTCAAACATTAAAAGGGGTTCTGAATATTTCCCTGGCTCAACATCACGCATGCTGACAGTGAGTCCTGCAAGCCGCGAGTCAACGTAATCACACAAATGAACAACGACCGCTTCAAGAGTTTTTGGCGGTTTAACTGCTCCCTTATCAGGATCACCATGATGGGAAAGAATGATATGAACTAAATTTAATACTTCCTCAGTATCTGTATATCCAAGCCGCATAGCAGCTTCTTCAACCATATTAGCGCCAATAAATAAATGACCCATAAGGTTGCCACTATCTGTATAACTTGGCCCA
This sequence comes from uncultured Acholeplasmataceae bacterium, assembly GCA_963542825.1. Classification (GTDB taxonomy): domain Bacteria; phylum Bacillota_I; class Bacilli_A; order ML615J-28; family CAG-698; genus CAUTZD01. The sequence continues at coordinate 64,352 of CAUTZD010000001.1, read as the reverse complement.
TTAGCCTTTGAAAACTCCACAACCTTTCCAACATCATGAAGGATGATACCTGCATATACAAGGTCGCTGTTGATTCCTTCATAACGCTTTAAAAGAACATCAGCTAAATCAAGCATCGAATAGCAGTGATATGCAAGTCCTGAAAAATACGCATGATGAAGACTAACACCAGCTTGAAATAAAAAATATTTATCTTCGTTTTGTTTAATTACTTCTTTCGTTATTTCTCTGATAACAGAATTTTCAATTTTATCAATATATTCATAAATGAGTTCTTTAAGCTCAACAAGCGATACTGGTGCAAACTCATAAAAGCTTGATAAATCGTTTTGTGTTTCATCAAGTCTCTCAAGACTAACAATATTAAACTGCTTCTTCCCTTGATACTCTTTGATGCGCCCCTTAAAAATATAAACGTCGCCCGCAACTAAAGTATCCTGGATTTCGGGAGTTATATTCCAAATTTTCGCTTCGATCTTTTCCTCACCATCAAAAACGTGAAAAGAAAAATAAGGCGAGCCAGCAGTTGTTTTACGCTCGGAAAGCGATGATACTTTTGCTGTAATTACAGCTTCATCATTAAAATCAAAATCTTTTATTTTTGCCATTATTTACTTCCTTCGAGTTGATTAAAAAATTTCACATAATCTCTAAATAAATTCTGCATTATTTCATAGCGCTTTGGGCGAAGCTGTTTAACAAAGTTTGCTCGCAAAACATCATCAATCTTTTGGAAAATGAAATAATCAATTTCCTGGTTGCGAGTAAAAGTAGGATTACTGTTTAAAACAATCTTCTTAAAAATTCGCCCTTGCTTTTTCAAAGCATCATAAACTTCCTTTTCATCAGTTGCTTCCATCAAATTTTTCATGAAAGATTCCTGATCAATATCCTGAATATCAGTTAAACTGTCTTCATCATACTGATAAATTGGTTGGTATTTTTCATCGCTAATAATATTAATCCCAAGTTCCGGAAGTCTTTTTAAAACGAAATCTTTAATCTCCATATAGTCGTTTCGTAATTTTCCTTTTAAAACAAGAAAAGCAATTTCGTCAACAAGCTCACTAAGATAATCACCATCTTGGTCGGTGATTTTCAAAATGTCTTCACCCTTAAAGACAAGATCGCAAATTCTTTTAATTTTGAGCTTATTAAATTTACGTTTAATTTGTCCTGTCTTAAGTGAACTTAAGCCAATCAAATAGTTCATTTTATTAGCAAGTAGTGCGACATCAAGCCCATATGTAAAAAGTTCAAGCATATCATACTTGCAAGCAGGATTAGCAATTGCAAGGTGCTTTGCCTTTTTAAAAGTATCGTAGTTACTAATATAGAAAGCATACTCGGGATCAATAAAATCGTTGACAACAGAAGTAAGAAGCAAAACTTCTTCAAATTTTAATGTTATGCTTCTTCTACTAATAATCTCTAAAGCATCTTTAAATTGTGGTAAGTATTTATAAACATCAAGACTATAAATTTTCTTAAAAGCTAAACGAGCGTATTCACCTTTCGTAATCTCTTCTAAGAAAAAAGCATAATCTTTAAATGATAGCCTTACTAAAACATGAGCAAACTTTTTGATAATCTTTTCGTCTTTACTACTAAACGTGCACCCATATTTAGCCATCAATCTTAAACCCTTTAAGATGATAAAAGGATCGTGTTCGATCCGTACTTGTGTGTCACCAATAAAAACTAGTTTGTGTTTATTTAAATCTTCAAGACCAAGGAATGGATCAAAGGTTTTATCGCTATAACTGATGATAATTGAATCAATTGTATATTCCATGTTTCCAAGACCATCGACAATTACTGTTGAATAGTGTCCTTTAGGATCAGGAGCAATGTTTGTTAAGTCAAACTTGAGCGATTCGAGAACGAAAGTTCTACCGTCTTTATTAACAATAATCGTATCTTTATAATTAGATAATTCAAGTGATTCAGGAAACATCTTTTTAAGTACTGTAATATTAGCAGTTGTCACAATCCAAATTAAAGAGATTTCACGCTCACTAATACGATCAATGACGGCATCACGAGCGAAGTAAGCATCGTAGCCTGCATCTATTAACATTTTAACTATTTGTCGGCAATCACGCCAAAAATCGTTCACTATTTTCACCTCGACCTTTATTATACTACATATATAATTGTATCGGAAAAGTTTTTAATTTTGGGTGGCACTTTTTTGCTTCTTTTGGTATAATAGAATGTGCAAAAAATCAAAGCTCCTGTCCAAACTGAAATCATCGTCAAAAAAAGTCGTTTCTTGACTTTTTTGCTTCATGTAACAGACGAAAACGAAGCTAAAAAAGCTTTAGCTGAACTTAAAAAGAAGTATCCTTTAGCGAGCCACTATACTTACTGTTACATCCTTGGTTTAAACCAAGAAACAGCAAAATTTAGCGATGATGGTGAACCAGCAGGCACTGCCGGAAATGTCATCTACGAAGCTCTAAAAAAGCTTAACATCACTTCTTGCCTTGGAGTTACAATTAGGTTTTTCGGTGGAATCAAGCTTGGCGCAAGTAACCTTAAGCACACTTACCGGCTAAGCTTAAAGGAAGCTTTGAAAATTTGCGAGTTTACAGAGGTTGGGTTATTTACTAAATTCAAAATAGTTCTCAGCTATAAAAACTATAGTATCTATAAGAAGCATTACACTGATAGTATTATAAATGAAAGCATGGGAACAGAGGTAACACTAACCGTTAAATTTAAAAATGAAGAAAGCAATCGTATAGTTTTAAAACTTATCGATTCTTTCAACAATCAAATAAAGATAACAGAACTTGAAAATTTAGAAATCTTATAAGCGGAAGGAAAATATGGCTATTCTTAGTTGTGTAAATATCCAAAAAGAAATTGAAGGTAAAAAGGTCATCCAAAACTTTACCTTCGATTTTCTTTTCGATAAAATATACGTCTTCTCTGGCACTGAGGGTAGTGGTCTTCCAGAACTTTTTAATATCATCAGTGGACGCGACTTTGAATATCGCGGTGAAGTATACGTCGATGAAATTTTCAGTTATGAAAAAACAAACTTTTTTGGAAACATTGCTTACTTTAAAAGTCTCGATGAATTTGGTAAAAATGTGACGCTTGATGACATTAAAGAAATCCTTGATCGAAGTTTTCAAGATTTTGATTTGAACCTTTACGAGACGATGATTAAACACTTCGGTTTTCATTATCGCCAAAAGACAAGTTCACTAACCGAATATGAGCGTAAATTAATTCTCGATATTGCTACTTTGTCTTCTAATAGTTTGATTTCCATTTTCGATGACCTAGCAGGATATACTGATCCAAAGAAAAGTAATGACTTTATCGACTTCTTAAAAGATAGTTGGTACAGTAAAAAACGGCTTTTCTTAATTACATCAAAAAACCTTGATAGCTTAAAACCTTTGATGAGTGAACTTTTAATTTTTGATAAAGGCGTGCTTATTGAATCGTTGACAATCGATAAGATTATTAACGACTTTGTGTATCTTTCAGGAACAAAGGAAACTCTAAAACCTTTGATTGCTAAATTTAAAGTAATCGGCTATGAAGAGTATGAAGATGAGATGTACGCTTGTCTTCCAAGCAAACTTAAGAAAGATGATATTCGTTTATTACAACGCTACTTCATCGATCTTAAGGAAGTGCCGATTGAAAAAATCGTTATTTATCTCTTGCGCTTACGCGAAGCGAAGGAAGAAAAAAAAGGGGCTTATTAAGCCCCTTTTAACGTTTAATAGCTTCTAGAATTAATCTTACAACATGTTCTATGAAAAACGCTCCAAGAAACGTTATTACAATTGTTACAATATAAAGTAAAACATAAAATAGTTTCACCTGGTTTGGACGAACAATTTTTGAAAAGTCAAGGGAGCGAGCACTATAAAAAACCATTGGAAAAATGACCATGAAAGATAACACAAAAACAAGTAAGTAAATAATCTCTTTATCCATTATTTCGTTCCAAATAGTCTATCACCACAGTCGCCAAGACCAGGAACAATATAACCATTTTCGTTTAACTTTTCATCAAGTGCTGCTAGAAAAATATCAACATCAGGATGGTCTTCTTGAAGTTTTTTAACTCCTTCAGGAGCACCAACAAGACCAACATAACGAATGTTTTTAGCACCACGCTTCTTAAGCAAATTGATGCCGTAACTAGCTGACCCACCTGTAGCAAGCATTGGATCAATCAAAAGTACTTGAGCATTGCTAATTGTTCCAGGAAACTTTGCATAGTACTCTTGCGGACTTAAAGTATTTTCATCTCGAAAGAGTCCCACATGGCCAATCTTCGCTGTCGGAATTAAATTCGAAATTCCTTCAACCATTCCTAAACCAGCTCGTAAAATCGGAACAATAACAACCTCACAATCAAGTTCTCGACATGTTGTTGTTGTAATTGGAGTTTTAACTTTGACTTCTTTTGTTGGTAGCTCACGCGTTATTTCATACGCCATAAGAGCCCCAATTTCATTAACAGTTTCTTTGAATTGTTTTGTGGTCGTTTTCTCATCACGAATTAAAGATAATTTGTGATTGATTAGTGGATGATCGAAAATAACTAATTTCCCTTTGTGCACGCTTCTTCTCCTTCAATTTTCTTTATTCTATTTAAATGTCTACCACCTTCAAAGTCAGTGGTTAGATATACATCGATGATTGCTTTGGCGGTAATCGCGTCTGTATATTTGCCGCCTAAACACAAAACATTAGAATCGTTATGAAGCCTTGTAAGATAAGCCTCATCTGTGCTTCTCACAAGCGACGCTCTAATGCCTTTGTAACGGTTTGCAGTAATTGACATACCAATACCTGTATAACATACAAGGATACCATATTTACACTCACCATTTAAAACAAGCCGAGCAACCTTATGAGCGAAATCAGGATAATCACAGCGTTCACTTGTAAAAGTTCCTACATCTTCTACCGTTATTTTTAGAGACTTCAAATATTTTTTAATTTCTTCCTTTAAAAGAAATCCTCCATGATCTGAACCAAGTGCTACTTTCATCTTAGTTTTGCCTCCTTGTTAGTATAGTCAATAATTTCTGATGCCTCGCCAGTGAATATTTCTTCATCAGTAACTAAGTAGTCAACTTTATCTTTAAATGCCTGCTCAAGATCTGTAAGTGTTAAAAGCGGTAAAGACCCAGAAATGTTAGCACTAGTTGTAGCTAAATATCCAAAGTGGCCAAGAATAGCAAGTGCTACCCTAGAGTTTGGCATCCGGAAAGCTGTTGTATTTTTTCCAAGTGAAGGCAGTATAAATTCATCATCACGACACTTAAATAATGCCGTATGTGCTCCTGGCCATTTCTTAATAAGCTTCTCTTTAAACTTATCACCATTTTCAACGTGCTTTAAAAACTCATAGTCATGAACAAGAACTGGTAAAGGTTTCGTGTCTGGACGAAGTTTCATTTGGTAGATTTTTGTAATTGCTTCTTTGTCGCTGTAAAGACAGCCAAGGCCATAAACCGTATCAGTTGGAAAAATCACCGTTTTCCCTTTTAGATCCTTTTTAAGAAGCTCAGAAACTGTTAGCTTTTCCACAGTTCAATAATCTCCTTTTTATAATCTTTCTCATTAATCTTTTTATTATCATAAGCTTTTATAAGAAAAAGCATTATTTCTTCTTTCTGAGTTTCACTCATACCTTTGTAGTTAGTCGTAAAGCCGTTTTCAGTAAGGAGCTTCTTGGGCTCGAAAAAGACAGGTTCTTCTGTTTTAACTACTTTCATACTTTCATCGATCATCTTTTCAAGGTTTTCAATAATAATGTCTTCCTCTTGTTTAATAGTACCTTTCTTACCTTTACGCTTATTAACAATAACAAGAAAAGTAATTAAGAAACCAGTAGCAAGAGCTATGAAAACTCCTAAAATAATATTGATTGTTTTACTAAAACTAAGAATTTCATTTTTACCAAATATTTCTTTATCAGTTAAAATGGTCGCTCCACCATTAGTACCTGTGTTCTTTGTTTTACCCTTGACTAAATCGTTATAGATGCTATCATTTAACCCGCCTAAAATATTTGCCTCAAAAACAGTACTATTGCCATTTCTTGTTGCAACAAAAATTTTTCCAGACTTATTAACAGTAAAAGCTACAAATTGAGTATCACCGCGCCCGTTAATTTTAAATTCAAATAAACTATTACCTGAAGAATTGCCACTAGCATACATAAGCTTGTATTCTTTAGGTTTATTATTAATTAACATAGCAGCATAGGAAATTCCATTTTTACTTTTACCAACATATAGATGAAAAGAAAAATTATCAGTTTCTTTACTTGTTAGTAAGTAATATTCCTCATAGACTTCTTTTTGACTTGAAGAAAAATTTGTTTTATATTCTTCAATCGGTGAAGCAAAGAGTAAGAAAAAGAGTAAAATAAGTTTAATCATAAAAAATAACAATTCTTTCCTTTCCATCTAAATCTTTAAAAAGTTCAAAGTTTAGAAAATACTTTTTTCCATATTCCATAATTTTTTCCTTGCCAAGTGGATTAATTTCGAGAATTAACTTTCCATATTTTGTTAACCAATTCTTGCTTTCTTTGATAATTTTATGATAATTAGAAAATAAATTATCTGTGAATAAAGCAAGATGTGGTTCTTTTAAAACATAGTTATCTAGTGGTTCTTCTTTTAATACATATGGCGGATTAGCAAAAATAATATTGAACTTTAAATTAGGGATGTTTTCGAACCAGTCGCTTTGAAAAAAAGTAATGCTCGTTTTAAAAAGTTTAGAATTTCTTTTTGCTACTTTTAAAGTTTTCCCTGAAATATCAGACCCAAAATAATTAACTTCAGATTTTTTGAGAGCAAGCGAAATAACGCTCGCACCGCTTCCAACACCAAGCTCTAATAAATAATCATTATCATTTAAGTACTCTAGCACTTTTTCAACTAAACTCTCGGTTGAAAACCTCGGTATTAAAACCCGATTATTAACATAAAACTTATTGCCATAGAAATAAGCATACTTAAGAATATATTGGGGGGGAATGCCTTTTTCAAGTTTTTCAAATTTTCTTTTGAATTTGTAAGTTACCTTTTTATTAAGTAAATCTTCAAACTCATAAAAATGCGCATCATAAAGTTCCAAAAGTAAATACGTAAAGTATTCTTTATTTTCCGTTTTTAAATACAGTTCACGATAAATCATTCGCTGAGAGCTTTCTTCTCTTCAAAATCCTGAAGCGCTTCAATAATTGGGTCGAGCTTTCCTTCCATAACTCGGTCAAGCTGTTGAATAGAAAAATTGATGCGGTGATCAGTAACTCGGTTTTGGGGATAGTTATATGTCCGAATCTTTTCGCTCCGGTCGCCATGACCAATTTTTGAAAGACGCTCTTTACCAGCTTCAAGTTCTTGTTCTTGAAGCTTCTTTTCGTAAAGCCGTGCTCGTAAAACCTTAAAAGCGTTTGCTTTATTCTCATGCTGACTTTTACCATCTTGACAGCTAACAATTATTCCTGTAGGAATATGCGTAAGCCTGATGGCGGATTTTGTAGTATTGACGCTTTGTCCTCCAGGACCTGAAGAACAAAAAGTATCGACGCGAACATCGCTTGGATCAAAATCATCTTCTACTTCATCGCGTTCCGGTAAAGCAAGAACTGTTGCCGTTGAAGTATGAATACGCCCAGCACTTTCAGTTTCGGGAACCCTTTGAACACGGTGAGGTCCTGACTCATATTTAAAATAAGAGTAGGCACCATTTCCTTCGATGAAAAAGGAAATACTACTAAAACCTCCCATATCAGCAGGACTAGCATCAACAATTTCAATTTTTAGTCCTTTACTCTCCGCAAATCTAGAATACATCCGAAAAAGATCACCTGCAAAAATGTTGCCTTCGTCTCCTCCTGCTGCCCCTTTAATTTCCATGATAACATTTTTTTCATCATTTTCATCTTTAGGAAGCAAAAGCATTTTAATTTTTTCCTCAAGTAAAGTCATTTTAGCTTCGTGATCTTTATTATCGAGATTTATTAATTCTTTGAGCTCTTGGTCTGCTTCTTTTAAAAGCTCCTGATTAACTTTAATTTCTTCTTTTAAGTTTTCAAGTTCATCAATTAACGGAACAATTTTTCCAAGGTCACTATGCTCCTTAGAAAGTTTTTTAAAAACTTGAAAATCTTTTACCGTTTCAGGTAGTGACAAAAGTTCATTAAGTTCGTTAAAGCGCTTACGAATTAATGTTAATTTTTCTTCCATTATTCTTCACGTTTCTCCAAACGCCCGGCTTCAGTGATAAAAGTTGAAATCTTGCCTTTGAAGCGTAGTTCAAAAACACCAATATTACCATGGCGGTTTTTGGCAACAACCATTTTTATTTTTCGACCTTCGTTACTGAAGTTTCCTTCCCTCTTAACCGGGTCATGCAAAAACAGTACCGTGTCGGCATCTTGCTCAATTGATCCTGATTCCCGCAAATGATGGAGCTGTGGTTCAGGATTCTCACTATCTTTACTATCACCTTCGGCTTTACGATTCAACTGCGATAAAGCCAAAATTGGTACTCGCAAATTGATTGCGAGTTTTTTAAGACTACGCGAGATACGCCCAATTTCTTCGTTACGATTACTAACATTGCGTCCTTGTCCTTGCTTAATTTGAACAAGTTGTAAATAGTCAATTACAATCAAATCAAGATTACCATTACGTTTTAAATCATAACATTTGTCAATGATTTCATCAAGATAAGTATTTGGATTTTCTTCGAGGCGAATATCATAACGGTCAAGAATCTCTTTAGCGTATTTGATCTTAGCAAGCTCTTCTGGTTCTAGTTGCCCTTTAGAAATTTTTTCAAGAGGAACTGCTGAGATAATTGATAAAAATCTGCTAACAAGCTGATCAATACCCATCTCTAAACTAAATAAAGCAACGCTTTTATTTTTTGTAACTTCACTTTTACAAGTATTTAAAACAACATTCAAAGCAAAAGTTGTCTTACCAATACCTGGACGAGCAGCCAAGACAACGAGCTCATCTTTTTTAAGACCATAAGTTAGTCGATTTAACTCTTCAAATCCTGTATCAAGACCAATAAGTCCATTTTGATTATTACCACGGTTAATCATATCTTCAATAATTTTATCGGTGTAATTACTAACGGGGTCAAGCGAAGACAAATGACGACTACTGCCAATTTGGTCCATCTTATCTTTAACAGATGTCAAAACCTCACCAAGTTCTTCCTTACCACTAGCAAGATTATAACGAGTCGTTTCAAGATATTTAAGTAAATCGCGTTCCAAAGCTTTCTCAGCAATTATCCTAGCGTTAGGCTCAACGCTTTGACGATATGGAAGAAGTTGTGATAGTTCTATCAAATACTCTTCAATATTAATTTCGCCTGTTTTACCACTATATTTTAGTTGTTCAATCGTATTAGGAACGGTGATAACTTTGTTACTAATTTCAAGTTCTTCCATCGCCTTATAAATCATTTTGGTCTCAGGAAAAAAGAACATATCACTTTTAAGTGTTTCGAGAACGTAACGATTCTCTTTGGGATCCATGAGAATCGCAGCAATAATTTCTTTTTCAGCTAGTTCGCTAGCTGGAACGAAATTTGTGTTTTCATAAGGAGCACTATTTTTCATTACTACTCCTTCTCAACTACAAAAACTTTTAAAGTAGCAACTACTTCTTTGTGTAGTTGAATTTTTACATTAAATGTTCCTAAATGGTCGATTGTTTCACTAAACACAAGCTTACGCTTATCAAGAACAATACCATATTCTTCCATCATTCGCTCGACGATTTGTTTAGCAGTAATTGAACCAAAAGCTTTGCCATTTGAGCCAACCTTGATAGGAATTGTGATATTATGAGCATTAATAAAATCTTTAGTTTTTATCGCTTCATCAAGGACTTTTTCAGCTTCTAGAGCCAAGTGATCGTGGTGCTCTTGCAACTGCTTTAGGTTGTCATCAGTTGCTTCAATCGCCATCTTCTGTTTAATTAAATAGTTGCCATATCCTGTTGGCACCTGAATAACATCGTTCTTAAGTCCGCGTCCTTTAATATCTTTTTGGAGTATTATTTTCATTAAATCTTTCCCTTCGTTTTTAATCGAGATCAAATACATAATTAATTCATCTTTTACTTCTTCGACTGTTTTATTGCGAATCTTCGTAGCAGCAGCCGTGAAATGTCCACCTCCAGCGAAGTGTTCCATAATAATTTGAACATTAGCACTACCAAGACTACGAGCACTGATACCCACAACTTTATCTTGAACAAGTCCAATCGCAAAAGCCTTTTTAACTTCATCAATTGTCATAAGTTCATCAGCAACGATTGCGAGGAGCGACTGCTCAACTGGCGAATCGCACGAAACGACAGCAATTGCTGATTTATCTTCCAAAATCTCCGCATTTTTAAGAGCATTTGTCTTTAGTTCAAACACGCGATAATCATCGCGTAGATGCTCATGAGCCTGGGTCATGTTGGCACCATACTTTTGTAAAATCGACAAAGCTTCGAATGTTCGTTCGCTTGTACGGTATACAAAGTTATTAGTATCGACAATTACTCCCATCGCCATCCACGTTGCTTCAACTGGCGTTAGTTCAACCCGCGATTTAAGATATGGAATCATTTCGGTAATAAGTTCGGTAGCGCTACTAGCAGATGGTTGAATATAAAGAAAATCAATTCCTTCGATTGCATCAGGGTTTCGCCGGTGATGATCAATCACCGCTACGTGTTTTGCTTTCTTTAAAATTTTCTCGTCCATGAAAAGATTTTGATACTGAACATCAACAATAATTAAAAGTGTCTTATCGTCAAGTTTTCGAATTGCTTCACTTGGTTCAACTAGTCCGCTTAAAAAGTTACTGTGTTCTCTTGCGATTGTCTGGTAAAGTTTTTTAACAGTTGGGTCTACTAAATTTTCAGAAAAAATAATTTTACATTCCTTCCCTAGACTCTCAACAATTTTACGGACACCTACACATGCTCCAAAAGCATCGGTATCCATATCACGGTGTCCCATGACTAAACACTTACTAGCATTTTCAATAATATCAGAGAACTCTTCAGCACTGTGCTTTACAGTAACGCTACTACGTGTATCAAAAGATTCAATCCGGGCTCCATAATAAAGTGTTTTGCCGTCAAGATTAACAACAGCTTGATTGCCACCACGTGAAAGCGCCATATTGAGTTCTTCGGTTGCTTTATCCATAATTTCGTCAGCGCGTTTATCGCTAGATGCAAAACCAATCGATAATGAAATTCGTAAACCTTCTCGTGAAGAATGTTCACGAATTTCCTCAAGAACTGTAAAACCATCATTGATGATTTGCTTTAAAGTCTTTCTATCGGTAATTAACAAATACCGTTCTTCACTATAACCTTTAAAAAGAAGATTATACTTCTTCGCCCACTGTGTAAGAATCGCAATAATTTTCGCAATATGGTTACTTTTATCTTTGGCATCCATCGCCGCTAGTGATTGTTCAAGATTATCAAGGTTAAAAATACCGATTGCCAGCATCTTATCATTAAACTTTGTTTCAAGATTTTTTTGCTCAGTAACCGATTTAAAATAAACGATACGTTCATTAATCATTACTGTACACTCATAAACTTCATCGTAAACAGTTATCTCGAATTTTGACTCTTCGTTCGAAATCGCAATTGATAATTGCTCTGACAAATTAACAATATCTCGATCAATCATTTGACTCTTAAAGATTGATTTAGCATAGCTATTTGCCCATTCAACTTTTTGTTTTTCACTATAGAGGATAATTCCCATCTGGAGATTGTTAAAACTCGTCTCACCGGCAATATTCACACGATAAGAGATGTTATTCCAAAGGGAAACACGGCGCTCTAAAAATTCAACCCTTCTTGCCATTCCTTCACGAATAATTAAGAAAACCAAAAGAGCTGTAAGAATCGCAATAAACGATCCAGAAATATAGCTAACATAAACCGGAAGCTTTTTAGTCGTCAAGTTAAAAATAAACAAGCCCACTAAAGCTGCTATAATTCCTAAAATAATTAATCTAATTTTTTGTTGTTTCCGCATATAAACACTCTCATTCATTATACCATAAGATGCCTTATTATGTCAGGCAAATCTTCCCCTTTAAAAAACCGAATCCCCCTGGGATTCGGAATTTGACACTATTCACGCACAAAAGGCAATAATGCCATGTGCCGTGCCCGTTTAATTGCTGTTGCTAGTTGCCGCTGGTAAATAGCTTTAGTACCAGTTACCCGGCGAGGTAAAATCTTACCATTTTCAGAAATAAACTTTTCAAGTAGTTTATAATCTGTCCAATCAATAACTTTAATTTTATTATCAGTAAAATAGCAACTCTTGCGTTTGCGAGCGCGAAATTCTCTTGCCATAATTATTTAAACCTCCTTAATTAAAAAGGTAAATCGTCATCAGATATATCGTCATTATACGAATTATTAAAACTATCTTCGGTTGTAGTTTGTTTTGCTACATACGGTTTTGGTTGAGAAGTTTGAAAACTTTCCTTATTTTGATAGTCTCCTGATTGACTGTTGTTTCTTCCGTTTTCCGCGAAATCGAAACGATCTACCATAACTTCCATAATTGTTCGATTTTGTCCAGTCTGATCAACAGTTGACCGTGTTCTTAAAGAACCAGAAACAGCGATTTGCGATCCTTTAGATAAATATTTAGCCATTGTTTCGGCAGTTATCCGCCAAGCTGAACAAGAAATAAAATCAGCTTTCTGCCCTTCTTGGTCACGAGCGACGGGACGATTAACAGCCAGTGTAAAAAATACATAACTAACACCATTAGCAGTTTTTCTGAGTTCTAAATCGCGAGTTATTCGTCCTAATAAATTAACACTATTCATTTATAATTTCCTTTCAATTATTCGCTAACGATAATGTGACGAATAATATTTTCGTTAATGTTACAAATCCGTGTATACTCACTAACCGCTTCGGAGCTAGCTTCTAAAGTCATGAGAACATAGTATCCTTTGGTGAAATCATCGATTTCGTAAGCAAGACTACGAGTTCCCCATTCTTCGACTTTGATTTGTTTACTACCACGACTTGCGAAAATGTCTTTAATCGTTTCTAAAACTTTTTTTGTTTGTTCTTCGCCAAGTTCTGGTTTAATAATAAACATCGCTTTGTACTTCTTCATTCTTCCTCCTTTTGGTCTTAAGGCCTAAAACTTAGGCAAGGTTCAAGACTTATATTATTATACCTATTTTTTATTTTTTGTCAAAGGCATTTTCTCTGAAAGGAATCTTGAGATTCTTATTAAATGCCCTGTGGAAAAATTCAACAGCAAAATGTCCGAGCAAAATGAAGATTAAGGTTAACGGCCACAGCGTTTTATTAAGTGGTGTTAGATCAAGAGTATTTTTATTTAAGAACGATCCTGGTAAAGTAAAGCAAAGAGCAAACCAAATAAAAGTTCCCGAAATGACTGTGACATATAACACCCATTTCCATTTGTTGAAAGGCGTTCCAACTTGAATTGATAGGTCTAAGAAAATCATTGTGTTGATGAGCAAAGCAACTGTTGCGTATAAATCAGGTCTAATAAGACCATTATTATCGACGAAATAAAGTTTAACTAAGGCAAAAAGAATCGTGTGAATAACAAAAATAGCGAAAGCCGTTGGCAATGAATTTTTCAAGACATTGACGATAAACTTGCCTTTAATAATTTCTTTTGAATTCTGAAGTGATAAAAATACTGTTGGTACACCGATGCAAACAAATTCAATAACAATCAATTGACTAATTGAGAATGGATAACGTATTTGACCGTTGTATATTTGCCAAACGCCAAGCAAAAAGTAAAGAAATGTTAAGAGGAATGTTACTGCTGTTTTGGCAAGATACAAAGCTCCAGAACGCTCAATATTATTAACAACTCTTCTTCCTTCGTAAACGACTTTGGGAAGGGAAGCAAAATCCGAATTTAATAAAACTAGATGCGACGCATAACGTGCTGCCTCAGATCCACTAGCCATGGCAATCGAACAATCAGCTTCGCGAAGTGCTAAAATATCGTTAACACCATCTCCAGTCATTGCCACGACTTTTTTATGATCGTGTAGTCCAGCAATCAGGGCGCGCTTTTGAGTTGGTGTAACCCGACCAAAAACTGTATATTCCGTAGCTATCTTTCGGACTTCGTCTTCAGTCATTCCCTCGAGTGAGATATAACGGCTAGCATTATCAACACCAGCTTTCTGGGCGATCTTTGACACGGTAATCGCATCATCTCCGGAAATAACTTTTAAGTTGACACCTTGATCTTTAAAATATGACAAAGTTTCAAAAGCTGTTTCACGAATATGATCTTCTAAAACTAGCAAAGCAACAGGCACGACGTTTGTTGGTTTATTTTTTAATACTCCCGTCCGTGGAGAATATCCAAGTACTAATACCCGATATCCTTTTGATGAAAACTTTTCAACCTGCTGACTTACGCTTTTTAAATTATCAGTTAAAACGAACTCACTCGCTCCTAAAAAGTACGTGCCTACTTTTTCTTCGCCATTGTCTGTTTGTTTAACAAATTCAACAGCACTGTATTTACGAACACTTGAGAAAGCCAAAACATCATTTGCCTTTAAAATTTCGTTTTTTGAAAATTCGTTATATAAAGCTTTAGAAGTTTCGTTTGGGGTTCCTAAAACGTTGAGCATACTACCAATAACTTCCTTGACGGTAAAGTTTTGATTTTTCCCAAACTGAATTGTTTCGATAACTTTCATCGTACCGTCGGTTATCGTTCCGGTTTTGTCAAGACATAAAACGTTGACACGCGCAAGCATTTCAATACAGTATAGTTCCTGGACGAGCGTTTTTTGGTTTGCCAAGCGAACAACGCTAACTGATAAGGCAATCGTTGTCAGTAAAAATAGTCCTGCCGGAATCATGCCAACAGCAATTGCTGTTGATTCTTTGACACCAGTTTTATATAATCTAAGAGCTTCTTCACCACCTTTAAAGAAAACATTCCACTGATGATTGATTCCTAAACTAAAAGTAATCAGCATGAGCGGAACAATCAAAATCGCAATAACAATCAAAGCCCTTTTTAAAGATGTGAGCATTTCTGAATGTGGTTTTTTGTAATTCTTAGCCTCTTTAGAAAGCTTTTCGATATAGTTGTCATCACCAATTTGGTCAACTCTAGCCGTACAAAAGCCACTTGTGACAAACGATCCTGAAAGTAGCATATCTCCGGGCTTTTTCGTTAGGTTATCACTTTCTCCCGTTAAAAGCGATTCGTTAACTTCGACTTCATCACTGACAACTATAGAATCCGCAAAGATTTGCTCGCCAGTTTTAAAAAGAATAATATCATCAAGCACCAAACTTTCGATGTTAATCGTTTCTTCCTTACCGTCACGAATAACTCTTGCCTGTGGTGCTGTAACAAGCGATAATTTATCAACCATCCTTTTTGCTTTGATTTCTTGAACAATTCCAATGAGAAGGTTAACAAAAACAATTACTAAATAGCTTAAATCTTTTAAATTTCCAGCTGTAATAATCAAAACAGTTATTATTATATAAAGGATATTAAAAAACGTAAAGATGTTTGATAAAACAATTCCTAAATAACTTTTGCCTTTCTTTGCTTGTTTTTTATTAACATAGCCAAATATTTCGCGTTCATAAATTGCTTCATCAGCCAAACCAATCTTTGGATCTGTATCTAAAAATCTAACTGGCTCATAAAACTTACGCAAACGGTAAAGTTTTTTCTCCGTCTTACTAAGTTCCATTCTTAGTAAATAACGCTCTTGTCGATATAAACCTTTTTCAATCGGAATTAAATTAGACGTCGCTAAAATTTGCTCGACTTCTTTTAACCTTCTTCTAGTTAAAATCAAATCGTGCATCATTTCTTGAACCTCAATCTTTTTCTTTTCTTCCTTAACTTCTTTTTTAATCATGCCTTTAATCGGCATTGTTAAGGAATATAGTAAAGACGGGGCTTCTTTTTTTGTCTTTTTTAATTCCGTAATATTCATTCGATTCCTTTAATCGCTCCTTCAATCGCTTCTTTCAAATACGTATTTTCTAAATAGTTAATAATTGCTAAACAAAAATCATGAGTATAGTATACGCTTCTTCCTGTTAACACATTATCAGATAAGACAATTGGTTGATCAAGAAGTTCACCATATGTTTTCTTTTCAAATCCTGGATAAACACTATACTTAAGGTTTTTTAAAATCCCTGCTTCTCCAAGAACCATAGGAGCTGCGCAAATAGCAGCAATAAGTTTACCTTTAGTAAATTCTTCCTGAATTAGTTTTCTTAGTTTTAAATCGCTCACTAAGCTTTCAACGTTTTGAACGCCGCCTGGAAACACCATTCCCTCAAAACTTTCGTCGTAATCATCGAGACTATTATAATCACCCTTTACAAGTACTTTATGCTTAGTATAATCTTCCCCTAAGGAAAAAAGTTTAAAATCACTATTAGCCTTTGTTAAAGTGTCAACAATAATTGCAAGCTCTGCTTCATTATACCCAGGATAATAAATAACTGCTAGTTTCATATTAATTTTCCTCTTTAATTTTCATAAGTTTTTCTTTAGTTAAATCGAGAACGATTTTCTTGATGATGTCTTTACAAGCTTTGATGTCGCGCTTATCAGCAATTGATTTCGAAGAATGGATATAGCGCGCAGGAAGCCCAATCGTAATCGCTAAAGCTTTATATTGAAAACTGATAGCATCGGTTCCACCTTTACTCATAAATTCCTGAAAAGGAATTTTGTTTTCAATAGCTAAGTTTTTAATGTATTTACGAAGACCATCAGGCATAATATTACCACGGTCATAGACGCGTAGTAAAAAGCCTTTACCTAAACGGGCTGGTGCGAGTTGGTGTAATCCTGTTCCCATATCACTAGCAGGCGAGGCATCAACAGCAATAATTAAATCATAATCTTGATAGTTATGAAAAGCACTAGCTCCACGTAGTCCCACTTCTTCTTGGACAGTTGCTCCAGCAACTACTGTATTTTTTAAAGTTTTTTCTTTAGCTAGTTCAGTAAAAGCATCAAGAACAATTCCTGTACCAAAGCGGTTGTCAATAGCTTTGGTAACAATTCTATTTTTATTTTTCATCGTGAAAAATTCTGGTTTGAAAGTTGCTTGACAGCCAACTTCAATTCCATATTTTAAAACTTCATCCTTACTTTCAGCACCAATGTCAATTAATAGACTCTCGGTTTCAAGTTCCTTTTGAACGCCAAAATGTGGAGGAACCGCACCAATAACACCAGGTATGAACTCGCCATTTGTGTTTTCAACAACGACCGCTTGACTTAATAAAACTTTCGGATCAAGTCCACCAATCGGTACAATCTCTAAAAACCCATCGTCTCTAATTCCCATAATAAGGAGTCCAACTTCATCCATATGTCCGGCAAGCATAATCTTCACACCGCCATTTTTATGTAAAGTTCCAAAAGTATTACCCATATGGTCAATTTTAACATCATCCGTTACTTTTGAAAGTTCATTCTTAACGATCTCGCGGATGCGTTTCTCGCGTCCACTAATCCCAACTTCCATTGCTAATTTTTCAAATATCTCCATTTTCTACCTCGATATAATAAATATTCTTTCCTATGTTTCGAAACTTTTCTTCGTATTCGGTGAGTGGTAACCCTTCACTAAGCGAATCGAAGTTTTCTGACTTTTTAATAATTTTAAAACCATTATCTATAAACGTAGTAAGTGAAAAGTCATAAAGATCTTTAGCATCACTTTTAAAAATTATTTCACCGTTCACTTTTAAAATCTTTTTATACTCTGAAAGAAACGATGTAAAAGTTAAACGTCTTTTATAGTGTCTCTTCTTTGGCCAGGGATCAGAAAATGTTAGATATATTTTATCGATGGCGTTTTTATGAAAGTAAGTTCCAGCTAAACGAGCATCGCCTAAGATATATAAAAGATTATCCCTTTTCTTTGTCCTCAAAAGATTCTTATAGACAACCGATGGTTCCTTTTCAAGACCTATAAATCCTTCTTTAGGATTTTCTGAGGTAAGGCAGCGGATAAAGTTACCTTTACCCATTCCAATTTCTAGAGAAACTTTCGGAAACTTTTTAACAAAATTATCAATTCTTTCTAAACTTTCAAGCGGGTTTAACACTACTAAATCCTCATAATTTGAAAGCTTTAATTGCACATTTTTAATCGACCGTTGTCGCATTAATTTTTCCTTTAGTATTAAATCTTTAAATATTTATCGACAACACTCGAAACTGTAAAACCAAATTTCTCGCAAAGATCATGGTAACTTCCTGAAGCACCAAATGTTGACATAACCTGCTTAGCAAAGCGTTTACCACAGCGTTTAAACTGCTCAAGATGGATACCATCGCTCATTTCAATCACCATTCGTTTTTTAAGCGTTTCTGGAAGTACCTTTTCTTGATATTCAATAGACTGACTTAGAAAGAGTTCAACGCTCATCATACTAACAACACGAACATTTAAGTTATGCTCTTTTTGAAGAGTTTCAGAAGCTTTAATTGCAAGATCAACTTCACTTCCTGAAGCAATTAAAACACCGTCTTCCTTTTCAAAAGATCTAACAACATAACCGCCCTTTTTAATATCTTTACTGTATGAAGCTAAGTTATCAATATTTTGTCTTGTAAGAAGAATAACAACGGGCTTTTCTTTTTCTTTTAAATAAAGCTTAAAAGCCTCGACTGTTTCATAAAATGATCCAGGACGTAAAACAAGAGTGTTCGGCTCTGATCTCAGCATCGATATTTGTTCAACTGGTTGATGGGTTGGTCCATCTTCGCCAACGCCAATCGAATCATGAGTAAATAAATAGAGAACACTTAAATTCATTAAACTTGATAATCTAATTGCTGGTTTCAAATAATCACTGAACACAAAAAAGCCGCTGACAAATGGTGACAAAACACCATGAAGTTTAATACCGTTAGCAATAGCTGCCATCGCATGCTCCCTAACTCCAAATTTAAGATCACGACCCTTACGGTTCTCTAAACTAAAAATGCCGCCGTTTCCTTTAACTTTTGTTGAGGAACTTAAATCAGCACTACCACCAATAAACTTAGGATTTAGTGTCAGTTTATTTAAGATTTCTCCTGCTAAATTTCTCGTAGCTAAAGGTTTATCGTTTACAGGAAAATCATCAAGTATTTTAGAATCAACAGAAGCTAACAGTTCTTTAAAAGCTTTACTATAACCTTTTTTAGTATAGGCAAGATATTTTTTCTTAACATCTTCTTGGTGTGCTTTAAATAGAGAATAAACATCTTCACTTACTGTGAAAGGCTTGCCACCTGCACTTTCTCTTAACTTTAGAACTTCTTCTTTTTTGAGAGGATTACCATGAACTTTTGAAGTCCCTTCATCTGTACTTCCCTTACCAATCGTTGTTTTAACAATAATCAAAGTTGGCTTTTCATGAGTTTTGGCTTTAACGATTGCCTCATAAATTTCTTCTTCATTTTCACCGTCAACGCCGTCAACAACATCCCAGTTTGCTGCAACAAACCTTTCTTTTATGTTCTCCGAAAAAGCGTCACAGAGCGGTCCATCAAGCTGCACACTGTTATTATCAAGAATCCAAATGAGTTTGTTAAGCTTTAAGTGTCCAGCTAAAGACATCGCCTCATAAGAAATACCTTCCTCGAGATCCCCCTCACCACACAAACTAAAAGTATAGTGATCAATTTCGTTTGGATACAAAGCGTGAAGATGAGCTTCACTAATTGCCATACCAACACTCGTTGCAACTCCTTGGCCTAAAGGTCCTGTTGTTACTTCAACCCCTTCTGTATCTAGGTATTCAGGATGACCTGGCGTTAATGAGCCAAGGGTGCGAAACTGTTTAAGATCATCAATAGTTACTTTAAAGCCTGACAAATGAAGCATAACGTATAAGAGACTTGATCCATGTCCAGCACTTAGAACAAAACGGTCTCTATTAATCCATTTTGGATCAGGGCTATATACATTCAAAACGCGAGAAAACAAAACATTCATAATAGGCGCCGCACCTAAAGCGATACCTGGATGCCCCGAATTTGCCTTATCAATTACCTCAACAGCTAAAGCTCTAATTGTCTTGGTGCTTTTCTTCATCTGTTTCTCCCTTATAGTTTAACAGTTGATCATAAAACTCTGTTTGCACGGAAATGATTCTTAAGCTACTGCCAATAAGTAAAATCCCATCATTAGCAATAACTTTTAACTCTTCGGTTTTAATAAGTGTTGGATCAACAACATCGATAATTAGTTTATTACGCTCTGAAGATACTTTAACTATATTTTCCTCACCACCTAAACTGTTCACAATTTCTTCTTTTAGTTGCTTGTTTTCCGGTGAAAACTCGAAAGGCTTTGGCGGGTTTTTCTTATTTTTAACTTTCTTAACAATATTAATAATGACAACAGCAATCGCTAATCCCGCAATTAAAACGAGGGGAATTAGTGAAAAAATAGCGATTTTGTCTTGATTTGTTAGACTTAAAAAACTTAATTTATCCATTGATTTATATCCTCCAGATTACCCATTATTATACTCTAAAATCAAAAAATTGGGGAAGGTAAATACCTAAACCAAACAAAAAATTAACTACCTGGAAATTATAATTTTAAGGTAGTTAATTTGTTTTATTATGTTTATAAAGTGATAAAAGTCCCTTTATAACTAAATGGGGCTCATATATATGAGAAGGGAAAGCACTCAAAAAGTCTTTTGCCCCTCCGCCTGTAACAATTAACTTATAGTTTTTATATTCTTTAATTAATTCTTGATAAATTTTGGTAATGCTTCCGAGAAAACCATAGTAACTTCCACTTAAAAGCGCCTCTTCTGTATCCCTTCCTAAAACATTCTTGGGCTTTTGAAATTTCACCATCTCTAGTTGAGCCGTTTCATGTGTTAAAGTTTTAAGAGATGTTACTGGTCCCGGAATAATAACACCACCAAGAAACTCCTTGTTTTCAGTAACTACTGTAAAAGTCGCTGCCGTTCCAATGTCAAGAATGATTGCTGGAAATAAGTTTAAACTAATAACTCCTTCGCTTGCTGCTAAAAGATCGATTCCGATTTCCTTTTGGTTTTTTAGTTTAATAATTGTTTCTTTATGAGAGTTAGCACTAACAATCAGAAAATCTATTTGGTACACTTCTTCGATAACCTTTTTAATAGTATCATTAACACGAGGTACTACCGAAGACATAACTGCTCCAAGAGGTTTTATTTTTAAAGCACTTAAGCTTTTTTTAAGCTTTTCATGAGTGCAATTGTGAGTTTCTAGAAAGAACTCAGTAACAATTTTATCTTCGTTATAAATAACAAACTTTATAAGTGTATTACCAACATCAATTACTAAAAGCACGAGTTATGCCCTAGAAGAATATTTTCCGTCAACAGTTGAGATAATAACCTTGTCGCCGGCATTCACAAAAAGCGGTACTTGAATTACAAGTCCTGTCTCAAGAGTTGCGTTTTTCATTGCGTTTTGTGCAGTATTACCTTTGACATTTGGATCTGCTTCAACTACTGTTAAAGTTATTTTTTCTGGTAAATTGATTCCGAGAATTTCTCCTTGGAAGTCAATGATTAAAACTTCCATGCCTTCAAGTAAATAATTTTTTTCATTGAGAAGTTGTTCTTCAGGAATGAACACAAACTCAAATGTTTCCATATCCATAAAAGCATAGAGTGTGTTTTCTTTGTAGCTATACTGCATCTTTCTCTTATTGATGATTGCTTGTTCCATCTTTTCAGCTGACTGGAAAGTATAATCAATCACCGCACCTGTCCGAAGATTACGAAGCTTACTACGAACATAAGCTTGACCTTTGCCTGGCTTAACGTGTTGGAAATCGATGATCTGATAAATATTATCTTTATAGATGATCGTCATTCCTGTTTTAAATTCATTACTAGTTATCATAAAAACTCCTCCATTTGTATTTGATATTTAAACTCTTTTTCTTCGCCACTTGTTAATTTTACAAGATCGCGTTTTTCTAAATAAATTCCCCGGTCTTCGACTTCATCAGGAAAACCACGCCACGCTTCGATACATAAAAAATTTGCACCAGGACGTGACCAGAAAGCTAAAGTATTAAACCCTTCATAGCTAATTTTGAGGCGTTCAGGAAATCCTGTATCAAAAATTAAACTTTTGCTATTTAAGTCACTGAAAATAATAGCATCTTCAAGAAAATAGTTATCGTCAAGCCTCAGTTCTGTTCCTTTTAAAATTTCCTTTTGGACCTGAAAATCAAGAAGGCCCTTATCACTAACTCGCGGAGTTATAAGATTTTCCAGTTCTTTAAAAGTGACTTTAGTATCAAAAATACTTTTTACTCGAAACCCCGGATGAAAGCCTAAACTGAAAAAGAATGGTTCGCTGTTCATACTTTTAACCTTAAACGTTACTTCAAGACCAGTTAGCGTTAACTGGTAAATAACGGTAACAATAAAGTGATAAGGAAACAAAAGATAGGTATCTTTAGTATCAGAAAACGTAAGTGTAACTTTCGTTTTTGTTTGTTCTTTGACCGCTAAGTTATAGTTTCGCAAAAACCCATGCATTGGCAAAGAGTAAACCTTATCTTTGATAAGTGTCTTACCATCCTTCAGGCGACCAACTATTGGAAAAAGAATGGGAGCGGTTCTGTTCCAGACAGCATCTGGCTCATGTAAAATATTAATACCTTTGTAGGAAAAGGATTTAAGCTCGCCCCCAAGCTCTGATATTAAAGCTTCAAATTCACCACTGTTAAGTTTAATCATAAAATTATTATACTATATCCTAAATATTTTTTCCTTAGTTATTTTAGAGTAAATAAAGAATCGAAGTAAAAATAGCACCAAAGAACAGAATAAAAATATGATTCATCTCCCGGCCGCGAATGCGGGCAAACGACATGAAGTATAAAACTCCTAAAATGATTGCTTCTTTATACTGAAACTGTTTACTAATATATAGATCTCTTTTACCAGCCTCAAAAACAACTGTCATCAAAAGTCCAACAACGAGTGCAAGCAGATATCCTAGTGTTCTTCTTATTACCTTGTTTTGGATGAAACGGTCAAAGTGTCTCGCAACAAAAACGATGATGATAAACGATGGTAAAATAATACTGATTGAAGTTAAAACTCCCCCAAGAATTGCCATCTTGCCGCCTTCAAAAAGTCCAACAACCGTAGCCATGTTAACCGAAAATGGTCCTGGGGTTGATTCAGCAATCGCTGCTAAATTGAGAAGAATATCATAAGGTATTACTTTAAAGTGAACGAGAAACGATTCCATCATTGGAATCATTGCATGTCCACCACCAATTGTAAAAAGTGATACTAGGAAAAAGATCCCTGAGTCTCGTAAAATGTTTAACCCTGGTTTAGCCCCAGCAATAAAAACAAGCCCATACAGTAATGAAAGAACTCCTACTATCATAAAGATAAAAATCAAAATTTTTTTGTTTGTTCTTTTAGGTTTAGCTCTTTCTTTCCCTTTTACAACTTTTATTTTGCTAAGAAACGGCATTCTGTTTTCATGAGGAATAATCATAATGCTTTCGATAACTAAATATGCTAAAAGTATTATCATCACAACAAGAGCATTAGCTTTTGTTAACAAACTAATCGTAAATCCTAAAATAATTAAGAGAAATCCAAAGAAGCTTTTAGTTGTCCTTTTAAAAATGATGATGACTGAATGAGATATTAAAACAATCGCTCCTAATCTAAAACCTTGTAAAACAACATTAAAATAAGTGTTATCAAGCAAACTTGTAAGAACAAAGCCGATGATTATAATAATTAAAACTGGCGAGAAAATAACACCAAAGGTAGCGATGAAGGCTCCCCAAAGCCTTTTAAGACGGTAGCCAACAAATGTTGCCATGTTAATGGCGACCGGTCCTGGGGTCGTTTCCGAAATCGCAATCATATATTTCATTGTATCTTCAGTAATCCACTTGCGCTTTTTGACAAGTTCCTTTTCGATGAGAGGTATCATCGCATGACCTCCCCCGAAAGAAAAAGTTCCAATTTTTAGAAATACTAAAAATAATTGAAAAATGTTGACCCCTACTTCCATAGAATTTATTATACTCACAAATTGGTTTTTTGCTAGTATAATAATTGTATGAAAATAGTTGTAACAAAAAATGTCGGCTACTGTATGGGTGTCAAACGTAGCCTAAAAATTCTTGATAAAATCATCAAAGAAAAACCGAAAAACGTTTATTTGTATAAAGACATCATTCATAATAAAGAGACGATTAATAAGTACAAAAACTTAGGAGTAAAAGTTAATTATAAAGTTTCTGATTTTGCTAACTTTCAAGAGAAAACTATTGTTGGGTCAGCTCATGGTTTAAGTATAGAAGATAAAAATAGTTTACTAAAAGAAAATAACGAGGTAATCGACACAACGTGTCCTTACGTTAGTAAAAGCTTAGCGAAGCTTTTAAAATACCAAGACGATGGCTATACAATTATTTATCTTGGGGACAAGAATCACGACGAAGGTAAGTTTATTCTTAATTCAACCAAAGATATACATTTTGTAGAAACAATTGAAGAGATTAAAGAACTACCAAAATTTCCGAGGGCCGCTTTAATTAATCAAACTACTAACGATTATGGAATGTTTTTAGAAGCTAAAACCTGGCTTGAAAGTCTATATCTTGATCTCAAAACTGTAAGTGTTTGTAGTGAAACAAAACTCAGGCAACAAGAATTTCTAAGAAAACTAAAACCAGGATTTCTCGGAATTGTTGTTGGTGATAAGAGAAGCCGCAACACAAACAAGCTTGTAGAACTTGGTAAAAGCATAACAAAAACCATTAGAGTGACAAATGAAACAGATATTAATAAAGAAGATATCATAAACTATCAAACAGTTGTTATCACAACTGGAGCATCAACAGCTAGCGAAACTCTTGAACTCATAATCAAAAAAATAAAAAGCTTTAAAAAAACAAAGTGTTTTAAATAATTCACTTTGTTTTTTAGTTAAACTATTTATCTAAAAGTAACATTATATTTTGTTTCTAGTTCTTTTTTGATTTTTTCGATTTCCTCGTTAATCAAAGCGCTGTTAAGATTCTCTAAAATAAATGATAAACGTAAAGTGATGCTTCTAAGGTTTTTGTCCTCAAGTTTATCAAAAACATCAACTACCATAACTTCACTGACAGTTTGGTTTTGTTTTATGGTTTTGATAATTGGCGCTAAAGTGCTTTTTTTCTCTACTACTAAACTAATGTCTCTTGTTTGCGGTAAAACCTTTGGAAGCTCTGAGAATGTTTGTTTAGTTTTGGCAAGCAAAAGCTTTGTAATATCAAACTCACAATAGAGCATATTTTTAATGTTGTCTTTTAAGAGCATTTGCGGATGAACCTCACCAAATGCACCAACTGGTTTACCTCTAAAATAAATTTTAAGGCTTCGTTCTGGATGTAAGTATTTTTCCGCTAGTTCTTTCTTAAAGATAAACTCGACTCCAAAAAGAGCTGCTATTTTCTCAACAATTTCCTTGAGATCGTAAAAGTCAAGCTTCCGGCGTTCTCTGAAACCTAAGGGACGCTTATTACCAGTTAAAATGATACCTAGGTTTAGATTTGTTTTTTGACTTTCATAAACTTCGGAGATTTCAAAAAATTTGAGGTCTTCTTCTTGACGGCTGATATTATATACGCATCTATCGAAAAGTGATTTAAAAAGCCCAGTTCTCAGTTCTTCGTGATCGAGAGATAACGGCTTTAAAACTTTTATTGGTGAAGCTATTTCCTTATTAACACTATTATCGCTTTTAGAAACTAAGGAATAACTAATGACCTGAGAAAAACCAAGATCCACTAAAAGATCTTCAAGTTTTCTTATTTGTGTTTGTTTCTTGTTGTAGCGGTAAACAGTACTGACTAATGGAAGCGTTGCTTCTAGCTTATCGTAGCCATTGATTCGTGAAAACTCTTCAACCAAATCAATTGGCAAGTTTATATCGGGACGGCGGTCGTTTACTAAGACTTTGTCAGAAGAAACGGTAAAACCAAGCAATGTGAAGATTCTTTCCATTTCCTCTTTCTTAACTTTATAACCAAGTTTCTTAGTTATAAAATCTTTTGTGATTTTGATTGTTTTCAGTTTAGGAGTTTTATTTCCACAAACAACGGTTTTACCAATCTTTGCATTCGTAAGCGTCTTAAATAAATATTTAGTCCACTCATTAGCAAGCATGAGATTTGTTAAACTAACACCCTTTTCAAAACGGCTCGAAGCTTCGGTTACAAGACCTATTCTTTTGGAAGTTTTACGAACTGCTTCGCTATTAAAAATTGCTCCTTCAAGGAAAATCGTTTTTGTGTCTTCGGAAATTTTTGTCGCTTCTCCACCCATGATTCCCGCAAGAGCAATAGGCTCGCTATCAGACGCTATTAAAATATCCGTTTCTTTAAGCTTAATGTTTTCTTTATCAAGAACTGTAATCTGTTCACCATCATAAGCTAAGCGCACAGTAACTTCACTACCAAGTTTATCATAATCAAAAGTGTGAAGTGGCGTTCCAAAGAGGATTTGGATGTAGTTAGAAATATCTACAGCGACACTTATCGGACGGATTCCGGAGGCAATTAAGGCACTTTTTAGCCATTCTGGTGATGGTTTGTTTTCCATTTCCTCAATTACCGTTCCCATATAGGTCTCGCAAAGTGGTGTCTTGATATTTATCGTTTTTCGTTTCTTAGAAGTCTCTAAAACTTCTTTTCTTAGATCTTTAAGGGGAAGATTAAGAGCAGCACTTAAATCATAACTTACTCCTAAAACTGACATGAGGTCACTTCGGTTTGGCGTTAAGCCGAGAAGGAACACTTCGCCTTCCATCGCTAAAGCCTTGGCGGCAGGAATTCCCGTTTTGAGTTTTTTGGAAAAATAATAAATTCCGTTTTCAAACTCTTTTGTTATCATCTCTTTAGGAATCCCAAGTTCTTCGAGGCTACACACCATCCCAAAAGATTTAACGCCTCTAATTGTTGATTCTTTGATTGTGAAGTTCCCTGGTAAAACCGCACCAACTAAGGCGACTAAAACTGTTTGCCCAGCTAAAACGTTTTGCGCACCACAAACGATTTGCAAAACCGTGCCGTCTACTTCTACTTTAAGTATTGACAGGTGATCGCTATCAGGATGCCTTTGTTTATCAAGAACGTATCCCGTTACAACGCCCTTAGCAAGAAGAAACTCACAGCTTTGTTCGACTTCAATTATTTTTTGATTCATCACATCTTTTAAAGCACTAAGTCTCTTTTTTGGTATACTAATAAAATTCTCTAAAAGTTTTGTATATAAACGCATAACTTAACTATCTCCTAAACTGCTTTAAAAAACGCTTATCAGCATTATAAAAATGTCTGATATCATCAATTCCATACTTGAGCATCGTAATCCGTTCAACACCTAAGCCGAAGGCAAAGCCTTGAAATTTATCAGGATTAAACCCTGCCATTTTCAAAACATTAGGATGCACCATCCCGGCACCTAGAACTTCGATAAAGCCACTTTCTTTACAAAAACTACAGCCCGTCTTATGACACTTAAAACATTCGACATCAACCTCAACGCTTGGCTCAGTAAAAGGAAAGTAAGACGGACGCAAACGAATCTCTAAATTCTGACCAAACAGTGTTTCACTAAGCAAAAGTAATGTCCCTTTTAAATCACTCATCGTAACGTTTTGTCCAATTACTAAACCCTCGATTTGCTCAAATTCATGAGAGTGAGTAGCATCATCATTATCACGCCTAAATACTTTTCCTGGTGAAATAATTTTAAGATTCTCGTTAATG
This sequence comes from uncultured Acholeplasmataceae bacterium, assembly GCA_963542825.1. Lineage (GTDB taxonomy): Bacteria > Bacillota_I > Bacilli_A > ML615J-28 > CAG-698 > CAUTZD01. The sequence continues at coordinate 36,445 of CAUTZD010000001.1, read as the reverse complement.
TTACTTTCCATCTCATGAATCTGAACAGGGGAAGTTTGACTACGCAAAAGATGATTAGGATCGATATAAAAACTATCCTGCATATCGCGAGCTGGATGGTCTTTTGGTAGATTTAGTTTCTCAAAGTTATAAAGATCACTTTCAACAAGCGATCCTTCGACAACCGTATAGCCTAAACGAATAAAAAGATCTTCAATTTCACGTACGGTTTTCCGTAGTGGATGTAAAGTCCCAAGTTCATCTTCGCTTCCTAAGAGTGTTAAATCAATAATATCTTCCTTCAGTTTCTCATTAATTAATTCTGTCTCGAGTTTCGTTTTATAGTTTTCACATTCGGTTTCAATAAACGCCTTAAAACTATTAACTTCCATTCCTAAAATTTTTTTCTCTTCCACTGGCATATCTTTAAGATCAAGAAATATCTTTTGAATTGGCGACTTTTTGCCCAAATATTCACTTTTTAGTTCGTTAAGTTCATTAAGCGTCTTCGTGTTTTGAAGAGCCTTAATAAAACTTTCTTTAAGTTCATTTAATTTCATTTGTTTTTTCCTTCCTTCTAATAAAAATAAAATTCGCCCTTAAAAAGCATAAGGACGAACTGTTAATCCGCGGTACCACCTTAATTCGTAAAAGATTTTACGCACTTATTTAAATTTTTGGCTTTTTTTGAAGCTGAATTCACATCGATGTTTTTTGGAATACTCCCACCATCTATTCCTCGCTCTTTAAAAACTTTTCGATGCTACTTGGTCTTCTAGCCTAAATCTGATGTATAAATTTGGTATTTTTCATAAACATCTTGGAAAACTCTATAAGTTTTCTTAAGATATTTAGGTTTTGTTTTTCCGATTTCTTTTTGTTCATAAAAGAACCCAGGGAACACATTAACTGCGTAATTGACAATTGGCTCGTGAAACGCACAGTGAAGACTCAAATTTTTAGTTAGAGCTTGAGGCGTGCGATCATAATCAACCGATCTTAAGAAATTCAAATTAAGAACAACGATTGGTTTTTGAAGTTCTAAAGCAATTGCTTGCTGCCAAAGGAGAAATTTGACACGTTTTTTACTATTTTTTCCAATGAGGAAAATAAAGATATCACAACTGCTTAAAACGCTCTTAAACTTTTCTTTCAAAATTTCATCATCAGTTTTATTAACTTCTTCTTTTAAAGACAAAAGGTTAATAAACTCATGCATATTTAAACTTGGAAAAGTTTTCAGTTCCGTAAATTTAACAGTATCCATAGGATCAAAAATAACGCCTAGTTTCATCATCTTCCTCTTCTAACAAACCTGACTAATTATACTAGATAATAAGCCAAAGTCAACAGCGAATGAAAAAATTCTTAGTGTTAGAGCTCACTAAATGAGATTTTTTTCTTTGTAAAGATAAATTAATGGTATAATCTAGAAGAGGTTTTACCGTTATGATTACAATCTATACATCTCCAAGTTGTTTATCTTGCCGAAAGGTAAAAAAATATTTTAATGATAACAATATCAAGTTTAATGAGAAAAACATTTTCACAAACCGTTTAACACGCGAAGATATCATGAAGATGCTCATCAACAGTGAAAACGGCTTCGAAGATATTATTTCTTTGCGAAGTAAAGTATTCAAAGAATTAAACGTTGACATCGAAGCAATGAATCTTCAAGAACTCATTACTTTCATTATCGATCATCCATCAATACTCAAAAGACCAATCATCGTTACCGATAAAGATATCCAGGTTGGTTATAACGAGGAAGACATCACTTTATTTTTACCACCAGAAATCAGGCACTGTCCTTTTAGTGGCTGCCTCGGAACGTCTTCCTGCGAATACGATAAAAACTTAAAGATTGAAAAATAAGCGAACTACTTTTTAAAAAATAGTTCGCTTTTTATTTTAGATTGTTGCCCGCAAAGCATTAAATGCCCGCTTAATCTTTTTGTCGGTTTTTTGATAGCTAATATGACATTCGTTAATCACATTAACAAATTCTGTGCGTCCTTCGTAGAAATTTGATTTCGTAATATATTCTAAATCAAAATCAACTTTATCAAAATATTTATTTTCATCAATAAATAGAATTCCATTTTGGTATTTAACAGTTAACCGTTTAGTTGCTAAGGAAATGAAGTTGTGAATTTTTTGATCGCCTATGATTGCGACTAGAGGGCGAGTGATGTTTTCAAGATCAACAATTTCTTTCTTTAAAATTTCCTTAAAGTGTTCCTCCGTAATCTTTTCGTTATATATCTCTGTTCGGTATTTATTAGGAACCTTAAGAATTACTTCTAAATCGTCACGCTTACGAATCCGTAAGCTAGCGTTTTTGGCCTTGAGGCTGAAGCGATCAGTATCGAAATAATAATTGGTTTGGTAATCAAATGATCCCGTATTGAACTTGAGTACCAATCGATCATATTCTTCTTTTGTAAGAAGTGTTTTAAAACTAATGCTTGGTTTATTTTCTATCATCATTACCCCCTTAATAAGATTGTTCTTATTATACCTTAACATCGTTTTTTTATCAAGGAAAATCTAAGAAAAAAAAGACAATATTTTAAAAACTTTTAAAAAGATAACATATGTTAATCATTTATTTTGACAACTCCACCTCTTAGTTGTAAAATAGGAAAGAATATTTTATGTCTGAAAAGCTCGAACATTTTCTCATTACAAATTTAGCGCCAACGCTTCTAAAGGTTAAACCAGCTTCCCTCGTTTCTCTTGGAAAGAAAAACGAGGCGTTTAATATGGAACTTTTAGAAGAAATAACAAGACTTGGAATAAAACAGAAACTTCTAGTTACGGGAAAAACAACAAAGCTTTTCTTTTTCTATCACCAAAGCCTTGTTGAAGACATCATTAAAAAACATGCGAAGTTTTTAGAAAAATACGGACATAAAGATTTAGACATTGATACAGTTCTTACGTGTTTTGAAAATAAAGCTAAAACCTGCTTCCCTCACGAAATTGGGTTGCTTCTTGGATACCCAGAAGCTGATGTTACGGGCTTTATTAATAATAAAAAGACGTGTCGCGACTGTAAATTCTTTAAAGTATTTAGTAGTATTAAGCGAGCTCAAAAAATATTTAAGCTTTATGAAGAAGCAAAACTTAAACTACAAACAGGATTAAATAATGGATTACAAATTGATGAAATCATTAAAAAGGAGGAAAATAAATGAAGACATTAATTGCATATTGGAGTGGAACTGGTAACACAGCGCAGATGGCTGAGTTTATCGCAAAAGCTCTCAAGGAAAAAGGCCACGAAGCGGTGCTTTTTGACACAACTTCGGGATCAGTAAGCGCGGAAGGATTTGATTTTTATTTCCTTGGCTGCCCATCAATGGGAGTTGAGGAACTTGAGGACAGTACTTTCTTGCCTTTCTATGAAGGGCTTAAGGGCCAACTAGTTAATAAAAAGGTGATTCTTTTCGGTTCTTACGGCTGGGGTGACGGTGAATGGATGCGTACTTGGGAAACAAGTGCTAAAGCTGACGGGCTAGATGTTGTTAAAACTTTCATCTTCAACGAAGCTCCAACAGATGAAAATTTTGAAGAAGCAAAGAAAGCTGTTGAACTTGTTAAATAAAAAGCTATTAAAAAATACGGTTTTAAAAATAAAACCGTATTTTTTATATAACCGAAACAATGATGGCAACAGTTGTCAACACTAACCCAACAACCATATATGGCCATGTCATTAATTTCGGTTTTAAGAGTTTCAATTCTTGATATTCATAATAATGCCGCGGCATCATCCTTTGGTCATCACGCCGGAAAAGATCAACAAATTTTCCGATGATAAAAGTAAATGGAATGAACACACCTTCACTACTTAAAAAGAGAAGCAAAGCAAACATAAGTTGTAAAACCCCAGCAGCTCCAAGACCAGAGCCAAAGGCAAATTTTATTCCCCGTTTGTGGACATAATAAAATATTAAGCAAAAGACAACATCTAAAACTATTTGGATGCTTACGGCAACGATAAAATTAACAAGAAGCCGTTTTTTATAACTCATCCTTGAATTCCTTTAAGTATTCGTTAAACTCACTATTACTACAGTAAATTAAGTGTCCAGGCCTTATTTCTTTAAGCGTTGGTAAATCATCTTCCTTGTAGTTATGACTTTGTGGATCATAAATTATCCGTTCCCTTTTCTTCTCAGTGATTGGATCAGGCTGCGGAATCGCGGATAAAAGCGCTTTTGTATATGGATGAAGGGGATGCTTAAAAAGTTCTTCGGATGAAGTGAGCTCCATAATCTTACCAAAATACATAACCGCAATACGGTCAGAAAAATATTTAACTACTGACAAATCGTGAGCAATAAAGAGAATCGTTAAATCAAGACGCTCTTTAAGTTCGTTTAATAAGTTAATAACCTGTGCTTGGATTGAAACATCAAGAGCACTGATTGGTTCATCAGCAATGATAAAATCAGGGTTAATGACTAAAGCACGAGCAATGCCGATACGCTGACGCTGACCACCACTAAATTCATGTGGATAACGTCCCGCATGTTCAGGAACAAGACCAACAAGTTCGAGTGACTTATAAACCTTTTCATCAATTAATTTACGATCACGAACACCCTGAATTTTGAGACCTTCAGAAATAATCTCTCTTACAGTCATCCGTGGGTTTAAAGAAGCAATTGGATCTTGGAAGATCATTTGCATTTTCGACATAATCTTAATTGGATTAACTTCCTTACGCATCTTCATGATTTCTTTACGCTGCTCGGCTTTTTGTTTATTAACTTCAAGCTTCAAAGATTTAATGCTGTCAAGAAGTCTTCGGTACTCCACTTGTCCTTTATCATAGTTTTCAAGTGACCGGTAATGCTTTAAGATTTCTTCATCAAGCTCTTTAAATTTCGTACTAAATTTCTCAATGATTTTATGTTCAGGACCGCGAACTTTATTATCAAGCTTAGCTTCAAAAATCGCCTTGCGCTCTTTGACAATTGTTTGGTTTTTTAAAGCGATGGCATCGCGCTTAATTTTAAGAAGCTCTGCTTTTTGGTCTTTCAGAATTTTATTATAAGCTTTGCGCGTTTCTTTATCAGCTAGATTATTTAAAAGCGGCTCGATTTTTTCACGGTATGCTTCGTTTATCGGAGCATTCTTTAAAGCACGGCTAGCCTGTTTATTCTTCTGAATAAGCGTTTTATATTCTTTAAAAACCTTAGAAATTTCCGTTTTGAAAGCGTTATGAGCTTCTTTCTTAATCTTAGTTACCGCATCCTTAATACTGACTACATTCGGAGTTTTGGAAAAGATTGCTTTCAGATTTTTACGGTGAAGCTCCTCTTCTTCCTTGAGAGCACTAACATAAACTTTGTAGACGTCTTCAATCCGCTGTTTCCGTTCAAGGGGTGTGATTTCAAGTTGTTCCGCTTCTTTAATGAGCGGTATATATTTTGCTAAAAGTTCTTCGTTTTCCCGGTTCATCTCTTCTCTTGTTGTTTTGCGAACTTCAAAGAGTTTAGGGATACGTTTGAAGAAATTAAGTCTCGTTGTTGCTTTAAAGAAAACGACAGCTGACTTACGACGCTCATTATTCGATTTAAGTTGCATTTTAAGGTCTTTTTTAAGAACCTTTAAAGGCGAGCGTTTAACCGCTAAAAGGCTTGTGTATTTTTGATACTTGATGTCGTTTAGCGAAAGCATGTGCCTTCGTGATTCTTGGTACAAATTTTCTTTGAAATCTGTATGTTCGAGGCGGGCCTTTTTGATGTCAGCTTTACGCTTCGCAAAAATTCCTTTAATATTAAAGAAATGTTCTTTAACGTTTCTTTTAAATTCTAGATAATTCTCATACTTTTTCTTAGTTAGTGGCATCGAGTTAACAATCGTTTCACGAGCAAGTTTTCGAGCACGGCGAATATTGTGAATATGTGTTCTGTATCCAGCACCAATTCTCACACCATTAAAGACAACCATACCATCGGTTGGGTTATATAGTTTGATGATTGAACGGCCAGTTGTTGTCTTACCACATCCTGATTCACCAACAAGACCAAAAACCTCACGCTTATAAATATCAAAACTAACGTCATCAACAGCCTTTAACGTAATTGCTCTGGGACCGTAACCAATCTTAAAATATTGTTTAAGATTTTTAACTTCAAGGACTTTGGTTGTGTAATCGATGTTTTTCTTATTTTCCATGATTTTCAGCCTCAATTTTCTTCCATTTTTCCCAGCGTTTAACAATTGGCTCAGGTGGCGTTACTTTCGGAGCATCAGGATGTAAGAGCCACGTTTTGGCGTAGTGGGTATCTGATACTTTAAAAATAGGAGGTTCTTTCTCAAAATCGATTTTCATCGCGTATTTATTACGGTCAGCAAAACTATCACCTTTCGGTGGGAAAAGCATATTAGGAGGAGTCCCAGGAATTGCATCAAGCTTTCCTTTGCCGGTTTCAAGATCTGGCATTGAGGACAATAGCGCCCAAGTATATGGATGCTGCGGGTTATAGAAAATTTCATTAGCTTCGCCTTCCTCAACAATTTGTCCAGCATACATTACGGCAACACGATCGGCCATGTTAGCAACAACTCCCAAATCATGAGTAATAAAGATGACTGATAGATGCCGTTCTTTTTTAATCCGGTTGATTAGCTCAAGAATTTGCGATTGGATAGTAACATCAAGAGCTGTCGTTGGCTCATCGGCAATTAAGACCTCAGGGTCAGTTGCTAAAGCAACCGCAATAACGATTCGCTGACGCATACCACCAGAAAACTGAAAAGGATATTGCTTATAGCGCTTTTCAGGTTGAGGAATACCAACCTCACGCATAAGTTCAATAGCTCTTTGCTTCGCCCGAGCTCTTGGCATCTTATTTTTATAAATCATCGTTTCGGTAATCTGATTACCAACTTTCATAATCGGATTAAGTGAAGACATAGGATCCTGGAAAATCATCGAAATTTTCGAACCTCTAATTTTATGAAATTCGCTTTCACGAAGTTTTGCAAGATCACGCTCTTCAAAATGAATCGATCCCTTTTCGATGATTGCATTATTTGATAAAATCCCCATAATACTTCTACTAGTAACTGATTTTCCGCTACCAGACTCACCAACAATAGCGAGCGTTTCTCCCTTATGTAAATCAAAGGAAACGTTACGCACCGCTTTAACAGAACCATTTAAAGTTCTAAAAGAAATCGTTAGATTCCGTACTTCTAAAATATTTTCCATTATTCGATACCTCGAAGTGTTGGATTGAAAGCGTCCCGTAAACCATTACCAAATAAATTAAAAGAGATCATAAGTAGTGAAATAATGAGCGCTGGAAAGACTGTCAAATGTGGGTAGTCAACAAGAATCTTTTGACCATTAGCTAAAATAATTCCTAAGGAATCGATTTCTTCAAGACCAAGACCTAAATAGGAAAGGTTTGCTTCAATAAAGATTGCTGATGGGATAACTAAGACTGCTGATGTAACAACAGGTCCAATCGCATTCGGTAAAATGTGTTTGACCATGATGCGCCAGTCTTTAGCGCCCAAAGTTCGCGCCGCCAAAACATACTCTTGGCCTTTATAGCGATAAAACTGCGCACGAACAATACCAGCAGTTCCAATCCACGACGTTAAAACGATTGAAAAAATAATCGTTCCGATATTTCTTCCCATAAGAATTACCGCAATTGACATAACGACAATCCATGGAACACCACTGATTATTTCAACAATCCGCTCCATGATGATATCAACCTTTCCACCATAATATCCAGAGATTGAGCCCCAAAGAATACCAATTGAAAGGTTGATAGCCGCAACAATTACGCCAATGAGAAGCGATATCCGCAAACCACGCCAACACTTAACAAACAAATCACCACCTAAACTATCGGTACCAAAAATAAAGCGGGGAATACTTTTAAAACCAAAGTATTCATAATAATGTTTTAATGTAATATCGTAATCATATAACTCTAAATCAGGTTGACCAGGAACTTCAACTTTATTTTTTTTAACTTCTAAAATCGTTACTTTACGTTTTAAAAGATCTTGGTATTCTTCTTCCGTTACTTTCTTAATAGTGCGCTCACCAAACCTAAATTTATATTCATCACGATAAATATTGACAAATGTTACGCCATTTATTACTTTTTCACTGCCCTTAACGATTTCATAAGTCCCTTTTGGATAATCTTTTTCACCAAGCTCACTTTCAGGAACTTCTGGAATATATTTCTTACCTGAAGAAAAAATCGAACGTGGTGGCAAGTAGTTAAGTGTTGAATTAGCTTTGTATTTACCATTTGTCATTAGAATTGGTGCAAAGATTGCCATGATCATCAAAAAGCCTAAAATGATTGCTGCAGCAACACTGGCTTTATTTCTAATAAAACGCCTCAAAGCATCACGAAATGAACTCACAGGTTTTGTTTGAAAATCAAGATCTTTAATTTTAACATCTTTCTGAACAAAAGTAAAATCTTCTTTCGTTGGCTTATATTCAAGCATACTTGTGTTTTCCATTATTTAGCACCTCCAATCCTAATCCGCGGATCAATGATACCGTAGGAAATATCAATTAAAAGGATTGTGAATAAGTTAATGATTGTATAAAAAGATAGTGTCAGCATAAAAACGTTGTAGTCTTTATTGTTAATCGAATCAAGAAGAACACTACCAACACCTGGCACCTGATAAACCTGCTCGATAACAAGACTTCCACCAATGATACCGACAAAGTTACCAATAACGATACCAATTAAAGGAATCATTGAGTTGCGAAGGGCATGTCTTAGAACTGTTTGTCTTTTTGTGAGACCTTTAGTACGTGCTAAAAGCAAATACTCTGAAGTCAAAACTTCAGTGAGCTCGGCACGTGTATATCTTGTAAGACTCGCGATCGGACCAAAAGACAAGGCCGCAACTGGTAACACCCAACGTAGTGACTTATAATTTGGAAAGTCGGTATGTGTCCAAATGATTGGTAACCATTGTAGTTTTGAAGCAAAAAGGAGGATTAGAAATGTCAAAACTACAAATGATGGAATCGAAATAAAAAGCATAACAACAAACATAATAACTTGATCAGTTAACTTGTTTTTCTTAAGAGCGGCAATAATTCCAAAGAGAAATCCAAGAGGAATGGAGATAAAAAAAGAAATGATGTTAATTTTCATCGTTGTCCCCATGTTTGCAAATAATAGGTCAGATGCTGGATGAAATTTTAGAGAAGACGAATAGCCCCAATCAAACTCCGTGAAAATAAGCCAAAGCCATTTAAAGTACTGAACGATAATAGGTTTATCATATCCATACTTTCTCATCATGATTTCAAAAGCTTCTTTGTTATCGTTTTGTTGAAAAGGCGGATCAATTGGAATCGTCTTAATTAAAAAGAAAGAAATCGTTAAAATAACGATTAGCGTTAAAAAAATTAATCCTGTTCTTTTTAAAATATATTTAACCATTTTTCCTCTTTTCTCAACAAGACCCTAGAGAGAAAACTCCCTAGGGCTCATTGACAAAAATTATTTAATTTTTATTTAAAATAATCAGTATCGTAATCGTACTCGATTTGACCTTCTACAGAAGTGTCAAGACCCCAGTTAAGGAAGATTCCTGAACGATTAGATGATAGATATACTTCAAGTAAGTTCCATGGATCAAGTGTTCCTCCAGAGAAACCAGAGAAAGCAAGATGATATTTGCCAGGAATTTGCTTCTTGTAGTAAATATCAAGACCTTTGTTTTGGTTAGACTTAACCTCAACAGTAACGCCACCAACACCACTTAAAGCTTTTTCAACTTGACTCTTTAAAGCAGCGCTAAGATCTTTAGCTACATCGCCATCAAAGAATTCAAAAGTCAAACTAATCTTTTTATTAGTTTTACCAAGTTCTTCTTTAAACTTAGGATCTTTTAACGCTTCTTCCATGAAATGTTTAGCAAGAGTTGGACTATAGCCATAACTTTCGTGATCAAGTCCAAGACCTTTAATCATGTTCTTGTAGATAGCAGTATCGTGATATGTTGAATTTTCGATATCTTCACCATCAGTTTTATAATTAGAAGTGAAGAATGAAATTTCAGGGTTAACTGAACCTGAATAAACACCTTCAGCTAATTCTTTACGGTTAATCGCATGGAATAACGCTTTCCGGAAATTAAGGTTAGTTAAGAATGGACTAGTCTTATAATCTTTAACACCGCTTTGTTCAAGTTCTTCTTGAGAAGCAATATTAACATTTAATCCCCAAGATGTACCAGTACTTGTACTAAACATCTTGTTCTTCCACTTCTGAACGAAGGCTTGGTCTTTAAGTTTAGATACAGGAACAGAAACTTGATCTAAACTACCTTTTTCAAATAAATCCCAGTTAGTAGCTTGTGAAGGAGATAATTTGACATCAAAATGTTCAATTGTCATTGCTGGAACATCACTGTATGTTCCTTCTTTACATAAGAAGTGCTTTTCATCGCGAACTACACGATAACCTTTGTCTTTATCAAACCAAGCAGTTTTAGATTCGCTATCGTATTTTTCTAATTTATATGGACCATAGCTTACAAATGTATCAGCGCTTGAACCATATTTTGAGTCAAAACCAGTTGTAACTTTCTTGAATAATTCTTGATGAACTGGACCTGTAGCATCGACTGGAGCAAAACTATACTTAAAGTTAAATTCAGAAATTGCTCTTTCAAGTTCAAATTCAAGCTCGTATTCGCCAGTTACCTTAACACCTACTTTAGTAAAATCAGTGATTTTCTTGTCGTAGAACTGTTTAGCATTTTTGATTGCAAACTTACCACTATATAAAAGGTTAGAACGTGAGAAACCAAAATCTTTTGTTAAAAGCGTTTCATAACCGAATAGGAAGTCTTGTGCTTTAATTGACTCGCCCTCTTTAACAACAACGCCATCACTATAAGTTCCTGGATTCCAGAAAACATCTTCACGAAGTTTTAATTTCCATTTCTTGGCTTTGTTTTTGCCAGAAACAGGATCATGAACAGGATCGATTGGTTCTAATTTTTCAGCCCAAACATTTGTAAGTTCATATACATATTTATCTCCTTTTTTATGAGGAAGAAAATCAAACATTGCCGTTACAAGATAATTAAGAGCATCAGATTGTGCTGAGTCTTGAGTTGAGTAAGGTAAAATATTTGATGGAATAGCACCAGTAGCAGACCGGAAAGTATCACCGTCAGTTAATTTAGAATAACGAGTGCCAAATCCAAATAACGGTTGGAAATCATGTAACTTTTGGAAGCGATCAGAGAATGCATATCTTGGTGTTTGACTGAAAAGATTAATTTTTGGATGATTCTTAAGAAGATACTCTTCAAGTTTCGCTAAAATTTGTAATCGCTTTTCAGCAGGAGCATTTTCATACTCACCTTCGTTAACAGCAAGCCATAATTGTTCAAATGACCATAAACTAGACTGTTTAACATCAAATAAGAATTCAACTGGTTCTGTATCAGAAACACTACCATTCGCTGGACCATATACAGTAGCCGTTAAAGTTACTTTGAGTTTGACGTTTTCATCAACTAAACCTTTTTTCAGTTTAGCGATAACACTATCACCTTCGGTAATAGCAATATTCCCATCAGGGGCAGTACCTTTTACCCACTCCCATTTCAAATCATATTTTTCGTATTTCTTAGAAGAATTATAGTGCAATTCCTTAGGTAAAACGATGTTTTTAGAAACTGGAAACTTGCCTTCTTTATTAAGACTTGTAAAGTTCATATCACCTAATGATTCTGTTAAATTATCTTTTAAAACACCACTAAGTTCTTCTTTTGTTAATGGTTTAAGAGTCACTTCGTGCTCTTCAAAGAATACTTTAGTTACACCTTTAAAAACAAGCTTCGCAGAAACTTTTGTTTTAACTTCAGCTTCTCCAGGATAAGGAACAGCTAAGACATTGTCTTCAAAACTTAAAACTTCTTGGTTGGAACTTTCTAAAACAACGCTAACGCCTTTCTTTCCACGGACACTGTAATTGATAGTACCATTAACTTTTGCTTTTTGAATTGCTCCTTCAACAGTTTCTTTAGTGAGCTTTTGCCACTCTTGTTTTTCTTTTGACCACATGAAATGATCGTGAACATAATTAACACGAGCTTCATCGCTTTCAAATTTTTTGTATTCAACTTGAAGTTCAACTTTACGAGGACCGTACTTGAACTCAACAGTTTGAACACCTGTCTCCTTAACAGTCGTTAATTTTTGTTCTTTGCCATTAAGAAGAATTTTTGATAAAAGTGAATCATTAGGTTCAGAATACTGAACACGAACAACACCATTCTTAGGAATTTCAACAAATGCTTTGAAACCGCGTTTAACCAACTTCTTATTGGCTTTTGTTGTTTCCTTGACTTCTTTTTCTTCGAGTCGTTTCCAAGTTACCTTGCCCTCAGCATCTTCTTGCTTATGAAGTAATTGAACACCCTCTTGTAAATAAACAGTAGTTCTTTTTACACATCCCGCAAGAACCAATACTAATAACAAGAATGAAAAAACGAACAACGAACGTTTGAAAACTTGTTTCATATTGTTTCCTCCTTTAATATGATAGAGTGATTGTACTAAAAAATATTTAAAAGTCAAGCATTTTTTTAATGTAAACGCTTGCAATATTAAAAAAATACGTATTTTAGGCTGTTTCATTTCGTAGTAAGCGTTTACATTGCAAAAATACAACAATTGCCTTTTTAATCTCGTTATGGTAATATGATTAAAAAGAGGATAAAACTATGAAAATTCTTGTTTCAGGCATTAAACCAACAGGTATTCCTACACTCGGTAATTATATTGGTGCTTTAAGACCTTTTGTCAAACTACAAGAGGAATTAAAAGACGTTCATTTTTTTGTGTTTGTTGCTGACCTGCACGCTTTGACAGTTTACAACGAACCAAGCGCTTTACGCGCTAATGCTCGCTCAGTTGCTGCACTACTACTTGCGAGTGGCTTAAAAGAGGAGAATCTAACGCTTTTCATTCAATCAGAAGTTTACGAGCACAATCAACTTGGATATGTTTTTGAAGGCTTAAGTTATATTGGCGAACTTAAACGCATGACGCAGTTTAAAGATAAGGTGGCTAAAAAAAGCAGCGATGCTGCTTCTGCTAGCCTCTTTACTTATCCAAGTCTTATGGCGGCTGACATCTTACTTTACGATGCTGATTTTGTACCGATGGGAAGCGATCAAAAACAGCACTTAGAAATTACAAAAACACTAGCACAAAGGTTTAATAATCGCTATTCTGATACTTTTAAATATCCAGAAGCGATAATCCCTAAAGTTGGTGAGCGGATCATGAACCTTCAGGATCCAACAAAAAAAATGAGTAAATCGGAAACCGGCGATGATAAAGGATGTATTTTTCTTCTTGATACACTTGACACAGTTAAAAAGAAAATCAAATCAGCAGTTACTGATAATGAAAAAACAATTAAATATGATCCTAAAAATCGCCCAGGAATTAGTAATTTATTAACAATATATAGTGCGCTAGCAAATCTTAGTTTTAAAGAACTTGAAAAAAAGTATCTAAATAAAGGCTATCAAGAATTTAAAAGTGATCTTGCAGAAATCGTCGCTCACGAGTTAAATGAAGTTCAAAATAAATACCAAGAACTAATTAATAGTAAAAAACTTGATGACATTCTCGATCGTGGAGCTTTAGAAGCTCACAAACAGGCTCAAAGAAAAATTGAAAAAGTTTACAGAAAAATTGGTATTCTACGTAAAAAGGCAAACAGTTAAGTTTGCCTTATTTTTTTATTTGTGCTTAATGATTCCGTACTTTTTCTTGCCACGGCGAATGATTGTATATTTTCCGCCAATTGCTTTCGTTTTATCAATTCTGAAATCAATTTCAGTTTCAAGATTTCCATTGACAGTGATAGCTTTATTTACAATAAACTCCCTGGCTTCTCTTTTAGAACTAGCAAGACCACTTGCTACTAAACCGTCAACAAGTGTTACTTCTTCTTTTGTTTCAAAAGCGAAAGAATCTTTAAAGACGTCTTCAATATCTTTGATTGTCAAAAGTTTAACATCGCCGGAAAAAAGCGTTTCGGTAAGACTAATTGCGTGGTCAAGTTCTTCTTTTCCATGGCAAAGCTTAACCACTTCTTCAGCGAGCTTTTTTTGAGCCTTACGAAGATGCGGCTCTTTTTCTAAACTCTCAGCTAACGAAAGAATTTCTTTTTCACTTAAAAACGTATAGTATTTAAGAAATTTAATAACATCACTATCTGGTGTATTAATAAAAAACTGATACATTATATAAGGGGACGTTTTATTTTTATCAAGCCAAACAGCTCCTGATTCAGTCTTCCCGAATTTGGTGCCATCAGACTTTGTTATTAAAGGAAGTGTCAAACCGAAAACTTCCGCATCCGGACCCTCAGTTCTTCGGATAAGTTCCATTCCGGCAGTGATATTCCCCCATTGATCCTGCCCACCAATTTGCATCTCACAGTGATATCTTGGATCTTTATAAACTGATAAAAAGTCAATCGATTGCATAATCATATAGCTAAATTCAAGGTAAGTTAAACCATTCTCCAAACGGTTTTTAACGGCATCTTTTTGAAGCATATAGTTTATCGGAAAATGTCTTCCATAGTCTCGCCACATGTCGATAGCTTTAAGTGATCCAAGCCAATCATAATTATTTAAAATCAAAACATCTTCATCATTTGGATCGATGAAATTTTTAATTTGATCTTTAAATCTTTCAACCCAAAAATCGACTATCTTCTTCTCGTTCATCGAACGCTCAACGCGTTTGCCACTAGGATCGCCAACAAGACCTGTGCCTCCACCAACAATAAAGATTACCCGGTGACCAAACTTTCTGAAACGTAAAAGTGAAATGATTGGAACCAAAGAACCGATATGCATACTATCAGCAGTTGGATCAAAACCGCAATAAACAGTAATCTTTTTGTTTAAACGCTTTCCGAGATTTTCTTCATCAATAATGTCATAAATTAAACCTCGCCACTTAAGTTCATCTAAAATGTTTTTCATATATTTCCTCCTATAATAAAAATAAAATTCGCCCTCAGTTTTATAAGGACGAACTTGTTAATCCGCGGTACCACCTTAATTCGTAAAATATTACGCAGCTTAGTTATTAACATTTAACAGCTTTAAAAGTTGTAATTCTAAGAATAAAGAGGAACCATTTTCACCAGCCACGATTCTCTCTTAAACTCTCAATTATTCTTATACTAGTCTTTTATCAAACGCTATTTCGTAGAATTCCGTTTGATAATCTCAAACGGTAAAACAATATTTTCAGGATCAGTATTCTCAGCAATTTGTTTCGTTAAAATATCTACTGCCCGCCCACCAATTTCGGTAACCGGGATTTTTACACAAGTTAAACTAGGATTAGACAGTAAAGCATAACGGGTATTTTGAAAGCCAATAAACTCAATATCATCTGGAACTTTTACGCCTTTTTTAATGGCGATATTCATAAAATTGATAGCAATTGAGTCACGAGTTGAAATGACACCATCAATCTTTTCTTTATCAAGAATCGACGTTAAAACGCTTGTATTAAGCTCTAAATCTCCAGGAACAGTAAGGATGTTTTTTGTAAGGCCATGTTCACTAAGGGCTTTCAAATAACCCTTTTCTTTATCCTTATTCATAGCTTCCTGCGATTTTGTTGTAATAAAGAAAATATTCTTACGCCCATTATCAATAAGTAGTTTGGTAGCAAAATATCCTGCCTGTTCGTCATCAATACCAATCGTTGAAAATGGGAAAGTTTTGAAAGCAAGATTCATGAAGACAACCGGAATAAAAGTAGATTTGATAATTTCTTGAAATTCCTTAGTTATCTCATCAGCAATTACCAAAATTCCATCAACTGAGAACGAAGCGATTTCGAGCCATTCTTCCGATAAATTAGAAGACTTTAGATCAGATGTGAAGATTCTTAAAGAATAGCCAAATTCATTTGCCCTCGCCAAAACACT
This sequence comes from uncultured Acholeplasmataceae bacterium, assembly GCA_963542825.1. GTDB lineage: Bacteria > Bacillota_I > Bacilli_A > ML615J-28 > CAG-698 > CAUTZD01. The sequence goes on along the minus strand of CAUTZD010000001.1, from coordinate 20,441 downwards.
TTGAATAACCTCACTTACTGAAGATCTTGTCAGTGTAGGAACAACAACGGCAATCGTTGTTGATCTTTTAGAAGCAAGACTTCGAGCATTAGCGTTTGGTTTATAACCGCGGTCCTTAATAATCTTTAAAATCTTTTCCCGCGTCTCTTTTTTGACTTTTTCTGGGTGATTTAAAACCCGAGAAACCGTCGCCAAACTAACACCAGCCGCTCCAGCAATATCATATATTTTCGTTAGATTCATAATATCTCCTATAGGCTGATTATACCATAATTTTGGTGTAAATGTAAACATTTTCAAAAACACTTCAGTTTTGTTTGTAAACTGAAGTGTTTATTTATTTTATATTTCTAAACTGTTTCTTCTTTTTGTACTTCGGGTAGTTTCATTTGTCTCTTTCGAGAAACGAAATAAAAAGCACCATTAAAAGCTATTATAGCTATAATTAGCACAAAAGAAAGATACCAGATAATCCATTTTGCCATATCCCAATTATTTTTATACCCATCTTTGCCTTTTAAAATTATCACCAGTAAACAAAGAATAGCTAGAAAGAACGCATACACAAGTTGTAAAATTATTCCCGTAAAACCAAGCTTTTCTTTTCCTTTGTCAATTATAGAAACAATCTCAAAAACAATTCCTATAACAAGCACCATCCTCACAAGTAGTATTGGACCATAAATCAAAGAGTTATAATCATTTTTGTATATATAAGTGCTTGTCTGTTCGAAAGGTCCACCAAGTATTTTATAAATGCTGAGATAAGGGGTATTTAGGAAATAGAGGAAAATAACAAACACTAGAACTATAACAGTAATAAAATGTATTTTACTATTTTTAGAGGTAAGAAAATTTTTAAGTGCCTCTTCTTTTTCTTCGTCTTTTGTTTTACTATGCGTTAAAACTATTGCTAAAACAAGATTAAAAACACTTGCTAAAAGAAGCACAATGTTTAACAGCGACAAGAAAGAAACACCAATTCCATAAACATAGAAGTGGTAAGGGAAATCAAAGCTTTTGCTTAAAAACATGGCAAGTACCAGTTCAATAAGTAAAATGCCGATTGAAACATACGAAACAATAGAAAAAATAAATCTTCGTTTGCTTGGTTTTAAAAACACCAGCGTAAGCTGAACTCCATAGCCAAAAACAAAGAACAGTGATGGTAAAATAATCCAAAAAATAAAGAAACCATATTCACCTTCAAAAAATATTTCTTGAAGATAGTTTTCACCACCAGTTATTCCACTACCTGCCAAAAAGTAATTAACCGTAATATAAATAGATAAATTTAAGGCTGAAATAATTCCCGTTATAAATAAAACAATGTTCAATTTTTGCTTTAGCTGCTTAGACATTACTTTGAAGCTCCTCTTGTTTTTCCTCAACATTATTTATTTTGTTTTTAAACTTTTTTTCTAAAAAATACAAAACAAAATTAGTTATAACTAGTGAACTGATAAGAACTATTGTCATAATCCCAATAGCATCAATAGCTTTGGTAAGATTATTCACCTCAAAATCCTTCTGTGTTGTTACCGCTAGTGTATGAAAAGTGATTAGAAAAATAAGATATATGAGTTGAATAATAACTGAAGGAAATTTAAACTTTTTCTTTTGCGGATCAATAACTGCTACAATTGTTAAAATGATGCTAATCGTAAACATAAATCTTAAAAGTTCCATAAATCCTGCTAAAAATGAAACATGTAGAAAACCGTTTTGTTTCTTTCCCTTAGGAAACATTTTTTCAAACCAACCATTAAATAGATTCATTGTTCGGTTGTAAGGAGCATTTAAAAAATATATAAGTGCTAAAAATCCTAAAGAAAGTGCGATAATAAAACTTGCCATTTGATACTTATCTTTTAAAATATCTTTATATTTTGGTGCTATTTCTTTTTCTTCTTCTTTTACTTTAACGTGAGTTATAAATATCGCCAAGACAAAATTAGAAACAATTACTAAAAGAAACAAAAGATGGATAAATGATAAAGGAACAATTCCGAAAAATTGAATTAAATCTAATAAGTCTAAATCTTCGCCTCTCCATAATAAAAGTGTAAGGACAAACCCAATAAATGCACAAACAATTAAACTATACGAAATGATTGAAAATATAAATCTTCTTTTGTTTGGTTTTAAGAGCACCAATGCCGTTTGAACTCCGTATCCAAAGACAAACACAAGCAAAGGAAAGAAAACCCCTAAAATAAATCCTGTATAATCAATGTAGACAAATAAATTATATAAATAATTGAATTTTCCTGAACTATATTCAGCATAAAATAAATTTAAATAAAACGCATAATAAAAAGAACTAATTGCACAAGTTACTAAAAGCACTGCATTTAACTTTGTTTTTGTTTCCTTAGATATACTCATACTTGTCTTCCGCCTCTACAACATTTCTAGCAAATATTTTCTTGATATAGATATCGAAAATTGTTAATTTGCTTTTTCGAGAAAAAGGAAATTCGATAGATGGGCCTCCACCATTACCAAGGTTATAATTACAAAATATGCAATAACTGCTATTTGATGTAACGTGAAAATGCTCATAAATTTTTCCACAATAGCAAGTTGTTCTATGATAATGTTCATCAATTATACTATAACTTGAATAATAATTTAAAGTAGTACAAGAGTGTTCTCCAATTTGACATTTTTGTAATCTATCATCGTTTATTAGTGTTGAAGGATCAAAATCACTAAGTAATGTATATCCTGCCGCTTTAAAAGCTTTGTAAACTAATCCTGCACAATTAAATGTAAAAAAGTCATATGGTTTTCCTAAGTCCCCACTAAGGGAATTCAAAACAGCATCTACCCCCGAACTTGAAATATTTTTCATACGAAAAAGACTACCTTCTCTAGCCAAGAAACGTTTATCATCAAGCATACCACGACAAACATTATAACCTTGTGCATTTTCAGTAAGTTCAATATAATATCTTTTATAATGACTATCATATTTTATTCCAGTAACAACTGCAACGTGTCTAACAAGGGGAATTTTTGTTTTTCTTTCAAAATATATATCACCAATTTTAACTTTTTCTAATAAATCATATATATCTAAAATTGGTTTAGTTTTTAATCCTCCTTCAATCCCATAGTAGTCATCCATATTTAAACTTGATCCGAGCGGTTCCATTTCGTTTTCTTCGAAATTTGTTTCATTGATTTGTTCAGAAACGTTATACAATTGTGTATCTTCTTCTGTTAAACATTCCTCACAAGCCTTAAGATTTGCAGGAAAAAGCAGCAACATCAAGGCAAAAAAAGCAAAAATGCTAAAAAATAAACCTTTGACAATTTTTTTGGTTTTAGATTTCATTTTAATAAAATCCTCCCTCAATAAAACTATACCATATTTTCTTGTTTAATAAAGCAAATATTAGGCAAATAATTTGAAAAACAAAAAAACTATCACTTTCAAAGTGATAGTTTTACCTTTCATATTAGCGTTTTTCTTTAATGCGGGCAGCTTTAGCTGAAAGATTACGAATGTAGTTAAGTTTAGCTCGTCTAACCCGGCCTACGGTAACAACTTCGATTTTTGCAATGTTTGGCGTGTGAAGTGGGAAAGTTCTTTCAACACCAATTCCATAACTCATCTTACGAACAGTGAACGTTTCGCTGATACCACCACCTTGCATTTTGATAACTAATCCCTCAAAAATCTGAATTCTTTCACGTTCACCTTCACGAATCTTAACATGAACGCGAACAGTATCACCAGCTTTAAATTCTGGAAGGTCTTTTTTTAAGAATTCACTTTCTACCTTTTCAATTAATTGTCTACTCATTTTACATGCTCCTTTTCTTCCTTTGTTCATAGTAACTAACCAGCGGAACAAGTGCTTTTAATTTCTTTTTTAGTATACTATAAAATAGTAAAATTGTAAAGGAAAAAATAATTATCTAAGAAGATCAAGAACGTCTTTTTCTTCGTAGCTAGTTTTGGCTTTTTCGGATATCCTTTTAGCCCGAAAAATCGTTTTTGAAACCTCACCTTCAATAGTTACCTTAGAGGAAGGAACCTTTGTAGAAACTGTTAAATTAATAACCATTTTCTCAAAAACACCATTTTTAAAGAATAGGAAAATACCTTCGTTTTCTTTTTTCCCATCGCGAAAAGCAATGACAGTGTCACTTTCACCGCGCATATAAATTTCCTGATCCTCAAGACCAAGATCGAAAAAATTATTGGGCATCATTTTTAAGAATTTATCAAAAAAGAGAAAATCTCTAGGTTCTTTTGTAAATAGATTGAATCCTTTAAAAATAGCATCATTTTTATGATTAAACTTATACTTAAAAGTTTTAGGCTTATCTGATTCTGTTTGAATTTTTGAATCAAAATATATATATTCACTATCAGCATGCAAATCAAGGCTTGTTTTAACCTTTCCAAGCGTTTCAATTTGCGTTTCGCTTATAAATTTGGCGCTTGCTAAAACAACATCACGAGTGTTAGTGGTATCACTGTATTCATAATTAATCCTACCATTAACTGTGCTTTTTATTGTCGTTTTGCGACCTGATGATAGTTCATCAGTACCTGTAGTAATTTTGAAATTAAAACTGTAGTTTGCTTTAGTATGGAGGTTCTCTTTAACTTTTGATAACTTTTCAAGCTGTGCTTTTGCCTCGGTTGTATTTTCAATTTTTTTGTAATTAGATAGATTAACCTTAGTTTTACATCCTGTAAGAACGAAAGCTAAAAAAGTTAAAACAAATAATCCTAGTATTTTCTTCATCTTCTTCTTTCCTTTTTATGCAAGAACTGTAACTTTATTTAAAATCGCAATCGTAATGATATCAACAATCCAAAAAACAAAAATACCCAAGAAAAACCAAAGTAGCCCCCCGATAATTAACAGTGGATCCTTTTTTTCAATGCCTTTAACAAAACGATAAAGGCCCCAACAAAAACCATCAAGAACTGGCAATGCCAAAATGATTTTGACAGCTTTATGTAATTTATTCATTGCTTTAACCATTTGTTTGTCTTCCTCCTAAAAATTAATCTCTATTTGATTATTTACATCAATCTTAACAAAACTAAAAATAAGTTCGCGCTTAAACTGTTTATTAGTAGTAGCTGTTACCTTCTTAAGAACTTCATAATTAAGTGAAACATTTTCTAAAAATTTATTTTTAACTACAAAGTTTCCTCCCAGTTCCAAAACATTTTCCTGAAAATCACTTTTAAATTTATGGGTCTCAAGTTTACTAAAATTAGTAGTTTCAAAATTAAATTGATGATTTTCAATATTTAAAAGTTTTACAAACTCTTCTGTAAAGATATCTTTAAAAGGCTTTAGAAAGTTCGTGATACTAAATGCCTGATACTTAAGATTGCCAGTATCGATATTTAACCTTTCAAGGGTATTCTTAAAAACTTCACGATCACTGACAATTGTTTTAAGTTCTTGATCTTTATAGATGACTTTGAAGTTATAATCTTTGCCTTTGATTTTACCATCAACCTTAAACAAAAACTCGCGAATCACTTGTGGCTTCTCGTAGTTTACAAAATATTCAAATTTTAAAGTGTGGCTTGGCTCTTGTTCGTCTTCTTGGGTTTCCTTAAAACTAAAAGTATAATGGATGCCTTTCGCTTTTTCTAAAGCGCTTAACGTCTCATTAAGGTGGTCTTGAAAACCTTTCTTTTTACAAGAACTTAAAACAAAACAAGCTAAAATAACGGCTATTAAACTAACTATTCTTTTTATTACCATTTTTCTTTTCCCACTTTAGATCATTAAAAATACTGTGTAAAGTTATATCGGTTTTTGATGCAAGTTCACTTGCCAAAATAAAGTCATGATCATTAAATATTTTTTCAAGATCAAGTTCTGTTTTACCGCTAAAATGACTATCAAGTTCTTTGATTAACTTCACTGCTTCTTCTAAACTTGCATTAAACAGTTCCCAAAATGAATAAGTATATTCATTTTGAGAAAGAAGGTGTTTCCATGTTTGACCACGTTCATTAAAAATGTCAACATTTTTTAAAAGTTTATTATAGTAAGTAAATACTCCTAAATTCGTTCCGTTTGCTTGTTTGTTAAAATGGGAAAAGAATTTAGTCTTTTTTCCTTTAGGGTCGTATAAATATAGAAGATTTTCTTTTAGCTCGATAAAGGCTTTATTTAGTGTTCTGTATCCTGAACGATAGTTATAGGCACTAATAAATGATTTATCAAGTGAATACTTTAACGCTTTATTAAACTTATCCATTTTAATGATTCGCGAATCAAAAAGTAAAACATTAGGATCAGTATTATAATAAGTTTTAATAAGGAAACTATCGATCGCTCTATCAAGTTTAATATCGAGATACTTAAAGTCATTGTTCCGTGATACCTTATTTAAATAAACGCCCCGCTGATAAATTAGGTAAGGATTGAGATTACTAAATAAGCAGTAATTAGCAGTTAAACCATAAAGATAGCTTTTAAGAAGCGCATTCTTTTTGGCTTCATTTATGATACTTTCCATAAAATCGTGATACTTAATTGATTTCAAAGAAAAAAGAAATTTTTGCCGGCGGTTCCATCTTCGCTTGTGGTAAAATCTTGTTTCCCCTAAAAAGTCAAGACCTAAAGTTCCCACATCAAAAAGTTTAGCCTCGATATCTATCTGACTATCCTTTAGTTTTTCTAAAACGTTTTGACCAAAATAATGGTTAAGGATTATGGTCATAAAAACCTCCATGGCGGGTTATCTTTGAAAGTTATTCTCTTTTTTAAAAATGGGTGTTTAAAAGTCACATAATATGCATGTAGGTGCATAATGTCGCCTGTATCCCCATATAAATTATCACCAACAATTTTTAACCCGAGGCTTTCAATATGCACCCTTATTTGGTGCGTCCTTCCAGTTAAAATAGTTGCTTCAATGATTTTTCTTTTTTTATCTTTAATTCTAAAAATAGTTTTTGCCGGTTTCCCAGTTTCCCCTACTTCTCTTTTAATACTGTTTCCTTCAATTCTTTTAATTTTGCTCTCTACTTTTCGTTTTAATTTACTTAAATCGCCATTTACTTTTAATAAGTATTTCTTGGTAATCTTCGTTCTCTGAAAAGCATTATGGACAAAACTATACTTACCGATAATAACGAGCCCCGATGTTTGATAATCGAGGCGCGTGATAATATGGGGACTAGGAATATTGGAATCTTTTAGATAATTTTTAACAATTCCTAAAAAGTGCTTTATAAAATGTTTATGGCTAGGATGAATCGATAAGTTAGCTGGCTTTTTAGCAATCAAAATAAATCGGTCTTCATATATAATATCTAAATGTTCATTAACTAAAAGGACATCATTATTTTCTTCTTCAAATAGTTTTAAAGTAACACAATCGCCTTTCTTAATAAAGTAGACTTTTCTTGCTTCAATACCATTAATATACGATTCATAGCTATGTGACTGTAAATACTTAAAGAAATATTTAGTTTCCGGATGATTCTGAAAATAAACACTAATGTTTGTATTTTTAGAAGAAACCGTTTCAATATTTAAAACTTCAACTTTCGATTTTATATTCACTGACAATTTTAGCTATTAATTCTTCAGGAACTGCTTGGTAGCGTAAGAACTCTCGTGTAAAATGACCACTAGCTTGTGTCATCGCCTTGAGCTCAGTTGTATATGTAAGGATTTCACTTTCTGGTACTTCAGCTGTTAAAACAGTTCTACCACCATTTAGATCTTCCGTTCCTAAAATCCGTCCACGGCGTTTCGTCATATCGCCCATGATTGTTCCAAGATACTCTGATTTAACAATAACCTTGACTTTCATGATTGGCTCAAGAATTGTTGGCTTAAGATTCATTGCTGCATTTTTCCAAGCAAGCTTCGCTGCTTGAACAAACGATGCTTCGTTCGAATCAACAGGATGGTATGATCCATCATATAAAGTTGCCTTAACACCAATTACTGGGAATCCAGCAAGTGGACCTTTTTCTAAAATTTCTCGTAAACCCTTTTCAACGGCAGGATGAAAGTTTTTCGGTACACTACCACCAAAAATTTCTTCCGCGAAAACAAAATCTTCGCTAGTCGGTTCAAATCTGATCCAAACATCACCAAACTGTCCAGCACCACCACTTTGTTTCTTATGGCGTCCTTGGGCTTCAGCTTTAGTTCTAATCGTCTCCCGGTAAACAACTTTAGGGATTGAGGTATCAACTTCGACTTTAAAAGAGTTTTTCATTTTTTCAAGAATATAAGCAATATGAGTCATTCCTTGACCACCAATCAGTTGTTCTCCGGTTTCTTTGTTCCAAACAAGATCGAAAGTATTATCTTCGGCTGATAGTTTTTGTAAAGATGGAGAAATTTTTTCTTCATCTTTTTTATCCTTAGGAATGATGCGAACATAAATTGTTGGCAAGTACGTTGTAATTTTTGGAAACTCAACGATTCTATTTTTATCACAAATTGTATAGCTATTAGCAAGTTCTGGAACTTTAGCTACTGAAATAATATCACCAGCGTACCCAGTAGTTACAGGAATTTGTGTCTTTCCGCGTAAGAGGAATAGCTGTGGAACCTTAATTAGTTTCTTTTCATTGCTAACATATACTGTATCACCAACCGAAACTTTACCGCTGATAATTTTGAAAGAATTAATCGCTCCAACAAATGGATCGTAGGCAGTTTTAAAAACAAATGCTGAAAATGGTTCTGATTCAGATATTTTAACGCTAATTTCTTTACCTTTTTCATCGAGTGCTTTAACTTCTTTTAAATCTTCAAACGATGGAAGATAAGTATTGATTACTTTTAAAATACTCTTGATTCCGATGTTTTTGACAGCAGAACCTAAAATAACTGGATATAAATCACCACGGCGAATCGCTGTCTGCAAGCCTTTAGCAATATCTTCTTCCGTTAACCCAACTGAGAAAAATTTATCAAGAAGGTCCTCACTTGTTTCTGCTACCGTCTCACTTAACTGACCAGCAATTTCTTTAACCTTACCAACAAGTTCTTGAGGAACTTCATTTTCGGCTACGGTACCATTTTGGAAAAGATATGAGCGGTTCTCTAAAACCATTGCAAAACCTTTAAAATTATCGCCACTACCAATTGGAACGTTGAAAAGAACTGACCGGTTTGTTAAAGCTTTTATTTGTTCCATAACCTGATCAAACTTAATGTTTTCCTTATCCATTTTATTAATAAAGAAAACTGTTGGAATGTTTCGCTGTCTTAACTCGTCCCAGCATCTTTCCGTACCAACCTCGACACCTTTACTAGCATCAATTACGAGTAAAGCTGCATCAGCAATATGGAGGGCGTTAGCTAGTTCACCGACAAACTCTTCCGAACCTGGGGTATCAATAAAATTAACTTTGAAGTTATCGTATTCAACAGGAATAAAACTTGTTGTTAAAGTTGACAAATGGCTTTGTTCTTCTACTGTATAATCAGAAACGGTATTCTTTTTCTCAACTTCACCCTTCTTTTCAATCGCTTTTGTAACAAACAAAAGCGCCTCAACAAGGCTTGTTTTTCCTGATCCTAAATGCCCAACAACCGCAACATTACGAACTTCTTTTAATTTGTATTCCTTCATTTTTTAACCATTTTCCTTTCTTTGGTTTGTTTGAAAATTACCTAATATAATTATACTATAGTTTCAAGATAAAACAATTTTATTTTATTTAACTCCGCGCTTCATAAAGCTAAATGATGATGCCCCACTTAAAGCGCTGTCAATATAAAAATTTGTGACCCCAAGCGCTGAAAGTTTCTTCACTTCTTTACGATTATCAAGAACTTTTTTACTTTTAAGATAATATAAATTATCCTTTTCTTCAACATAAAAATGTTCACCATTTAAAACAAACGATTTAAGCTCTGTTTTTCTAAGAACCATCAAAGTGGGATTTCCATGTAAAAAGATACCAACATTTGGAAGAAAACCATAAACCGTTTTAAACTTATCAATTATTTCTTTAATCTCACTATATTTTAGTTCGATTCCTAAGAAAACTGTTTTAACACCAAGTGATAAAAAAAGTGTAAGCGTTAAGTGATTATAAACTCCTAAATATGGTGAACTAAAAATGGTTTTATCGTTAACATTCATCATCTCTTTAAAATCGTAGCTATCATTTTTAAAGGCTCTTGGTTCAAACGTGTATCTTTTATCACTAGAAAAAAGCGTTATTTTTGAACAAAATTCTTTAAGTTTTGGGTAATGAAATTCACCAAGGATTTGTTTTTTAACAAACACTAGTTTCCGAATTAAAGAGGAAATCGCTTGGTGCTTAAGAGAAGTTAAACTTGAACCAGTAACAAAATAGTCAAGTTTTACAGATACCTTATTTTCTTTAAAAGCCGTATCATTAAGTCTTAATAGTCGTCTTCTGATCTCTTCTTCTTGCCCTGGTGATAAAACATGTTCCTTTGCATGCCCTATTTTTTCTATTACGCTTATATTATCTTTACTAAGCTCTAAGTATGAATATTCAGAATCTTGGTAAAAATTAATATCAATTAAAATCTTTTTGGGTTCAAACGTTTCTTTAGTAAACTCCCTTTTTGTTAAGAAACAAAGATCACCAGTTTTAACTGGTAGTTGTTTGTTAATAACTAAAAAATCATTTGTTTCGCTATTTACATTAATTATCACATCTTTAAAGCTTTTAACTCTAAGAACATCTCCTTTTTGAAGTTTAAAAGTTATTTTAATTATAGTATCATCGCGCGTAGCTTTAGTAACATGCCCTATTAGTATCCCTTGGTGGTTAGCATAACTAAGAGTTCTTTCGGGCCTGTTTTTATAATACCCTTCGGTATAACCACGGTTAAAAATAAGTGATAGATTAGTAAGATCACTTTGGTAATCTAAACCATTTATCGCTTTTTTATAAGCGGAAGCTGCAAAGTATGCATATTCCTTTTGTTTCATCCGTCCTTCAATTTTGAGGCTTAAAAATTTATCCTTACAAATATCTTTAACTTGTTTAATTAGTGATAGATCTTTTAAACTTAAGGGGTAATTATTTTCGCTTGCAAGGCGGCACGGCTGAGCACACATTCCCCGGTTAGCACTGCGATCACCAAAGAAACTTGAAAGTAAACACTTACCACTCATCGATACACATAACGCTCCATGCACAAAGATTTCAAATTCAAGATCAACACTTTGAACAATATTTGTAATTTCTTCTTCATTTAGTTCTCTTGCTAAAACAATCCGTTTAACACCAAGCTTTTTTAAAAACTTTGCTTCTTCAATTGTTGTGACACTTAACTGTGTTGAAGCGTGTATGTTTAGCCGAGGAAACGTTTGTAGTGAATAACTAATAAGTCCTAGATCAGTCATAATCACTGCATCAACGCCAATCTTATTAAGATAGTTTAAATACTCCTTTGCTTCATCTAGTTCGCTTTCTTTGATTAAAGTATTGAAAGCAACATAAAGTTTAACACCAAATAAATGGCATTTATCTGTTGCTTCCTTGAGCTCCTCCAAATTAAAATTAGGAGAAAAAGCTCTCGCTGAGAATCTTTTTCCCCCAACATAAACAGCATCCGCTCCACCACGGATTGCATACTCAAGCATCTCGGGTGAGCCAGCAGGAGCAAGTATTTCTTTATTTTTAACTAAGTTCTTCATCAATTATCTCTATTAGTTCTTTGTTGTTTAAACTATTCTTAAAAACAACTCCTAAGAAGTGCTTATTAACTATTTTCATAAGTTTAGTTAAGTAATCACTTTGGTCATTTTTATTTAAACTTAAGAATAGTTCATTATCAAAATAAAGAAGTTTAATACTAGAATTAGCTTTTAAATCCGTATTCAAATCACAAACGAATAATAAATTGTTGTTTGTTTTGTTCGTAAAAATAAAGTCCATAGTAGTGTTTTCTTTTGTATCAATAAATATTTGAAGGTTTAAAAGTTCACCAAGCCTTGCAATAGTATCTAGAGTTTTAGCACCAAACAGTTCTAGTTCTTCTGCGTTATAAACTGGAAGTTTAATAATGGCACCCACTGCTTTTAGTTTGGCTATTTTAAAGAGGGCTCTTTTAACCTGGTCAAGAAAATAGGTCTTTGGTTTTTTAAAAAGTTCCTCTGCTTCTTCAAATTCTAAGATGATAAGACCATTTAGAAAAATATTTGCATTTTTAAGTTTCTTTAATTCCTTAAGGTCTTTGTATTTAAAAACGTATGCTATTTTATCATCAGCTTGAAGACCATTAATACCATCTACTTTTACAAAATATTGCATATTTTAAAGAAGTGTAGAATTTTTTGGTTCTACACTTTTTCCTTTCTTATTATTTTTTATTTACTTTATTAACAGCATAGCAGTACCCAGTTGTCCGTGGACCACAATGCGAATAAACAACACATCCTGCTTGTCCTTTTAAAAGGTTGACGTTTTTAGAAAGTGGCTTAGCAAAGTTATACATAACTTCTTGATCTTCATAACCAAGAGTGGTCGTTACAAAAGCAAAAGCTGGGTCAACGTTATCATTATCAAGATCATCCTTAAACATTTGGTTCATGACTTCGACAGCTTTTTCATACTTCCCTCGTGGTTTTTGCCCAACCCCTGCCCGGTTGTCTTTAACACGGATAATTGGATGGATTTTCAAAAGGGTCGCAGCAAATTTTTGAAGTGAAGAACACCTACCACCTTTTGCCATATATTCTAAAGTATCAAGAGCAAAGAAAACCATGAGGCGTTCACGTAAATCGCTAGCAAGCGTTAAAATTTCATCAATTTCTTTGCCTTCTTTTACCCATTTAGCGATATTTAAAACGAAGACCGCAATTCCTGATGATAGTGTTTGCGAGTCAATAACATAAACATTTTTCATATTTTTACTAGCTTCTACAGCATTATTATGGGAAGCGGAAAAGCCACTACCAATTCCTGTGAAAATAACGATTTCGTCTTCTGGATAAGCTTCAAATACTTCTTTAAAAGTCTGAGGACTTGTTGCTGCAGTTTTTGAGAGTTCTCCAGTTTCTTTAATTAAACTGTCGAGTTTTGGTAAATCTAAATTAACACCTTCGAGAAACGATGTTGTCTTATGAATAACGCACATCGGTAAAATACGAATATCATATTCCTTAACTAAATCTTTAGGAATGTCAGAAGCGGTGTCAGTTAAAATGTGATATTTAGCCATTATTATTCTCCTTTTTTAACTCTTAAACATTATACCATGTCTTTCTTTTAATCGCAACATAATCGGGGAATTTTTGCTTATGAAAGCTAAATCCTTCGACCAATGGCCCTGTTAAAACGGAAGCTATAATCGTTCCATAACCAAAAATCGAGAATGGTTTTTGGGAAACTATTGAGTTAATAATTAACGCTAAAACGATAAATTCAATGTCGCTGATAATCTTAGCAATCCCAAAGGTAATTCTAAAGATGCGTGCTTGAAAAACCACAACATTTTCAAATGGTGCCACCCCAAAGTTTTCCCCGACATACGTAGCAATTCCATAGCTAATTAAAATTAATCCTAGAAGAAAAACCATAAAGCTATGAAAACTTATACCATTAACTTTCGGTAAGATATTTAAATATTTGTTGATTTCATCGTAAACAACCATCGACCAACCAGAAAAGAGAGCAACGATGAAAGTCGAAGGTCCAATTAGTTTTCTGCCTGTTAAAAACATGAGCCCAAAAAACAATAAGTTTAAAATAATCGTTGCCATTCCTAGTTGAAAATCAGGAAAAGTGAGCTGAAACGTTTTTTGTATCGCTCTTTGTAAGGAAAACAAAGCATCACCACCAAGGTCGGTTAGACTAAGAAAATAACAGCCAAGCCCTAAACTCATGGTTCCAAGAAAAACTTTGAGAATTTTAAAAATCGTGGGTTTACAGGAAGTCTCAAACATTTTTCAGATACCGCATTTCACTTATTTTCTTTGCTACTTTACTGATCTGTTTTACTAAAGTTATTTTATAAACTTTGCTGACGCCACGCACCTTTATTTCAAGTGTTCCAATTTCACCTGTAGTCCCTTCTCTTTTTAAACTACTAACATCACAGGTTGTGATGTCTGTAAACTTTAGAGCCTGAACTGAAGTGAAGTGGTGAATGTATAAATATTCCCTGTCATAACTTAAAGCTTTATAAGGACCTGTAAGATGTCTAAATGAGGATGCTACTACTAAAGCACCAATTCCCATGAGTGCATAATAAAAGGTTTGGAAGTTTTTCAGTTTTTCAAGCTTTAAAAAATATAAAGTTAATCCTAATGCTAAAATAACCACGCCAATTAACATGTTTCTTAAAACCGGGAAAAACGAGCGATAGCCAAACACTTCTCCAGTTCTTGTTAGAGCTTCACTTAATTCTTTAAGATCTTCATCTTCTTCGATGTCGCTAGGTTTAATAGTATTAGATGTGATAAAGTCTGGAAGAAGTTTAAGAAGCCTTGGCATTTCTTTAATATCATCGACTGTCCACATATTAACATCAAGGTTATGATTGTGCATTGCCCCGACATGCTTTTTTGTTAAACGGCTTTGCCATTCGACATCACAGCTTGTTTTTGTCTCAATACACCACATAATCTCCTTATCAATATCATCCTCTTTATGAATGAGAAGCACTGTCTTCATTTCGAGAGTCTGGGCTTTTAAAAGAGCGTTTTTGATTTTTGATAAGATTTGCACTTCGGCTTTTGAGTTTTTAACAAGCTGAGCAAGATTCTCAATTAAACCGAAATTCTTTTCGTTCATTTTCGCGTTTTCTTTAACTTCGATAATTAGCTCTAAACTATTATTTCTAACAAACGCTAAAAGATCACGTAATGGCGTTACTTTATCATGAAACTCCCCTTCATACATCGTAAGCTTTTTAATCTCCGAAAACGGCATCTCTGCGAAAACTTTACCAGTTTCTTTAAATAGATATTCTTTAGTCTCGCTATCGTGACAAACAAAAAAGACGTCATCTTTTGACACCTGAATATCACACTCAACATATTTATATCCAAGCTCTTTTGCTGATTCAAAAGCTTTTAAGGTGTTTTGAACAAAGTTTCCTTTACCGCCTTTATGAGCTACTAATTTCATTTTTTACCTCCAAAATAAAAGACCGCCATAGCGGTCTAATTTAATTTTTTAACTGAACATCAGCAAAACTAACTTCAGTTGGTGTCAATCGTCCAAACACATCAATTAAAACCGTAACGATTTCCTTCTGTTCATCAACTGTTTCAATTTGTCCTGTCGCTCCTGCGAAAGCACCTGACAAGATTTTAACTTCATCACCAGGTTTACCAGCAAATGTTGGCATTTGGATCGCTCCGCATTCTTTGAGAATTGTTCGCATGTCTTCTTCAGGAATAGGAACAGGTTTCGCTCCAGCTCCTGATGATCCTAAAATACCCGTAACAAGCTGAGTGTTACGTACCATGAACCATGTCTCATCGGTAACAATCATCCGAATAAATAAATATCCCGGATATTTGTTATGAACGACTTCTTTTAACTGGCCGTTCTTCTTTCGTTCCATTTTCGAAACATTCGCAACGAAAACTTCAGAAATATAATTTTCAAGTCCGAGCGACTTTACTTTATTTTCAATATTTATTTTAGCACCATTTTCCGAACCAGAATAAGTTTGGATAACGTACCAGCGCATCAAATTCTCGTTTGGCATTTATTTAATCCTTAACGAACAATCGTCGCAATATAACTAAATAGTGCCACGATTCCTAAATCAACTAAAAAGAAAAAGAGAATCATGATTAAGCTAAAACTGAACGTTGCTGCCGAATCTTTTAGAAGATCTTTTTTAGTGGCCCAAGTAATTCGGCGAATTTCTGAGATTGATGGTTTGTAATATGGCCAAATAGCAATAACTAAACTAATCGCTCCAAGACCAATTAAGATACCAGCAAAAACACTAGGATAAGTACCAATCAAGAATACACTTTCGCTGATTTTAAGGGTTGGACTGCCTTTGGGAGTAAGAAGCAAAACACCAATGACAATCGCCACTAAACTTATTAATAAAAGTAAGAAACCTTCAAAAGAATATTCTTTCTTAAAAACTTTTGATAAAGCGCTAGGACCCTTCTTTTCAGTTTTTGGTTTTTCTTTCTTTACTTTCTTTGGCTGTTTTTCTTCTACAACTATTTGTTTGTCTTTTTCTTCCATTATTAACTATAACTCCTATTTTGTTTCTTTATGTATTGTGTGCTTATTACAATGAACACAAAACTTTTTTAGAACTAACCGTTCGTTAGTAACCTTCTTAATTGTTTGATAATTGCGAGCTAAACATTCCTCACAAATTAGAATGACACGCTGTCGCATTTTTACCTCCATAAATAATACCCAAAACTTTAACAAATGTCAATTAGTTTTAGATAGAAAAATTGTTTTGAATTTCATATTCAAAGTTAGAATTCACAAGATAACTATTTATCGTTATCCTTAAAATACTTCTTTCCTTTGCTTTTGATAGCAAAGAGAACATTGTAAACTTTTTTAATATCGATATTTAAAAGTTTAGCAATTTCTGTTGGTCTTCGTTTTTCCCGAAACCTACAGTAAAAAACATCTTGTTCAATTTTTTCAAGTTTTAAATCGTTCACAAGAAAACTATCGTAAACCGTAGCCCTTTCGGAAATATATATTTCTTCTTCACACGTTGTTTTATAAAAATAATGAGCTTCCTTTCGAAAAATGCTAATGATACGCCTTTGTAAAACAAGATCAAAATACCGGTTAAAAGTTTTACCAATTAATGGATTAAAAGTAGAAATACTTTTAATTAGTGCCATTCTTCCTTCCTGGAAGAAATCTTCCAAGCGGTCTTTTTTCACTTTAAAAAGAGTGAGCCGTTTTCTAATAAGCGGTTCATATTTTTCGACTAAATATTCT
This sequence comes from uncultured Acholeplasmataceae bacterium, assembly GCA_963542825.1. Classification (GTDB taxonomy): domain Bacteria; phylum Bacillota_I; class Bacilli_A; order ML615J-28; family CAG-698; genus CAUTZD01. The sequence goes on along the minus strand of CAUTZD010000001.1, from coordinate 3,532 downwards.
AAGGCCTTTTCGCTTCCCTCTAATGCTAAATACAACAATTCGTTATCGTTATATTTAAGCATTTTAAAAAGATCCTTTCTATTTAATTATTTCGTAAAGCAGGATGCCAGTAGCAACCGAAACATTCAAACTATCAACTGTTCCTTCTACTGGAATCTTAACAATCTGATCACATTTTTTTAAAATCGTTGGACTAATGCCTTTATCTTCAGAGCCCATTATGAGAGCAGTTTTATTTGGATAATCGATAGTTTTATAATCAACAGCGTTAAGCAAGGCTGAACCAACAATCAAATAACCATTTTGTTTAAGCTCGTTAATCGTGTCTTTAAGGTTAGGCGTTTTTACAACCATCACATCTTGCAAGCCGCCGCTAGCAACCTTTCGTACAGAAGGTGTTATTAAACAGCTATTGTTTATTGGAATAACAACTCCCGCACCGCCTGCACACGCTACCGTTCTAATGATTGCCCCCACATTATGAGGATCAGTTATTTCATCAAGCAGGACTACTGGCTTTTTTGTCAAAATAAGCTTTTGTAAACTATCATAAACAAATTCCTTAACAAGTGCAACAACTCCCTGGTGTTTACCGCTTTTTGTCATCTGGTCAAGTTCACGATTACCTACTACAGTTACACTAACACCAAGACTTTTAAAATGGTTGAGAAGTTTTGTATCATTACCGTTTGTATATACTTTTTCAATTTCTGCTTTGGAAAGTGCCAAAACAGCATTTTTACCGTAACTAATTTCACTCATAAATCCACCTAACAATTTTCCCCATAAGCTCGTCGATGCGTTCTTTTTTATTATTTAAATAAAGAAAACCAATGACCGCCTCAAGACCTGAAGCTTTAATATAACTTTCCTTGCGGTTTTTATATTTAAAATTTCGCCCTTGATGGTAAATACTTAGTTCTTCTTCTGTAAAAAATGGTAAGAGTTTATTAACAGCTTCAAGCTGAGCTGTTTGCGAAACGAACTTAACTTTCTCAGCGTTTAGTTTTTCTAAAACTGTATTACCTGATTTAATTAAGTATTCTCTAATCCACAGTTCATAAACAGCATCACCAATAAAAGCTAAAGCTCCGCCATTCATGAGATGAGACCTTTCTTAAATAAGATTTGCCTGTATTCGTCAGCTTTTAGAAAATCTTTATTTTCCCTAGATTTATTCCATTCTTGATAATTTTTAATATCTTCTTCTGTAATTTCTTTATAGCCTTTAATTAGACCTAGAACCATTAAGAACTCTTCATAGGTTTTAAAAACAATCTGGTCTTCTTCTTGAAAACTTTTGGTAATTATTTGTTCGTTTATTTTTTTGCTAAGTTTTGTAAGAAGCGTAAAGACATTAGCGAAATTAAAATCGTCGTTTATAGCTTCAAGAAACTCCTCATGAAAAGAATCACTTTTTATAGGTTTGAGCTCCTTTAGTTCTTTTTTCTCTAGTACTAAAAGGTTACGATATAAATTTAATGGTTTTAAAAATTTCGTTTTGAGACTCTCTGCTTGTTTAAGTGTATCATCGTTGAAGATTAACGGCTGTCTATATGGCGAAGAAAGAATCAAAAGCCGAAACGCTTCGAACCCGATTTCCTCGAGAAGCTGATATGCTTTTAAATCGTTCCCCAAAGACTTACTCATCTTTTTCTTATCGGTCGTTATTAAACCATTGTGCATCCAAAAATCAGCGATTTTATGAGAGTTAATAGCAAGTGACTGAGCAATTTCGTTCTCGTGGTGGGGAAACTTTAAATCAAGACCACCACCATGAATATCAATCTTAGAACCGAAAAGTTCGTTAATCATTACCACGCATTCCGTGTGCCATCCAGGACGGCCCTTACCCCAAGGTGAGTCCCAGGCTATGCCTCCAGTTATTTCTTTCCACAAAACAAAATCAAGCGGATTTTTCTTTTCCTCGTTAACTTCGATTCTAGCACCGCTCAACAGAGCTTCTAAATCCTGGTGTGAACTTTCCCCATAATTAGGAATTTTATCGACCGAAAATAAAACATCACTTCCACTTTTATAAGCAAATCCTTTACTGACTAGCTTCTCAATAAAACTAATAATTTCCTTAATATATTCTGTCACCCGTGGGCGTTTATAGTGGGGAAGACAGTTAAGTTCTTCTTCAAGTTTTATAGTCCTTTTAATAAAATAATCCGTGAACGCTTTTTCCGTTAACCCTTTTTCCTTACTTTTTATAATGATCCGATCGTCAATGTCCGTAAAATTTGAAACACTTTTAACAGAGTAGCCAAGATATTCTAAGACGCGTCTAACCGTGTCAAAGAAAACAATTGGACGGGCGTTTCCAACATGGATATCATCATAAGTTGTTGGACCACAGACATACATCTTGATCTCTTTTTTCGGTAAAAACTCTTCTTTATTTAATGTTAAGGAATTAAAAATTTTCATATCTATTTTTACTTATTTTATTATACACTACTTTCTAAAAATATTGGGGAAATAAAAAGCAGGAAAATTCCTGCTTTTAAAAACATAACTAACGTTTTGAGAATTGCGGAGCTCTCCGGGCTTTCTTCAAACCGTACTTCTTTCTTTCTTTACTACGAGGGTCACGAGTTAAAAATCCTTTCTTTTTGAGAAGTGAACGAAAATCAGGATTAACTTCTAAAAGCGCCCGCGAAATTCCATGACGAATGGCTCCGGCTTGGCCAGTAATGCCTCCACCTGTAACATTAACATTGATATTGTAACTACTTAAAGTTCCAGTTAATTCAAGGGGCTGTAAAACATCGAGACGTGTTGCTGGCGAATTAATGTACTCTTCAAATGCTCTTTTGTTGATTGTAATAACACCAGTTCCAGGAACTAAATAAACACGAGCAACTGAAGACTTTCTTCTTCCAGTACCATAATATTGAACTTTTTTAATTTTTGTTGCCATTTAGATTACCTCTTGACCTCATAAGCAATTGGCTTTTGTGCCTTTTGTTTATGTTCAGGTCCGACATAAACAAAGAGCCTCCGAAACATATCTGCACCAATTCGATTTTTAGGAAGCATTCCTTTAACGGCTTCTTCTAAAACCCGTTCAGGTTTCCGTTTAAGAACTTCTTCCGCTGGCATCGCTGTTAACCCACCAGGGTAAAGTGAATGTTTATAATAAATTTTCTTTTGTAGTTTGTCACCAGTAAAACGTACTTTTTCAGCGTTTGTGATAACAACATAATCACCACCATCAATATGGGGTGTGAAAGTTGGTTTATTTTTACCACGTAATAGATTAGCAACCTCCGTGGCGAGGCGACCAACTACTAGGTCAGTAGCATCAATTACGTACCAAACTCTCTTAACTTCTTCTTTCTTTTGCATGAATGATTTCATCATTTTCCTCCATAAATATTTTATGGGCCACAATGTGGTATAAACGTATCGGCTTTAATATACTCAAAAAAGCTAAAAATGTCAATATAAATTTATATGTGATTAACTTCAGTGTGATTAACTTCAGATTTTGTCTCAATCTATTAACACGTGATTTTGTCTCAAA